>NZ_LT629796.1:5432500-5754331 GCF_900106065.1 Pseudomonas mandelii
GTTTAGAACGTCGTGAGACAGTTCGGTCCCTATCTGCCGTGGACGTTTGAGATTTGAGAGGGGCTGCTCCTAGTACGAGAGGACCGGAGTGGACGAACCTCTGGTGTTCCGGTTGTCACGCCAGTGGCATTGCCGGGTAGCTATGTTCGGAATAGATAACCGCTGAAAGCATCTAAGCGGGAAACTAGCCTCAAGATGAGATCTCACTGGGACCTTGAGTCCCCTGAAGGGCCGTCGAAGACTACGACGTTGATAGGTTGGGTGTGTAAGCGCTGTGAGGCGTTGAGCTAACCAATACTAATTGCCCGTGAGGCTTGACCATATAACACCCAAGCAATTTGCTGACCTGAAAGGGCACCAGATTGCGGTGTGTGAAGACGAAATGAACCGAAAGTTCGATTGTTCACAAACACCGAGATCTATCACATACCCATTCGCTGGAGCGTGTGCCGTAAGGCAAACGAGCTGGCTACCGAATTTCTTGACGACCATAGAGCATTGGAACCACCTGATCCCATCCCGAACTCAGCAGTGAAACGATGCATCGCCGATGGTAGTGTGGGGTTTCCCCATGTGAGAGTAGGTCATCGTCAAGATTAAATTCCGAAACCCCTATCTGCGTATGCAGGTAGGGGTTTTGTTTTGTCCGCAGGAAAGTGTGCTTTTTGAAACTCCGTATATGGACTACCAAGAAACATTCGATGTCCCCAGCGAGCCTCATTCATCCTGAACAACGGAATGAACGAATACCTGCTGCCAGGGACTATGGGTAGCTGTTAGGCCACGTTTATTGATATGTGCTCATCAATCAAATGCTGCACCACACCCGGATCCGCCAGGGTGGAGATATCACCCAACCCATCGTATTCGGCAGTCGCAATCTTGCGCAGGATCCGGCGCATGATCTTGCCCGAACGGGTTTTCGGCAGCCCCGGTGCCCACTGGATCACGTCCGGCGAAGCAATCGGACCGATCTCTTTACGCACCCAGTTTTTCAGTTCCAGACGCAGTTGCTCGCTCGGCTCTTCACCCGCGATCAACGTGACGTAGACATAAATGCCCTGCCCCTTGATGTCGTGCGGCACACCAACCACGGCCGCTTCGGCAACTTTCGGGTGCGCAACCATCGCGCTTTCGATCTCGGCAGTACCCATGCGGTGGCCGGACACGTTGAGCACGTCGTCCACACGCCCGGTGATCCAGTAGTAACCGTCTTCATCGCGACGTGCGCCGTCACCGGTGAAGTACATGCCACGGAAGGTCTTGAAGTAGGTGTCGACGAAGCGGTCATGGTCGCCGTACAGCGTGCGCGCCTGGCCTGGCCACGAATCGAGAATCACCAGGTTGCCCTCGGCCACGCCTTCGATGATGTTGCCCAGGTTGTCGACCAACGCTGGCACCACACCGAAGAACGGACGTGCCGCCGAACCCGGCTTGAGGGCGTGGGCGCCCGGCAGCGGGCTCATCATGTTGCCGCCGGTTTCGGTCTGCCACCAGGTGTCGACGATCGGGCAACGGGACTTGCCCACATTCTTGTAGTACCAGTCCCAGGCTTCCGGGTTGATCGGCTCACCCACCGAACCCAACAGGCGCAAACTGCTGCCATCAGCACCTTCAACAGCGGCTTGACCCGACGCCATCATCGCGCGTATCGCGGTCGGTGCGGTGTAGAGGATGTTGACCTTGTGCTTGTCGACGATCTTCGCCACCCGGGTGATGTCCGGGTAGTTCGGCACGCCTTCGAACAGCAGCGTGGTCGCGCCGTTGGCCAGCGGGCCGTAGACGATATAGCTGTGGCCAGTGACCCAGCCGACGTCGGCGGTGCACCAGTAGATTTCGCCCGGGCGGTAGTCGAACACGCGCTCGTGGGTCATGGCGGCGTACAGCAAGTAACCGCCGGTGGTGTGCTGCACACCCTTCGGCTTGCCAGTCGAACCGGAGGTGTAAAGGATGAACAGCGCTTCTTCAGCGCCCATCTCTTTCGGCGCGCAGACACTGCCCGCCACTTTCATCAGGTCTTCGTACCAGATGTCGCGATGCTGGTTCCACTTGATGTTGCCACCGGTGCGCTTGCACACGATGACTTTCTGGATGCTGCTGGTTTCCGGGTTGGTCAGCGCGTCATCGACGTTGGACTTGAGCGGGATCTTCTTGCCGGCACGAATGCCTTCGTCAGCGGTGATGACCACTTTGGATTTGCAGTCGATGATGCGACCGGCCAGGGCTTCCGGCGAGAAACCACCGAACACCACCGAGTGAATCGCGCCGATCCGGGTGCAGGCCAGCATGGCGACCACGGCTTCGGGGATCATCGGCATATAGATAGTCACCACGTCGCCGCGATGCACATCCTGGCCGCGCAAGGCGTTGGCGAACTTGCAGACTTGTTCGTGCAGCTCGCGGTAGGTGATGTTGCGGCTTTCGGCCGGGTCATCCCCTTCCCAAATGATCGCGACTTGATCGCCGCGCTCGGCCAGATGACGGTCGAGGCAGTTGTAGGAAACGTTGAGGGTGCCGTCGGCGAACCATTTGATGTCGACATGGTGATCGTCGAAGGAGGTTTGCTTCACCGTGGTGAAAGGCTTGATCCAGTCGAGGCGCTTGGCTTGCTCGCGCCAGAAGCCGTCCGGGTTGACGACCGACTGCTGGTACATGGCTTTGTAGGTTGCCTCGTCAGTCAGCGTATTGGCCAGAACCTCGGGACGAACGGGATACAGAGAAGCCGCACTCATCTTTCTTACCTCGGTGGAATAGTTGTTTGTGATTTGTCACTGTTTGCAGCCTGAGCACTCAGGCAATTGCGAAACTCAAATCCTGAAACGACTGAGCAGTTTGTCCTGCTGGCCGACGTGGTCCACCATCACTGAACATTGACGAACCTGTTTGTCCGCACTGCCGGATACCTCAAGACTGATATCGCGGATATTGGTCGTGTTGCGATTGATTTCTTCGGTCGTGGCGCTTTGTTCTTCAGCCGCCGCGGCGATCTGCAGGTTCATGTCATTGATACGATAAATGGCCTCACGTATGCGCTTCAGGGTGTCATTGGCTGCGTTGGCATCCCCGGCAGTCTTGCTAGCCGTATCGCGGCTTTGCTGCATTTGCACTTGGGCGTGTTTCACGCCTGTCTGCAACTGGTCGATCATCTCGCGTATTTCCTGCGTGGATTGCTGGGTTCGCGAGGCCAGTGAGCGCACCTCATCAGCCACCACAGCAAATCCGCGTCCCGATTCGCCGGCACGTGCCGCCTCGATGGCCGCATTGAGTGCAAGAAGGTTGGTCTGGTCGGCGATGCTGGTGATAACCGCCACAATGGACTCAATGCTTTGACTGAGCGTGGACAACTCATTGATCGCATGACCTGTGGCGTCCATCTCTTCAGCCAAACGCTTGATGGCCCCCGTAGATCTGGAAACCAGAGCAACCCCGTCCGCTGTTTCCTCGTTAGCAGCGATTGCCGCTTCGGCAGCGGTTTGGGCGTTACGGGCGACATCTTCGGCTGTCGATGCCATCTCGGTCATGGCGGTGGCCAATTGATCCAGTTCTTGTAATTGAACTTGTACACGGTTGGCTGCCTGGTCCGCTTCGCATGACGTCGCTGTGGTGCTCTCACGAACGCGTTGCGAGCTGTTTTTCACATCGCCAATGAGCGCTTTCAGGTTCTGCAGGAACTGGTTGAACTCCCCGGCGACTAACGCAATTTCATCATTGCCGACCACGGGTAGTTGGCGGGTCAGGTCGCCTTCTCCGCGATTGATGTCTGCCAACGAATCCTTGAGTTGATCCAGGGGGCGCAGTAGCCGCCTTACCAGCAGGCCCAGCACCAACAGGCTAATCAGCACGCCCAGGCCGGTACCGATGACGGCACGCCAGCTCAGGATGTGGGCTGCGGCCATAACGATGTCCTGATCCAGCACCACACCGATATACCAATCCATGCCCTTGAGACCGGAGAGCGGAATGAAGGACACCAGGAGAGACTTCCCACCGCTGCTGACCTGCTGAAGCTGACTGTCGAGAGGCAGAACGCTGCCTGCGAAAAGCTGGTTGTAGGGCTTGCCGTTCAGCTCGGCGTCCGGATGGGAAATAATGTTGCCACTTTTACTCAGCAGGAACGCATAACCGGCCCCACCGAAATCCAGTGTATTGATGGCATCGGCAACCGTAGTCAGGCGGATGTCACCACCAAATACCCCGAGCAACTGACCGGCGTCGCTGATCCGCGCGACTGCCGAAATCAGAATTTCACCCGTGGTGGAGTCCTTGTAGGGTTCGGTTAAAACGGCCTGGCTACCGGCTTTTCCGGTTGCGTACCAAGGGCGGGTGCGACCGTCATAATCAGGTTTTGGATTCCAGGAGGCAGTGTTCTTGATGGGTTTTCCATCAGACTCAAGGGCGCCGAATACCAGCTTGAATTCATCTTTCAAAATGGGCGAATCGATGATTCGTTGGGTCGCTTGCGCACTGTACTGGCGGTCGATCGCTTGGGACGTCAAATCCATCAGACGCAGTTTGCCGTTCAGCCAGTTTTCGATCTGACGTGCCACAGCATTGCTCGATTCGGAGATGCTCGCCTCGACCTGATGACGCAAAATCGTACGTATCTGCTCTACCTGAACCAGCGACAGAAGACTGGTTGTCACGAACAGCACACAAGCAGCCACAAGGCTCACCTTGTAACGGATTTTCATCGAGGACTCCAAAGGATCGATCAAGGGGAGCAGGGCATCCAGTCCTTGAATGTCAGGTTATCGAGGACGCCTTCGCGAGCAAGCCGGCTCCCACAGCGGGCACGCATTTCAAATGTGGGAGCGAGCCTGCTCGCGAAAGCTATTGGAAAGGGCGACACAGGATTACCTGTATAACCCTCGATTTTTAGAAGAAGCCCAACGGATTGATGTCGTAGCTCACCAGCAGGTTTTTGGTCTGCTGATAGTGATCGAGCATCATCTTGTGGGTTTCACGGCCGACGCCGGACTTCTTGTAACCACCGAACGCGGCATGCGCCGGGTACAGGTGGTAGCAGTTGGTCCACACACGACCGGCCTTGATGGCGCGGCCCATGCGATAGGCGCGGTTGATGTCGCGGGTCCAGAGGCCGGCACCCAGGCCGAACTCGGTGTCGTTGGCGATGGCCAGGGCTTCGGCTTCGTCCTTGAAGGTGGTGATGCTCACCACCGGGCCAAAGATTTCTTCCTGGAACACGCGCATTTTGTTGGTGCCCTTGAGCAGGGTCGGCTGGATGTAATACCCGGTCGCCAGGTTGCCCTCGAGTTTTTCCACCTTGCCGCCGGTCAGCAGCTCGGCGCCTTCGCCCTTGGCGATTTCCAGGTACGACAGGATTTTGTCGAATTGCTGCTCGGACGCCTGGGCGCCAACCATGGTGTCGGTGTCCAGCGGGTCGCCACGTTTGATCGACAGCACTTTCTTCATCACCACTTTCATGAAGTCGTCGTAGATCGACTCCTGCACCAGCGCGCGGGAAGGGCAGGTGCAGACTTCGCCCTGGTTGAAGAACGCCAGCACCAGGCCTTCAGCGGCTTTTTCGATGAAGGAAGGTTCGGCCTTCATGATGTCTTCGAAGAAGATGTTCGGCGACTTGCCACCCAGCTCCACGGTGGACGGAATGATGTTTTCGGCGGCGCATTTCATGATGTGCGAGCCGACCGGGGTCGAGCCGGTGAAGGCGATCTTGGCGATGCGTTTGCTGGTGGCCAGGGCTTCGCCGGCTTCTTTGCCGAAGCCTTGAACGACGTTCAGCACGCCCGGCGGCAGCAGGTCGCCGATGAGCTCCATCAGCACGGTAATGCCCAGCGGGGTTTGCTCGGCAGGCTTGAGCACCACGCAGTTACCGGCGGCCAGGGCCGGGGCGAGTTTCCAGGCGGCCATCAGGATCGGGAAGTTCCACGGGATGATCTGCCCGACCACGCCCAGCGGTTCGTGGATGTGATAGGCCACGGTGTTGCCATCGATCTCGGCGGCGCTGCCTTCCTGGGCGCGGATGCAACCGGCGAAGTAGCGGAAATGGTCGGCGGCCAGCGGGATGTCGGCGTTGAGGGTTTCACGCACGGCTTTGCCGTTGTCCCAGGATTCGGTGATTGCCAGAACTTCCAGGTTCTGTTCAATGCGGTCGGCGATTTTCAGCAGCACCAGCGAGCGCGCCTGGGCGGACGTGGCGCCCCAGGCATAGGCAGCGGCGTGGGCGGCGTCCAGGGCTTTGTCGATGTCTTCGGCCGTGGAGCGCGGGAATTCGGCAATCGGTTGGCCATTCACGGGCGAGGTATTGGTGAAGTACTGACCTTTGACAGGCGCGACGAACTCGCCGCCGATGTAGTTACCGTAACGGGACTTGAAGGAAACTATGGAACCGGGAGTACCAGGGTGGGCGTAGTTCATGATGGCGTTCTCTTGTATTTTTTGGTTGTGGCCGTCCTTGGGACGGCCACTGTCAGTTGCACAAGCGCTACAGGCTCAAGAGCCCTGAGGGGTTTCGCCACGTGCCAGACGGGCATTGATGTCTTCGATGACCGCCGGCAAATCAACGATGGTGTCGATCAGGTAGTGCGGGCGGGAACCTTCGAACATCTTGACGATGCGCGCGCGTTCCTCGGCCAATTCCTCCAGGGATAAATCCTTGAACTCTTCATAGGTCAGGCCCAATGCATTGCCGGAGCAGGTCAGCGCCACGGTCCACATGCCCGCACTACGACCTTCCAGAATGCCGGGCCAGGTGTCATCGACCTTTACGCACGCGGCGACGTCGCTAATCCCCAGCGCAATCACGTTGGCCAAGGCTTGAGCAGGGTGCGGGCGTCCATTGGGCACTTCGTCAGTCGCCACCACGTGGTCGGTGACATAACCGTTCTTGCGCGCCAGCTCTACGACTTTCTCCATGACCACAGCCGGGTAGCCTGAGCAGGAACCGATTTTCAGGCCCTTGTCGCGCAAGCCGTTGATGGTGTCGAGCGCACCAGGAATCAGCGCCGAGTGCAGCGCGATCTTTTCGATCTGCAGCGGCATGAAGCGTTCGTAGAGGGCGGTGACATCATCATCGGTTGGCAACCGACCGAAGGCGGCATGGTAGCGGTCGGCAATCTGTGGCTCGTTGCACAGCGTGCGGATGTGGTCCCACTTGCCCATGCCCATCGGTCCGCGAGCTTCTTGCAGGGCAACCGCAACGCCGAACTCGGCAAAGGCTTCGACGAAAATCTGGGTCGGTGCGAACGAACCGAAATCAACGACGGTGCCCGCCCAGTCCAAAACCACAGCTTGCAGTTGGGAAGGTTGTTTGTAGTCCATGATGATTGCTCCAGTAATGGGTGAGTGATTGATTCGGGTTCAGGAGTTGGTGCCGACAATGACCGGTTGCACTGGAGTTGAGGCCAGCTCCTTGCTTTCCACCGTTTTCGGGCGACTGTTCCAAAATGGAATCAACATCAAGCTGGCCAGCAGCGCCGCGACGGTGAACACCAGGAATATGGTGGTGGTGTCGAAATATCCGGGTAACAGGCCGCCGAGGACCGCCCCTATCGAACCGCAACCGTTGACGAAACCTGCGGCGGAAGCCGCACCGTCCTTACTGCCGAAATCAATGGCAGCCGAGCCGCTCATCATCGAATCCGGCCCGTAGAGTGTCAGGCCCATCATGAATAGCAGGCCAACCACCATGTAAAGACTTCCGCTCTGCATGGCGGGGACGAACAGCGCAAGGCAAATGGTGAGAAGAACCAGGCTAAGGACACAGGCCGGCATACGACGAGCACCGAAGTACTTGTCTGATGCGATACCGATGAGGATCGGACCTGCCAGACCCGCTAGTTCAAAAGCCGTTGGAACGATTGCGGATGCCACTTTGCCAATCTCGGGCATCCGTTCGTAGATAATGACTGGCCCCCACAGGAGGATCGCGTAGCGCGCTGGCTTGAGCATGAAATACGCGAGGCCAAGCACCAGCACAGTTCGATTTTTCATCACCGTGCGCAAGCCAGCCCACATACTTTCGCGCGGAACTGCGACCTTGCTGACGGGTTCTATTTCGATCTCGACGGGAGGCAGGCCGACATCTTCTGGCTGGTTGCGCTGCAGGAAAAAGAACAATACCGCTACAACCAGTACCACCACGGCGCTGCTGATGAACGCTATGCGCCAGTCATGGTACTGGTTATAAGCCCACCAACCGGCAAACGGTGTTGCTACCAGACCCCCGAAGGCGTAGCAGGTGCTCCAGTAACCCAGTACGCGGCCGCGTTCGCCAGTGCTGAAAAAACTACCGACGTTCTTGCACAGGCCAGACCAACCGGTGGACTGAGCCAGGCCCTGGATTAACATGCAGGAGGCGAAAATCGGTAAGGTGGCGTAAGTGCCCATAAGTAGCGCAGCTAACGCGGAAATGACGAGCCCGCTAAGTACCACGACCCTCGGGCCGAAGCGGTCAGAGAAGTTGCCCCAAAGAAACTGTCCTACTGCATACGCGGTAAGGTAGAGGGCATCCAGATTGGCCATCATGGACTTTTCGAGGATGAAGTTCGGGTCTTCGCCAATACCCAGTTTGGCGACAGAAAACGCCTTGCGGGTAAAGTAGAAGGCGGCATAGGCCACCCAGGTGATGAGGAAAATTTGCACGCGCCAACGCTGGAGCGATTTCCAGCCGGTTGCGAGAGGACTTGTAGCATTCTTGTTCATGGTGTTCTGATCCCGTATGTGGTGCCAGACAGCGCAAAGTAATTGTTTTTGTTTTCGGTACAGAAAATCTGTCCACGCACACGACATCGATTAGATGGCAGTGAATGGCATCAGGCTTTAAGTTTTAAATTGCCACGGTCACTGACTGCTGCTCGGCATTGCCTAGCGATAAGTCACCGGATCCATGTTTTAAAAAAAGATCCCTGTCCAAAGGTGCTACCCATTGCACCTGTGCTCGAATTGACAAGAACCTTTAAAGGGGCGGTCAGCCTGTCGGCTGTTGCATGTCGACGTTCATCGCTACAAGACTGTCGGCGATGGCGCGCAGCAACTGGTGGACGATGTATTCGTCGATCTGGCCGATACAGCCAATACGGAAACTTTCGGCTACCGTCAGTTTGCCGGGGTAGATGATGAACTGACGGGCTTTGAGTTCATCGTAGAACCGTTTGAACTCAAAATTTGGATGTTCTGGACTGAAGAACGTGGTGATGATTGGCGACAGCCAACGGTCCTCAAGCAATGTTCTAAAGCCAAGTTCGCGCATGCCGGTGACGAGTACATCGCGATTGCGGGTGTAGCGCGCCAACCGGCCATGCACGCCGCCTTCGGCAGTGTGTTGCTCCAAGGCTTTATGGAACGCTACCACGCTGTGGGTCGGTGGCGTGAAACGCCATTGGCCAGTGCGCTCCATGTAAACCCACTGCTCGTAAAGGTCGAGGCTGAGTGAATTGGCGCGGCCTTTGGCGGCCTCGATCACGGAGCGACGGATGATAACGAAACCGAACCCCGGAATACCCTCGATGCATTTGTTGGCAGAAGACACCACCACGTCGAAAGGTATTTCATCGACCGCCAATGGCACAGCTCCGAAGGAGCTCATCGCATCGATGATCAGGCTCTTGCCATGCGCATTCACCACATCGGCAATTTGGCGCAGCGGATTGAGAATGCCGGAGCTGGTTTCGCAATGGACGAGGAAGACGTTGGTGACGTCCGGGTTATCCCTGAGCAGGGCGTCCACTTCCTCGGGCTGGGGCGGCAAGTAATCCCCTTTGTCCAGGGTGATAAACGCGCGACCCAGATACTCCAGGGTCTTGGTGGCGCGTTGGCCATAGGCGCCATTCATTAATACAAGCGCTTTGCCGTCTCGAGGGATGGCAGTGGCTAAAGCAGCCTCCACCGAATAGCTGCCGCTGCCTTGCAAAGGCACGCAGACGAAGCTGTCGTCCTTTATGCCTGCCATGCTGAGCAAGTTCTGGCGAACTTCAGCAGTGACTTGATTGAAGGAAACATCCCATGAACCCCAGTCGCGCAGCATCGCTTCCTTGGTGGCTTTGGACGTGGTCAACGGGCCTGGCGTCAGCAGGTAAGGTTCACCCAAGGCTGGAGTAGCCAGCGCTTGTGTGGTCGGGAATTCAGCTTTGGTCATGATCTTCTCCGGCGGTGTTGTTTTTGTAAGGAGTGATGCATGGGCCAATAAAAACACTCGCCTAGAAATAACTGAAATCGATTTATCACATGTCAATAACAAGCTGAGCTTATAAGTGAGCATCTTGGATCTCGCGCTCTATTATCGCGATTCCATGGTTATCCGGTTCAGATCGCCGCGCCCTGGGCGATCAAGGCCACTGGGCGGCGCGACGCATCTGTGTTGTAAACAAAAAAACCGCCCGGCCAATGGCCAGGCGGTTTTTAGTGGCAAGCGTAATGTTTTCGCTGCGTGATGGAGGCGTTAGCCCTTGTCTGACTTGCCAGCCGCCGCGGCGAATTTCGCCAGACGCACATCCAGTCGACGGGGGCGCAGGTTGTGGTCCTCGGCGTGCTCCTTGCGGCGAATGGCGTTGCGCACCATCAGTGAGCCCAGGTAACGGATCGGCTCCGGTGGGAAATGGCCGAGTGGACCTTGCACCAGCGGCGAGCGTGTCCATGGGTTGTCCATCCCCAACACCAGCGATGAGAGGATTTTCCCTCCCATATGACACGGGCCGACGCCGCTGCCGGAATAGCCGAAGCCATAAAAGATGTTGCCGCTAGCGCCCATGCGACCGAAGAACGGTAGCCCGGTGACGGAGCGATCGGACGGGCCATTCCAGGTGGCGGCGATGCCGACATTGGCAAAGTCCGGGAAGAACTCCGCAAGGGTGTTGCGCAACAATCCTTTGTAGGGCGAAGGCTGGTCGAATACGGGCAGGATGCGCCCGCCGTAAGCGAAGGTATTGCCACCTTTGCCGAGCATGATCCGGCCGTCCGGAGTGTTGTGGTAGTAATGCACGAAGATACGTGAGTCGAGCACGGTGACCCCGCTGGTCAGGCCTATGCGCTCGAGCAGGTCAGGTCGTGGCTCAGTAATAATCATGTCGCTGGAGACGATGGCTACCGACCGCGAGAACTGTGGAAAAGCACGGGCCATCCAGGCGTTCATCGCCAACACGACACGATCGCAGGTCACTTTCCCGTTCGGCGTGTTGACGATGGTGGGCAGCCCCTCTTCCAAACCGGTCATCGGCGAGCCTTCGTAGATGCGCACACCCAACTCCATTGCGACTCGACGCAGACCACGCACCAGCTTGCCCGGTTGCACACTGGCTGCCGCAGGCGAGAACCAGCCTTCCACGTGTCGGGTTGAACCCGCCATACGCTGTACGTCAGCTAGCGCGCATTTGGAGAAAGAGTTGATGCCATTGCGCTCCAGCGCGGCGATCACCCCGTCGGTCGAACCGACCTGAGCGCGGTTAGTCGCCGTGTAAAGCGTGCCATCGAGACGGTAATCGGCATCAACCGCGTACTTCTCGCAAAAGCTGCCGATGGCGTAAATGCTCTGCTCCGATTCCTTGACCAGGCGTATTGCCTCCTCGACGCCGAACAAGCGTTCCAGGGTGAAGTACTTGGCCGACCAGGACAGTGCACAGCCGCCGTTGCGCCCACTGGCACCGGCACCGCAGATGTCGGCTTCGACGATGACCACGTCCAGCTCGGGATTCTGTTCTTTGAGCATGATCGCGGTCCACAAACCGGTGTAACCACCACCGACAATGCAGACATCGGCGCGGGTGTTCTGCCGCAGCGGCGGGCAGGGCGAGTCGGGTTGAGTTTTCAGGGCCTGATCGAGCCAGTAGGGGCGCATGAGGTCATCTCCGTTGGAGCGGTTTGGGGGCAGGGTTTCAGGAAGCAATCAGCCGCACGCGGCGACCACGATCATTTCCACGCGCCAACCGGGGTCGATCAAATCCGCCAGGGTGCAAGCTCGTGTGGGGGCATGGCCTTCGGGAAAGAACGCGTCCCAGACTTTGTTGAGCCCTGCATAGTCCTCGCGATGGGCGAGCAGGATACGCACCGAAAGCACCTGCTTGCGGCTGCTGCCGGCACTGAGCAATAGCTGCTCGATACCGGCGAGCACCTCGCGGGTCTGCTCCTCGATATCGCCCCTGAGGTCGCTGGCAACCTGGCCTCCGATATAGAGGTGGTTGTCGTACCGGACCATGTCCGAGCGGCGTTTTAGGGCTGTGAAACGTTCGATTTCCATTAAGCATTCCCAGGTTGATAGGAGGGCGCAGTGTTCGAACACTGGTCGGGGCTTGTGAAAACCATGCTTGCAGTTCATCGTTTATAAATAAAATCGATTTAACGTATGCATGAATAAGCTGAACCTATGCTGAGGCTTCCCCGATGACGATTTCCCATACTCAACTCAAGGCGTTCCACGCTGTCGCTATCAACGGAAGTTTTACCCGCGCGGCAGAGCAGCTCTGCCTGTCTCAACCGGCGGTGTCCGACCAGGTTCGCAAGCTTGAGGATTACTACGGGGTGATGGTGTTCTACCGCGACAAGCGTCTGGTACGCCTGACTGAAGTGGGCGAGCGGTTGTTCGGCCTGACCCGGCGCTTGTTTGATATCAGTGTCGATGCCCACGACATGCTGATGGACTACCGCACCCTGTCCACGGGAACCTTGAACCTCGCTGTGGATGCGCCGGTGCATGTGCTGCCCTATGTCGCACGCTTTTGCAGTCGTTATCCCGGTATCGATGTGAAGATTGAAACCGCCAATACCGATGAAGTGTTGCAGCGGTTGTTCGGCCATCAGGCCGACATTGCTCTGCTGGGGCGCAATATCGAAGACGACCGACTGCTGTCGCTGCCCCTGCGTAGCGATCCGATGCTCGCGTTCGTCGCGCTTGACCATCCCTGGGCGCAACGCGAATCCATCAGCCTTGGCGATCTGCACGACACGCCGCTGGTCCTGCGCGAAAAAGGCTCAGTGACGCGCCTGTGCCTGGAGGAAGAGATGGCAACCGCGGGCTTGCGCATCCGCAAGGCGATCGAAGTGGAAGGCCGTGAAGCCGCGCGCGAAGCCGTGGCGATAGGTATGGGCGTAGGTGTTGTCTCGGCGACCGAGCTTGGCTTCGACTCGCGGCTTCGCGGGTTGCCAATCGTCGATAGTCAGCGACGCTTCACCGAGACACTGGTTTGCCTGCGTGCACAGAGTTCCCGGCGCATCCTGACGACCTTTTTTGAGATGGTTCGAGAGAGATTGGCTGAATGAAGTATGGGGTTCGATGTGGATGCTATCCGGCAGCGTCACCCTTTAAAAGATCAATGCTTTCGCGTTACATACCTGATCGATACGTAAAACGTTTCTGTTCTTGCGACCGCACTGGTTGCCGGCGATGAGGGGTTCAAATATCAGCCGCTCGTCGAACATCGAGGATTAATCCAAGGTATCAACAACCGCGCGGATTTTGTCGGCGAGAGCCAGCAAATGCTCAGCGTATTGCTCCAGTACGGCTTCGATGGACTGCGGAGTAGATAAGCTGATATTCAAAATGTGATCTTTGTAATTGTGAATGCCCAGAGGAGTGGAAATAGCGACTACTTCAGCTTGCCAAGACGCAGCGCAGTACCCCCTGAGTCGAACACTTTCGCATGATTCTTCGATATCCGTTTTGAGCACCTTCCATCTGGCATCGCAGCGTTTGGACTTGAATTGCTCCATCAGCGTCTGCCGTTTTTGAGCGGGAATAGTTGCAAGATAGGCACGCCCCAGGGATGTGAATTCCATGGGGACTCGCTGGCCGGTTTGTACTGTGCGCGGTGTGTTCTTGCGACTCAGTCGGATCGATTCCAGATAGATCATTTCATCTCGGTCGGCAGCGGCCAAACCTACGTTCACTTTCAGCGTCTGAGCGGCTTCGCGCATCAGCGGCGCGGCAAGGTGTATCAGCGAGCTGCTGTTGTACATGGCATTGCCAAAGCAAAGGGTGGCGGGTGCGAGGCGATAAGCACTGCGCTGGCCGTCGTACACCAGCATGCCGCTGTGGATCAGTGTCTGGGTCAAACGACTGATCGTGGACTTGGACAACCCGGTGCGCTCGCTGATATCGCCATTGCCCAGGTATTCGGTGCCTGCACGGAAGGCTCGCAGAATTTCCAGGCCGCGCTCAAGCGAACGGTTTATCGGCGCTTTGCCGGCGCCCGGCGTATCAAACCCGTCGTCCTCGCTCATCGTGTTCCACCCAGTGGAATTGCCGGATTGTCAATCATGGGGAGCTCCATAGACTTGGGATCAGCGCAAGGCTCTTCAGTTTGGGCCGCTGCCATGCCAACAACAAGAGAGAGATTCCCCATGACGATGTTGCAAAGTGTTACTTCGCCGATCCACATGGCCGTCGATGACGACGGCATCGCAGTGCTGACCCTCAATCGCCCCGAGGCTCGCAATGCGATCAGCGACGAGATGCGCAGCCACATGATCGAGTTGCTGGAAGAGGTGGCAGCGAGCAGCCAGATCCGCGCCCTCATCATCACCGGCACCGGCAAAGGCTTCTGCGCGGGAGGCGACATCAAGGGCATGGAAAAACGTATGAGCGCACCGGCGGGCGAGGTGGCCTTTAACGGCTGGAAGCGCCAGCAGCGTGTGCATCATGCGGTCTCCCTGTTGCTCAATCTGCCCAAACCGACCCTGGCCGCCGTCAATGGCGCTGCCACTGGGCTGGGTTGCGACCTGGCCTTGAGCTGCGACTTCGTGGTGTCCTCCCGGCAAGCCAGCTACGCCATGAGTTACATCGCACGAGGCCTGATCCCCGACGGTGGCGGCTTGTACCTGCTGCCGCGTCGGGTCGGGCTGCCCAAGGCCAAGGAGCTTATCTACACCGGGCGCAGCGTACAGCCTGAAGAAGGTCTGGCGATCGGCCTGGTGGATCGGGTGGTCGATCACGATGACCTGCTAGACAAAACCCGGCGCTGGGCGCTGGAATTGTCCGCTGGCTCAGCGACCGCGCTGGCATTGAGCAAATCCATTCTCAACAACAGCTTCGAACTTACCCAGGCCCAGGTATTGGCCATGGGCAGCCAGGCCCAGGGCATCTGCTACACCTCGGCCGAGCATCAGGCGTCGGTCGCGGCCTTTCTGGCGGCCAAGGCGAAGAGGGGATGAGCATGGATAACATTTCCCGCCTGATGAACCCGCGCAGTGTCGCGGTGATCGGTGCGTCCGGCGATGCGCAAAAGACCTCCGGACGGCCCATCGCATTCCTGCGCAAACATGGCTTCGAGGGCCGCTTGTACCCGGTCAACCCGCGTTACACCGAGATCGACGGGTTGACGTGCTATCCCTCTATCGCCGCGCTGCCCGAGGTGCCTGATGCCGCCATCATCCTGCTCGGTCCCGAACGTGCCAACCAGGCCGTTGCCGAACTGGCGGCCATGGGCACGCCAGCGGCCATCGTGCTTGCCGGTGGTTATGGCGAGGCTGGCGAGGAAGGCATCGCGCGCCAGCAAGCCTTGCAAAAGGCGCGGGGCAACATGCGTATCCTGGGGCCGAACACCATCGGTCTGATCAACCTCACCCAGGGCATCACCTTGTCGGCCAGCGGCGCGCTGGATCAGGATGCGTTGAGAGCGGGCAATATCGCGGTGATTTCCCAGAGTGGCGGGATCCTGGGCTCGATCCTGTCCCGCGGTGCCGCCGCCGGCATTGGTTTTTCCAAGCTGGTGGCGACCAGCAACGAAGTCGACCTGGATGTCGCCGATTTCGTCGACTACCTGGTGGATGACGAAGCTACCGAAGTCATCGCCCTGTACCTGGAAGGGCTGCGCGATACCGAGAAGTTCAGCCGCGCCGCACTCAAGGCTCGTGCCGCCGGCAAGCCCATCGTAGTGTTCAAGGTCGGGCGTTCCGAAGCCGGCGCCCGTTCGGCGGCTTCGCATACCGGCGCCCTGGCCGGAGCCGATGCACTCTACGACGTGTACTTCAAACAACTGGGTATCGTGCGGGCGCAGACGTTTGCCGATCTGCTCGACCTGCCGTTCGCGTTGGCCAGCCGGCGCACGATGGTGGGTAACCGGGTGGCGATTCTGACCTCGACCGGCGGAGCCGGCACGCTGATCGCCGATGCCTTGGGTGCCAATGGTTTCGACACCCCGCCGCCGGGTGAGGCCACGGCCGCACGTTTGCGCGATTTGGATATCGGCGACCAGGCGGTGCTCGATCGCAACCCTATCGACCTGACGCTGGCTGGCCTGCAGCCGCAGATCATGCAAGAGGCCATGCGCATCCTGCTGGAAAGCGCGGACTACGACGCGGTCATCAGTGTAGTGGGCTCATCCGGCGTCGCGCGCCCGACGCTGATGGCCGACGCGATCCGTAATAGCCAGCGCGACAGCAGCAAGCCCGTACTCGCCTATGTCAGCCCGCACGCGCCCCAAGCCTTGCTGCGCATCAACAGCAACCAGGGCGTCGCCTTTACTGCGCCTGAGGCCTGCGCGAGTGCGTTGCTGGCGATGAAAGCCAAAGCCTACGTTGCTCAAGATACGCCGCATGCGCAATCGAGCAGCCAGCATATGACGGCCGAGGAAGTTCAGCAGTTACCGAGCGGAACCCTTGATGAACAGCAAAGCAAAGCCCTGTTTACCCGTTTCGGTGTGCCCGTCACCCGCGAGCAGGCGGTCGGGGAAGCCGGCCAGGCAATCGAGGCCGCCCGCATGCTCGGACCGAAGGTGGTGCTCAAGGTGCTCTCCGAGCGCATCACCCACAAGACCGAAGTCGGCGGCGTTGCGCTCGGCCTGACCGAACACAGCATTGGCCAAGCGTTGGACGACATGCGCAGCGTGGTCGCGGGCAAGGTCGGGTTCGTGCCCGAGCGCTTTCTTGTCCAGGAGATGGTCAGTGGTGGCCACGAGCTGATTCTGGGCTTCCATCGTGACCCGCAACTGGGGCCTGCGCTGCTGCTGGGCATGGGCGGTGTCAGCGCCGAACTGCTGCGGGATACCAGCATGCGGCTGCTCCCGATCACGCGCAAAGACGCGGACGCGATGCTCCGGGAGTTGAAAACCTTTGCGTTGCTCGATGGTTATCGCGGCGCGCCCAAGGCCGATATCAACGCGCTGGTCGATTGCATTGTCGCGTTCGCCGACATGGCCACCACCCTGGGCACAAAGCTCGACGAGGCAGAGATCAACCCGTTGCGGGTTTTTGCCGAAGGGCAGGGCGTGAGGGCGGTGGATGGCCTGACACTGTTGGCCTGAGGCTCCACCTGTTCCACTGTGTGGAATAGGTGGATTGACCCCCACACCCTCGGTTTCATAATCAAGACAGCTTCATCAACGACTCATAAAAACAAGTAGGTCGCTATGAACGTATTTAATTGCACATCAAATCAACGGCTCCCTCTGGGTAACGTCCATTTTCAGAGCGGGAGCCCATCATGCCTGTCGCATTGAAATCCATCACCCAGCCCAAAGGCGCTGAACGCGACGAGCAGGCTTCATCGCTCATTCAGTTTATCGGCGTCTCCAAATCCTTCACCGTCAAGGGTGTGGCCAAGCAGGCCTCCCATAGCATCAACCTGTCGATCAAAAAGGGCGAAGTGGTCACCGTGGTCGGGCCGTCGGGATGCGGCAAGTCCACCCTGCTGAACATGGTCGCGGGGCTGTTTGCGCCCACTGAAGGGCAGGTGGTCTACAACGGCAAGGCCGTTTGCGGGGTCAATGGCCGTACCGGCTACATGACCCAGAGTGACCACTTGCTGCCCTGGCGTGATGTGGTCGGCAACATTGCCGTGCCGTTGGAAATCCAGGGCATGGCCAAGGCCGAACGGCGCGTGCGCATTCAGGAACTGATTCAACTGGTGGGTCTTGAAGGCTTTGAAAAGTCTTATCCCAGCCAGCTCTCCGGCGGCATGCGTAAACGTGCGGCCCTGGCTCGGCTGCTGGCTTATGACCCCGAAACCTTGCTGATGGACGAGCCCTTCGCGGCGCTGGATGCGCAACTGCGGATGCGCATGCAAACCGAATTGATCCGCCTCAGTCGCCGGTTGAACAAGACCGTCATCTTCGTCACCCACGATTTGGATGAAGCCGTGGCACTCGGCGACCGTTGCCTGATCTTCGCCGGCCGCCCCGGCACCATCGTCAAGGATGTACAGATTCCCCTGGGCGAGGAACGCAACATTTTGCAGTTGCGCAAGGACCCCCGCTATCACCAGCTCTGCGGTGACTTGTGGGATTTCATGACCCCGTCTTTGAACGATGCAGCAAAGGATAACCGAGCATGAATATTTTCCTTGGACGCCTGGCGATTTTCATCGTGATTTTCGGTACCTGGCAACTGTCATCGGGGCCGTTGATCGATCCCTTTTTCGTTAGCTCACCCAGTGAGATCGCCGGCAAGTTCTACGAGCTGGTCATCAGTGGCAGGCTGTTTTCTCATGGCGGGATAACCGTGGTGGAGACGCTCGCAGGCTTCGTGCTCGGGGCGACCGTCGGGATTGCGGTGGGGCTGCTGTTGGGCCGAAACGAATTGCTGGCCAAGCTGCTCGATCCGATCCTGATCTCGATCTACAGCCTGCCGAAAGTGGCCCTGGCTCCGCTGTTCATCATGTGGTTCGGCATCGGCATCGAGATGAAGATCATCCTGACCGCCACCATTGTGTTCTTCCTGGTGTTCCTCAACACCTACAGCGGCGTGCGTGCGGTTGACCGCGAGCAGCTGGAGATCCTGCGCTTGATGGGCGCCCGCGAACACCACCTGATCACCAAAGTGGTATTCCCCTCGGCCATCCAATGGGTGTTCACCGGCCTCAAGCTTTCGGTGCCCTACGCCCTGATCGGCGCCATCGTCGGCGAAATCATGGCCTCCAATCGTGGGCTCGGCTACCTGCTGCAGGATGCCGCCGGGCAGTTGGACACTGCCGGTGTGTTCGCTGCACTGGTCGCGATTATCGCCCTGGCGCTGCTGCTGCAAGCGGTCGTGCGGATGGTTGAAACCCGACTGATGCCGTGGAAAAAAGACTTGGGTGATCGTGAAGCTTCGGTTTGACCTGTTCATAACGCACAAGAAAATACAGGTGTACGCATGTCTATTAAAACGCTGATTGCAAAGTTGGGTCTGGTCGCTTCGCTGGTGGCCGCAAGCGCTGGCGCCTATGCGCAGGACATCAAGGTTGCCCTGGGCACCGACGGCTTCGTGCACATGCCACTGTTCGTGGCGGTGGATGGCGGCTATTTCAAGAAACAGGGGATGAATGTCGAACTGATCAAGTTCAAGGGCGGCGGCGCCGCGACCTCGGGCCTGGCCAGTCGAACCGTCGAGTTCTGTTCGTGCGCGATCCAGAACTCGATCAATGCGAAATTGAAGGGCGCCGACCTGACCTTGCTGGGGCGACTGGTCGGGCAGTATGCGAGCAATGTGGTCATCAGCCAGAAGAAAGCCGACCAGCTCGGTCTGACCGCGCAAACCCCTATGGAAGAGCGCTTGAAGGCGATGAAGGGCTTGAAGATTGCCGTCAGCGGTTCGGGTGGCAGTGCCGACTTCCTGGTGCGCTTCCTCGGTGAAAAAGGTGGTCTTTCGGCAGAGAAAGACTTCACCTTGCTCTACCTCAACAGCGCCAGTGCCATTCTGACCGCGTTCTCCCAAGGACGTATCGATGGCTTTGCCTTGTCCTCGCCAACTTCGGACAGCGCGATTATCGAGCACAAAGGTTTCACACTGTTGGACATGGCCGACGGGCAGGTCAAGGAACTCGATGGCTATCCTTCGATCGCCTTGAGCGCACGCAAACAGTGGGCTGATGAAAACCCGCAAACCGTGAAGCAATTCCTCGACGGCCTGGCACAAGCGACAAAACTGATCAACGAAAACCCTGAGCAAGCGATGAAGCTGGTGCGCGCCCGTTTTGAAGGTACGCCGGATAACGTCTATGCGGCGGCTTGGAAATCCAACAAGCACTCGTTCCCGCAAACGCCCTACTTGAGCGAAGAAGATGTGGCTCGGGCCATCGTGTTTCTCGGCAAGATCCAGGGCCAATCGATTCCCGGCAAGGCCAGCGACTACATGACCTCCATGCGCTGATCCCCCCCTCTCAACACTGAAGCAGGTACCGGTCCACCGATCTCGACTGAGTTCGGTGTGGCCGAGTACGGCCTGGAATTGCTCATGAATAATAAGAAAACAGCTGCATCCTGGGGCGTCATCGTCGCCGTCGGGCCATGGCTTGCCAACGCTCAGGCCACGGATTTCCTGGCGGATGCCAAAGTCGACCTGGAGATGCGCAACTTCTACATGAACCGCGATTTTCGCGACGGCAGCGGCCAATCAAAACGCGATGAATGGGCCCAGGGTTTCATTCTTCGTGCACAGTCGGGCTACACCCCCGGAGTTGTCGGCTTCGGCCTGGACGCTATCGCCATGGTCGGCCTGAAACTCGACTCCAGCCCGGACCGCACCGGTACCGGCTTGCTGCCGGTTCACGATGACGGCAGGGCGCCCGATGAATATTCCAAGGCCGGCTTGACGGCAAAAATGCGCGTGTCCAAAACCGAGTTGAAGGTGGGTACCTTGATGCCCAAGCTGCCTACCTTGCAATCGAACTTCGGGCGTTTGCTCCCGCAGACCTTCCGCGGCGGCATGCTCGAATCCCGCGAGTGGGGCGGCCTGGAACTGATTGGCGGGCACCTTGATCAAGTCACTGACCGCGATGTCACTGGTGCGCAAGGGCTGGCCATCAATAACAAGAATCGACGATTCAGGGGCCCGCTCGATGGCGGCAACTTTGAGCTGGCGGGCGCCGCCTATCGTTGGAAGACCGTGCAGCTGACCTACCAGGTCGGTCGCCTGGAAGATGTCTACCAGCAGCATTTCCTGGGGCTCACCAGCGCCCACGAGGTCGGCGGGGGCAAGTTCAAGTCGGACTTGCGGCTGTTCATCAGCGACGATCAGGGACAGGCACGCGCCGGGCAGGTGGACAACCGCGCGTTCAGCGCAATGACCACCTACGAATGGCGTGGCAACGCGTTCAGCCTGGGTTATCAGGCCATGAGTGGAGATTCGGCCTTTCCCTACGTCGAGGGCACCGACCCGTATCTGGTCAACTTCGTGCAGGTGGGCGACTTCGCCGAGAAGGGCGAGCGTTCCTGGCAACTCCGTTATGCCCGTGACCTCGCGACATGGGGCCTGCCGGGGCTGACCTTCATGACTCGCTATATCAAGGGCACGGATGCAGAAGTGCTGGCCACCGATTCAGGCCGCGAGCGCGAGCTGGATATCGAATTGCAGTATCGGGTGCAGAGCGGACCGCTCAAGGCCCTGGACATACGCTTGCGCAACGCCGCTTACCGCTCGGACTTCTCCCGCAATGCCAACGACACGCGGGTGATCCTCAGCTATCCCATTTCCTTCCTGTGACTCGGGTAACCCTCATGGATTCCTTGGTAAGTCTGAAAACAGATGACGGCATCGGTGTCATCACCATCAACAACCCGCCCGTGAATGCCTTGTCCCAGGGCGTGCGGCAACAACTGTCAGCCTGTCTGGCGCAGGCGCAGGCCGACCCCGCTGCGCAGGCCATTGTCATCACCTGCCAGGGCAAGACGTTTGTGGCCGGCGCCGACCTCAAGGAGTTCGACCAGCCGTTGATGGAACCGCACCTGCCGGACGTTCTGAACGCTATCGAAAACAGCCAGAAACCGGTGATCGCCGCTCTGCATGGCTCGGTGCTCGGTGGTGGCCTGGAGCTGGCGCTGGCGTGTCATTTGCGCATCGCCGATGAACACACCGTGCTGGGCCTTCCTGAGGTCAGTCTGGGCCTGATACCTGGCGCGGGCGGCACGCAGCGCCTGGTTCGCCTGTGCGGCGCGCTGGTTGCCGTTGACGTGGTAATTGCCGGGCAGCGGCTGACGGCGGCGCAGGCGCAGGCCGTCGGGCTGGTGGACCACTGCGTGACCACCGACCTGCAAAGTGCGGCGATCGAGCACGCCATGCGCTTCCTCCTCACCGAGCCATTCTGGCGGCGCACGCGGGATCGATTGATACCTGCCCACGACGCTACTGAATTCAATGCGAAGGTGGCAGGGGTGATGAAAAGACTGGCTGGGCAACAAGCCCCCCAGGCCGCCCTTGAAGCGATCAACGCAGCCCTGACCGAATCGTTTGACGACGGCATGGCGTTGGAGCGTTCGCTGTTTATCGGACGGCGGCAATCCGCCCAGGCCAAGGCTTTGCGGCATCTGTTTTTCGCCGAGCGGGCCCTGGCCGGCCGTACACGCAAGCTCGCCGTCAATGGCCAGGCGCACGCGATTCAGAAGGTCGCGGTGATCGGTTCGGGCACCATGGGCGCCGGGATTGCCATCTGCGTGGCTAACGCAGGTTTCGCCGTGAGACTGATCGATGTACAGGAGGCCGCGCTGCAACGCGGCGTAAAGAACATCGACGATTATTACCGGGACGCGTTGCTTAAGGGGCGCATGGATGAACACGCTTGTCAGGAACGCCGGGCGTTGATCCTGCCATCGACTTCAATGGACGCTGTGGCGGACGCCGATCTGGTTATCGAAGCGGTGTTCGAAGACATTGAGGTCAAGCGCGCGGTGTTTCGCCAGCTGGATACCCTGTGCAAGCCGGAGGCGATTCTGGCGACCAACACCTCGTACCTGGACGTCGAGGCCATCGCCGATTGCACACGTCGCCCGCAACAGGTGTTGGGCATGCACTTCTTCAGTCCCGCGCCGGTGATGAAGCTCCTGGAAGTGGTGCGCACCACCCAGACCGACAGGTCGGTCCTGGCTGCGGTGCTGACCTTGGCGCAGCGTCTGGGCAAGGTGGCGGTCACCGTGGGGGTGTGCGACGGCTTCGTGGGTAATCGGCTGTTGGCCGCGAGGGAGCGCGAAGCCATGTTCCTGCTGGAAGAGGGCGCATCAATCGAGGCTGTCGACCGGGTGATGCGTGGGTTTGGCTTCCCCATTGGCCCCTTTGAACTGCGTGATATGGCCGGTGTGGATGTCGCCTGGCGCAACCGCCAGGGGCGTCTGTTGGAGCTGAGCGAGCGTGAGCAACGCTGCGATTGGGTCGATAAATTGTATGCGGCAGGACGGCATGGGCAAAAAACCGGGCTTGGGTTTTATTGCTATGCGCCGGGCAGCCGCCAGGCTGTGCCGGATTCATGGCTGGCGCAATTGTTGGAGCAGCATCGCCAGCAATGGAATATTGCGCCCCGTAGCATCTCTGATCAGGAAATCGAAGAACGCTGCCTGTTTGCGATGATCAACGAGGCTGCCTGGTTGCTCGACAACGATATTGTGGAGCACCCTGCTGATATCGATCTGGTATGGGTTCATGGCTACGGCTTCCCGCGTTACAAGGGCGGGTTGACCTACTATGCCGACCAGACAGGGCTCGGTTATGTGGCGAAGGCGCTTAAGCGCTACAACCCCGAGTCGGGCAGGGCGCTCTCGGCGTTCATGACTCAACGCAAGACCTTCCACGCTTATTGACGAGAAAGCCCCGGCCGCTGACCGAGCCCGCCGGGGCCATGTTGAGTCAGGCGTCCTTGATCGCGTCGAGGGCCGCATCAGTGTCGGCGCACCTCTCGGCAAACCCAAGCCACAAACGGCAATTGTCCGAATGACGTGATGAGTTGTTCGGTAACTATTTTTTCGTGCGTGAATGGGAATTAGTGTTAATTGCGAATGGTTTTATATAGCATGCTCGCTTGGTTTTTGGCGGTTGCACCCTCTGTATTGGCCTATTCGTTAAGGTTTTCCTCTCCATGCGTCGAACCCTGTTTTCCATTTGTGTACTGCAAGCGTTGTCGTCTTCCTCGTGGGCTGAACAAACGGATGTAGCTCCCTCAACGCTTGAGCTGGACGCAACCGATGTTATCGGTACCGCGAATTACGAAAGGGCGGACGGCCCGGTGCAGGGTTATCGGGCGACGCGCTCGGCCAGCGCCACGCGTACCGACACGTCGATCCATGAAACCCCGCAATCGATCAGTGTGGTCTCGAAGGATGCAGTCGAGGATCTGGGCGCCACCCGTTTGCAGGAAGCGCTGGACTACGCCGGGGGCGTGGGGCGGGCGAACAATTTTGGTGGGCAGGGCCTGACCACGTTTACCGTTCGAGGCTTCACCACTGGCGAGTTTTATCGCAACGGTTTTCCGATCAACCGCGGCTACCCGAACATGCCGGATGCCAACACGATTGAGCGACTCGAAGTGCTGCGCGGCCCGGCCACCATGCTCTACGGTCGGGGTGATCCTGGCGGCACCTTCAACGTGGTTTCCAAACAGCCGTTGCCCGAGCGCACCGTCACCCTGGGCAGTCAACTCAACGATCAGGGCATGAAACGCGGCACGCTGGACGCTTCCGGCCCGCTCGACGAAGAAGGGCGCCTGGCCTATCGACTGAACGTAGTGGGCGAGGGCGGCGACACCTTCCGCGATCACGTCGAAACCGAACGCTACGGTATCACTCCGGTGCTGACGTGGCAGGCAACCGATGCGACCAAGCTCATTTTCGAAGGCGACTTCATGCGCAACAACGCGCCTCTGGATCGAGGCGTTACGCGTTACGCCAAACAGATTGGCACCGCCTCCCGCGACAGCTTTTTCGGCGAAAAAGACGTTGGCAAATTGCATAACGACAACAATATGGCGCAACTGCGTTTCGAACACATGCTCAACGACGACTGGACGCTGGGCGGCGGTTTCCAGTGGCTCGACGGATCGCTCAAGGGCAACGCGGTCGAGGCCAACGGTATTGCCGATGACGGCCGCACCTTGGGGCGCAACTTCAACTATCGCAAGCTGGAGTGGACCGATAAGGATACCCAACTCAATCTGACCGGCCATTTCGATACCGCTGGTTTGCAGCACACGTTGCTCACCGGTATCGAGTACGAAGATTACGATTACAAGTCGATCATTCAACGCTCCAGCGGTGCGGTCGGCGCGTACCCGATCGACATCTTCGATCCGGTGTACGGCCAGCCGCGTCCGGCACTCACCCGCACGCCGACTCACGACAAGGAAAACCTCAAGACGTATGCAGCGTTCGTGCAGGATCAGGTGGCATTGACCGACAAATTGAAGGTGCTGGCCGGGGCGCGTTTCGAACGCTTCGAACATGACTACGAAACCTTCGTGCCGGGCGGCAAGAGTTGGCAGGCCAGTGACAACGCGGTGACCCCGCGCATCGGCGTGACCTACGACCTGACCGAGACATTGGCGGTCTATGCCGACACTGCGCGCTCCTTTAAACCCAACACCGGCGCAAGCCGCGAGGGCGGCGGGTTTGCGCCGGAGAAGGGCAAGTCTTACGAAATGGGTATCAAGTGGGAAGCGCTGGATCAGCAGTTGAGTGTTGACGCGGCAGTCTACCAGATCGAAAAACGTAACGTGTTGACCACCGACCCTGTTGATTCGACCTTCAGCGTTGCGGCCGGTGAGGTGCGCAGCCGTGGCTTCGACGTCAATGTTGCCGGCAACCTAACGCCCGAATGGCGCGTGATTGGCGGCTACGCCTATGTCGATGCCGAAGTGACCAAAGACAACGTGCTGCGCTCTGGCACGCGCCTGCTGAACATCCCGAAAAACAGCTTCAGCCTGTTGAATATGTATGAGTTCCAGGATGGCACCCTCAAGGGGTTGGGCTTGGGTACCGGGCTCAAGTACGTCGACGAGCGCGCCGGGCAAACCGCCAACACCGCGTTTTCGATGGGCAGCTACACCGTTGTCGATTTGCTCAGCTTCTACAAGATCAATGACAAGGTGCGGCTCAATCTTGACGTGAAAAACCTGTTTGATCGTGACTATGAAGAAGGCGCATTCGGTAACGTCTATGCCTATCCGGGCGCGCCGCGAACAGTACAAGTTGGCATTTCCTACACCTTGTAGCGTGCAGTGCTGGTGCACGCCGAGTCTTCCGCGGTAACGCGGGAGGTGAGGCGATGTGCACCAGCGGTAGATTTCGTTCCGCCCGCATAGACGACAACTGCAGGTTAAGGCGTTTTAGGCCGTGCGCAAATTTGGAGCTGGATTCAATGGTGCTTGGGCAAGGTTGCGGAAACTGACGAAAAGATGCGGATATGGTCCAGAGAGGAAGGAGCAAAATTCCCAAACCCCAGAAACGACAAAGCCCTGATAAATCAGGGCTTTGTCGTATAAATATGGCGGAGGCGATGGGATTCGAACTCATGGACCTGTTACAGTCGACGGTTTTCAAGACCGTTGCCTTAAACCACTCGGCCACACCTCCGTTTGCGTTGCGGGCGCCATAATACCTGAATGAAACACACTGTCAAACTCTCTGCATGGCTTGTTACAGAGCGTCTGTTATGATCTTTGCGACTGAACGTTTCAAACCAACAGGAGTGTCGCCATGCGCGAACAGGATTACGCAGTTAATAACAGCGTGCAGGTTGAGCAGCTAGAGGTTAGCCGCGTCCTGCGCAACACATACGGCTTGCTCGCTCTCACCCTCGCATTCAGCGGCGTGATGGCGTTCGTTGCTCAGCAGATGCGTGTCGGCTACCCGAATATTTTCGTGGTGCTGATCGGCTTTTACGGGCTTTTCTTCCTCACCAACAAACTCCGTGACTCGGCCTGGGGCCTGGTGTCGGCATTTGCCCTGACCGGTTTCATGGGTTTTCTGCTTGGCCCGATCCTCAACCGCTACCTGGGCATGCAGGGCGGCGCTGAAGTTGTCAGTTCGGCATTCGCGATGACCGCGCTGGTGTTCGGTGGTCTGTCGGCTTACGTGCTGATCACCCGCAAGGACATGAGTTTCCTTGGTGGTTTCATCACCGCAGGCTTCTTTGTACTGCTGGGTGCGACGCTGGCGAGCTTCTTCTTCCAGATCAGCGGTCTGCAACTGGCGATCAGCGCAGGTTTCGTGCTGTTCTCCTCGGTCTGCATTCTGTTCCAGACCAGCGCCATCATTCACGGCGGCGAGCGTAACTACATCATGGCGACCATCAGCCTGTATGTATCGATCTACAACCTGTTCGTCAGCTTGTTGCAGCTGTTCGGCATCATGAGCCGCGATGATTAATCGCAGGCTCTAAGTAAAAAACCCGCTCAGGCGGGTTTTTTATCGCCCGGAATTCGGGCTCATTCCGTGATGATAATGCTGCCATCGGCCTGCTGGCGGTAGATGGTATAGGGCAGGAGCAACGTATCGAGGGCGCCGGAAATGACTGCGTCGATAAGGACAATGGCCGGAGCACTGTCATGCACCTGTGCATCCCGTCCTTTTTGCAGGGGAGCATAGAGCATGCAGAAATCGTAAGTCACGCCGCTGTAGATACGGGGAACGGCACCGCAGTAACTTTTGTACTCCTTGAGACTCTTCGAAGCCACTTCATCCCCGCGCACAACTGTTTGAACCGTGCCGCAGCCGGCGAGCAACAACGTCGCGAGTAAAACCACCTGAATTTTCATACCGCCAATCCTTAGCCGGAAAGCGGTCAATTTACGCGTTTCCAATCAAAACCGCACTCACGCCATCGGTGGCAAGCGGCGTTTGACCGGGGTCTTCTTGACGATGGCGGTGTTGGTCTCCGCGTGGGTGTTGAGGCGATCGAGCAGGGTGTCCAGTTGCTCCATCGAGCGCACATGCAGGCGCGCGATGAAGCAGTCATCGCCGGTGACTTTGTCGCACTCGGTGAATTCCGGGATGGCCTGAATCTGCCGTTCGACTTCCTGCAACTGGCCCGGCAACGGGCGGATCCGCACGATGGCCTGGAGTTGATAGCCAAAGCACTTGGGGTCGATTTCGACGGTGTAACCTTTAAGCACACCACGCTCTTCGAGTCGCCGCAAACGCTCGGCAACGCTGGGCGAGGACAGGCCGCTGATCTGCGCCAGCGCCTTGAGCGAGCGGCGTGAGTCGTCCATTAATGCGGTGATGAGCACTTGGTCGATGTCGTCGGTCATGGCAAGTCCCCTGTTAGGCCTTTGGCTGAATACGCCTTGATAAAAAAGGCAAAAACCGAGTTTAGCCTGCTTTTTGCGCTGGAGATGCCCTTGGACGGATTGGCATAATTTGGCCTCAATCACAGGAGTCTGATGATGGACAAAAACATACGTCGCGGTTCATTCGAAATGACCGCCGCCATGCTGATTTCCGGGACCATCGGTTGGTTCGTGCTGGTGTCCGGGCAGCCCGTGCTGGACGTGGTGTTCTGGCGGTGCGTGTTCGGCGCCGGCACGCTGTTGTTGATCTGCGCGGCATTCGGCTTCCTGCGTCCGGGCATTCTGACCCGCACCACCTTCCTGCTGGCAGTGCTCAGCGGGGTCGCGATTGTCGGCAACTGGGTGTTGTTGTTCGCCTCTTATTCCCGTGCCTCAATTGCCATCGGCACGGCGGTTTATAACGTTCAGCCGTTCATGCTGGTCGGGTTGGCGGCGTTGTTTCTGGGCGAGAAGATCACCCTGCAAAAACTGTTCTGGCTGGGCATTTCGTTTCTCGGGATGCTGGCCATTGTCAGCGCTCATGGCGAGCAGGGCGCAGGTGGCAACGATTACCTGATGGGCATCGGTCTGGCCTTGGGGGCGGCGTTTCTGTATGCGATTGCAGCCCTGATTATCAAACACCTGACCGGCACGCCACCGCATTTGATTGCCCTGATCCAGGTCAGCACCGGGGTGCTGCTGCTCGCGCCATTTGCGCACTTTTCAGCGTTGCCGCAAGCACCCAGCGCCTGGGCCAGCCTGGTAACGCTGGGCATCGTCCACACCGGCGTGATGTATGTGCTGCTGTACGGCGCGATTCAAAAACTGCCGACGGCATTGACCGGGGCGTTGTCTTTCATTTACCCGATTGCGGCGATTTTCGTTGACTGGTTTGCCTTCGGTCATCGCCTCGAACCGCTGCAGTGGGTTGGTGTTGCCGCGATTCTGCTGGCTGCCGCAGGCATGCAGCAGGGCTGGGGGTTGAAGTCTCGTCGGGCGGTCACACAATAAAACGGGCGTCAGATGTTCCAGCGCGGCGCGGTCTTCGCCAGTCGTTGGCGCATCTCGCCGATGTTCGAAGCGAACTCGCGCATCAATAATTGATAGCCGTCCAGCGGGTTGTAGACCGGTGCTTCAAGACTTGAATCAACCGGCAAATCGATGGGGCGACTGAGTCGCTGCGATGCGCCGGTTTTCAGCGCCCGGGCCATGCCGATCAGCTGCACGCGAATCTGCCGGTGTTCGGCTTTGAAACTCGATTGCAGATGCGCCATGGCGTCGCGATCCTTGGAGTCCGGCCGGGTGTTACCAAGGATTTCCAAGGTGCTGACGCACATTCGCAAATGACGCTGAATCGCATCGAGTTCGGTCATGGAAATCTTCACTTCCTTGGACACCGACGGCATCAGCGAACGCAATTGCACCATCGACGCGTTCAGGCGATTCATCAGCTTCAGGTGTTCGTCATCCGAGACGGACTGACCATCAATAATGCGTCCATAAATCGTCGCACAATCGCGCAGCGAGCTGGCCAGGTTGTAGCGCCAGGAAAAAACCGCATACGACGGCAGGGCGAAAGAAAAGGCCAGTGCCAGGGCCACGCCAATCAGAATGTCCACTGCGCGCCACAGTCCGTCGGAGATTAGGTTGTCGCCATGCCCGGCGACAATAAACACCGTGATCCCCGCCAGCAGCGCGGTGTAACCGCCCTTGCCGATGGCGTGATACGAGAAAAACCCGCACACCGCCGACATCACAAAATAGGTCAGCCAAGGCATCCCGAGCCAGGCCTGTTGCGCCACCAGCAGCAGGCCGATAGCGGCGCCGATCAACGTACCGATGGCACGCTCGGCGGCTTTTTTGCCGATGTTGCCGTGGTGCTGCAAACCGCCGATCACCACCAGCATCGTTACCGACGCCCACTCACCGTGGGGCAGGTTGATGCCGGTGGTCAGCATGATCGATGCCAACAAGCCGAGCGACACGCGGACCGCATGGATCAGCTTGGCGTAGCGATAGCGCCGATACGGGTCCAGCAACGGACGCAGTAACCGGCGCAGCAGCGGTGGCAGTCGATGGGCTCTGAACGTGTTCAGGCTCGGTGTCCTCAGAAGATGTAATCGGTGGTCAGGAAGCTCGAACTGCGTCCGCTGATGATCTCGCTGATGAGTTCCTTGTTGGTTTCCTGGAACTTGGTCGCGACCAGCGTCCTGATCGAAAATACCCGCAGCGCATCATGCACCGACAATGTGCCTTCGGCGGAGTTCTTGCGGCCGTTGAACGGGTAGGTGTCCGGGCCGCGCTGGCACTGGGCGTTGAGGTTGATCCGGCCGACCTGGTTGGCAAAGGTGTCCACCAGCCGACCGACCGCCACCGGGTTGGTGCCGAAGATACTCAACTGTTGGCCGAAGTCCGATTCCAGGACGTAGTCGATCACCGTATCGAGATGCCGGTAAGGCACGATCGGCACCACCGGGCCGAATTGTTCTTCCTGGTAGACGCGCATCTGCGGCGTCACCGGGAACAGCACCGCCGGGTAGAAGAACGACGCGCGCGCTTCACCGCCATTTGGATTGACTACGGTGGCGCCTTTGCTGACTGCATCCGCGACCAGCGAGTGCAGGTAATCGACCTTACTCGCTTCCGGCAGCGGCGTCAGCGCAACACCACTTTCCCATGGCATACCCGGTTTCAGAGTGGCCAGTTTGGCGTTGAATTTCTCGATGAACGACTCGACCACGTCTTCATGGACGAAAAGGATTTTCAGGGCGGTGCAACGCTGACCGTTGAACGACAGTGAGCCGGTCACCGCTTCGTTGACGGCGTTGTCCAGATCAACCTCCGGCAACACGATGCCCGGGTTCTTCGCGTCCAGGCCCAGTGCCGCGCGCAAGCGGTGAGGTTTGGGGTGGAGTTTTTTCAGGTCGCTGGCGGCTTTATTGGTGCCGATAAACGCAAAGATATCGATCTTGCCGCTGGCCATCAGTGCGCTGACGGTCTCGCGGCCGCTGCCGTAGATCACATTGATCACCCCGGCCGGGAAACTGTCGCGAAAGGCTTCCAGCAGCGGCCGAATCAAAAGCACACCCAGCTTGGCCGGTTTGAACACCACAGTGTTGCCCATGATCAGCGCCGGAATCAGCGTGGTGAAGGTTTCGTTCAGCGGGTAGTTGTAAGGCCCCATGCACAAGGCGACGCCCATCGGTACGCGGCGAATCTGCCCCAGGGTGTCCTGTTCCAGCTCGAAGCGGCTGGAGCGACGGTCGAGTTCCTTGAGGGCATTGATGGTGTCGACGATGTAATCGCAGGTGCGGTCGAACTCTTTCTCCGAGTCCTTGAGGTTCTTGCCGATCTCCCACATCAGCAGCTTGACCACCGCCTCACGCTGTTCGCGCATGCGGCCCAGAAACGTTTCGACGTGCTGGATGCGTTCGGCCACGCGCATGGTCGGCCACAAACCCTGGCCCCGGTCATAGGCGCGGACGGCGGCGTCGAGCGCGGTCAATGCGGTTTCTGCATCGAGCAGCGGCGTGCTGCCGAGGATCACTTGTTCATCGCCATTTTCGCCGGTCAGGTACACCGGGCTGCGGACTTGGGCGAGGGGGCCGGACCAGGTTTTCAGTTCGCCGTCGACCAGGTATTCACGCTGCTCGGTCTGACCGTCGAGGCGGTATTTTTCCGGGATGTCGCTTGAGTCGGGAAACAGGTTGCCAAGGATATGTGCTGTGGTCATGTCGCTACCCCGTCTGGATTGGGTGATGAACTGATGAATCGTTTTAGCAGACCTCGGCCTCGCTTGTCATGACTCATCTCATCGTTCGGCGGTTCAGGGTTTTCGATCGTGGAATGGCCGGCACCGTCGGTCATGGCCCAGATGCCCCTCTGGTTGGCCCCCAGAGGGGGGACCTCACGAGAGGACGGCCATGCGGGCCATTCGAGTCTCTGAAAAGCCTAGCCTTTGTTTGGTGTTGATGGGCGGCGTCTTGCCGGCGCTGCTCAGCGGTGTTAACGATAAGCCCCAGCGCGTTTCGCAATCAGAGCCCAGCGCGATTTCGCCGTGTGGGGAAGGATGCCAAAGCCACACAAACCCTCGTGCTCCGGTTAAACTCCGTGCTCTTTTTCAAGGAGTTCATATGAGTTACTACCAGCCGGGCATTCTCGCCACCCCCGTTCCGCCTCAAGCCCGCCATATGTTCTTCGCCCTCGAATCCGCCGAAGCATTGCCGGCCGCGCTCGACAACTTGATGCAACTGGTGGACGGAAAATCGGCGGTGGTCGGCTTCGGTGAATCCCTGGTCAAGGCGCTGCATGCACAGATCGATGGCCTGCGACCGTTTCCGGCGCTGACCGGCGTTGGCGTCGACAACCCGTCGACCCAACACGCGCTCTGGTGCTGGCTACACGGCGTCGACCGCGGTGAACTGCTCAATCGCAGCAACGCCATCGAAGCCGCGCTGGCACCGGCCCTGCGCCTGGTGCAGATGAACGAAACCTTCCGCCACATGACCGGCCACGACCTGACCGGCTACGAAGACGGCACCGAGAACCCGCACGACGAAGCCGCCGTGGCCGCCGCGTTGTTGGGCGAGGGCGCGGAAGGACTGGTCGGTGGCAGCTTCGCCGCGATCCAGCAGTGGCAGCATGATCTGAAAGGCTTCCACGCGATGCCGTCCCAGGAAAAAGACAACATCATGGGCCGTCGCTTGAGCGATAACGAAGAACTCGATGACGCGCCGATTTCCGCCCACGTCAAACGCACCGCCCAGGAAAGCTTCGCCCCTGAGGCGTTCGTGGTCCGTCGCTCGATGCCGTGGATCGAAGGGGACCGCGCCGGCCTGATGTTTCTGGCGTTCGGTTTTTCCCTCGACGCCTTCGAAGCCCAACTGCGGCGCATGAGCGGACTGGAAGACGGCATTACCGACGGTTTGTATCGCATCAGCCGCCCGATCACCGGCGGCTACTACTGGTGCCCGCCACTCAAGGACGGCCATCTGGACCTGCGCGCCTTGCGCATCGGCTAAGGATAAGGAGAGAACATGGACGTAGCGCGCTGGGGCATGATCGGTTGTGGCAGTGTCGCTGAACGCAAGAGCGGGCCGGCCTTTTACAAGGCCCCCGGTTCGGCATTGGTGGCGGTGATGGGGCGGCGGCTGGACGCGGTGACCGACTACGCCGCACGTCACGGCATCGCCCGGGTTTACACCGATGCGCAAGCGCTGATCAATGATCCTGAGGTGGACGCGGTGTACATCGCCACGCCACCCGACAGTCACCACGCCTATAGCTTGCAGGTCGCCGCAGCCGGCAAACATTGCTGCGTCGAAAAACCGATGTCGCTGAATGCCGGGCAAAGCCGCGAGATGCAAAAGGTCTTTGCCGACGCCGGACTGCACCTGTTCGTTTCCTATTACCGACGTTCTCTGCCGCGCTTTGCGCAAGTGCGGCAGTGGCTGGAGGAGGGGCGGATCGGTGAGGTGCGGCATCTGTCCTGGACGCTGACCAAGGCGCCTTCACCGAACGATCTGGGTGGCGCCGACAATTGGCGCACCGACCCGCTGATTGCCGGCGGCGGCTACTTCGCCGACCTGGCCAGTCATGGCTTCGATCTGTTTCAGTATTTGCTCGGGGATATCGTCGAAGTCGCCGGTTTTACCGCGCGGCAGGCCGGTTTGTATGCCGCCGAAGACGCCGTCAGCGCCAGTTGGCGGTTTGCTTCGGGTGCCCTGGGCATGGGCTGCTGGAATTTCGTCGCCGACCGCCGCGAAGATCAGGTAGAACTGATCGGCAGCCAGGGCCGGATCAGTTTTTCGGTGTTCGATGAGCACCCGGTGCGACTTGAGGCGGATGAAAATCTCAGCCTGCACATCGACCATCACGAGCACATCCAGTGGCATCACGTGCTGGGCATGAACGCGCATATCCGGGGCGAAGCGCAGCATCCGGGGATGGCCGAACACGCGCTGAAAACCGACTGGGTGATGGACCAGATCCTCAAGCGCACCTGAAATTTAAGCTTCAATGCAATCCTGTGGGGGTCAGAAGGATTTGCTCAGGCTTGCTACTACGGTCGCGGTGCAGACATCTCCATAACCCCAATTACTGACGCACTGGCTTTTCGACAGGTCAGTATCGATGTAACTCAAACCCAGCATCACACCGGCCAGTTCGTGGGACAGTTTGACCTCCCATTCGCGGTACGAGTCTTCGGCCTGGCCTGACATCGAGTAAAGGTGCGGGTCCTTGAAATCCATGTTGCCGTATCGCAGTTTCAGACCGGTGTCGTAAGGCAACTCGGTTTCGTAGCCCACGTAGCTGTACAGCGAGCTCTGCTTGCTGTCGATGCCTGGCGCATCCGCGGAGTAGTAGGCCGCCAGCTTCACGCCATAAGCGCTGAGGATTGCGTAGGTCTCACCCTGGTTAAACTGACTTTCCCTGGGGTAAGCGTATTTGAGATAGCCAAGGTCCAGGCTGACCGCATCGGTCGCTTGCCAGAGCCAACCGGCGTAGTAATCGACTTCCTGTCGGGTCTTCAGACCGCCGCCGAAATCGACGTTTGAACTCCATGCGCCGAGGTACAGGCCGCTGCTGTGGGCCAGGGTCAAACCGGCCTGCACCGCAGGATCATTCTGGGTTTGCGAAATGCCACGGGTGCGGTAGTCGCTGGCCAGGGTCAGGTCGACCAGTAGGGCGAAATCGTCATTCAAGGGCAGCGCCTGACTGCTCAAGGGAAGAAGGCTCAAGGAACCGAGGGCGAACAGGGTGAAAGCTTTCATGGGGTGCGTCCCGTTATTGTGATTGTTATGGGCAGATTTTTTACGGCAAGGCTGCGCCGAACCCCGGCGACAAACGCGGGGGGCGGGCAGTGGTTTCAGATGATTTTTCTTAGAGCGTCGGTGCGTAGACTTCGCGACCGGCGAACCAGGTTTGCAGCACCTGGGTGTCATGCAGGGCTTTGTTGTCGACGCTGAACACGTCGCGGTCCAGCACGATGAAGTCGGCTTGCTTGCCGGGGCTCAACGAACCGATCTGCTTCTCCAGGCCGATGGTGCGCGCAGCGTTCAGGGTGTAGGCATACAACATCGTTTCGCGATCGATGCGCTCATCGGCGTTCAGCACGCCCAGCGGGCCTTCCCGGGAGATGGCCTGGGCCATGGCGTTCCATGGATTGGGAGAAGACACCGCCCAGTCACTGGCGCCGGCGATAGTCGCGCCCTGTTTGAGCAATGAGTGCGCCGGGTATTGGTAACGGAAAGCGAGCACACTGACATACGGCTTGATCATGTCCAGGGTGTACTCGTCGGCGCTGGCCCACAGCAGTTGCATCGAGGCGATGACGTTGAGCGGTTTGAACCGCGCGAACTCTTTCGGGTTGACCATTTGCAGGTGGGTGATCGAGTGGGTCACGCCGCTCTGGCGGTCCTTGCGCGCCTGGGCGATGCCGTTCAGCGATTCACGCACTGCGCGGTCGCCGATGGCATGGATGTGCACCAGCCAGCCGCGCTGATCGATGGCACTGACCAATTCGCCAAAGTGCTTCGGATCGATCAGCAGTTCACCCTGTTTGTGCGAGTTGCTGTACGGATCGATCATCGCCGCGCTCTGCGCCGGGTATTCGATCACGCCGTCGGCGAAGATCTTGACCCCGGGCAAGGTCAGGTTCGGGATGCCCTGGAATTGCTGGCGGACCTTGTCCAGGGTGTCGAGATCGGCCGGCACGCTTTTCGGATTGGCCACCAGCAGTGCGGCGACGTGGGCGCTCATGCCGCCGCTTTCGGCCAGCGCTTTGTACACCGGCAGCACGCCGACGGTGTTCTCCGTGGGCTTGAGCGCGAACACGGGTTCGCCGGGTGCGGCGTTGGCGGCGGGGTCCATCCACGCGGTGATGCCCAGGCTGTTGTTGTAGCGCACGGCGGATTGCGCGGCTTTCAACATGTCGGCGGGGCTCGGCACCGGCATCTTCGAGGCGACGCGATCCCAGCCGGCGTCCACCAGAAAACCGTTGGGGCTGCCATCGGCGAGTTTGCCGATCGTGTCTTTCTCGGCGTCCGGCAATGACTTGAGCAGCGCCGCATCAATCCCGGCGCGTTCGAGCATCACGTTGTTGGCCCACGCGGTGTGGTGATCGCTGCCGGTGAACACCACGGGCACCTTGGCCCACTCGCCAACGTTGAATTTCTGGCCAAAAGCTTCGGCCTGGGCCCAATAAGCCGAACTCATGCCGGCCACGCCCAGCACATCGCCATGCCTGGCCTTGCCGTCATTGCGCCAGGCTTTCAGGCGTTTTTCCAGTTCGTCGAGGTCGACCACCTCGTCTTCCATATTGGCCGAGGTCATTTCCAGACCGCCGAATATGGCGTGGGAATGACTGTCGATCAGGCCGGGCATCAGGGCTTTTCCGCCGAGGTCGACGACTTTGGTGCCCGACGCGATCAGAGCCTTGATCTGCGCATCGCTGCCCACTTGCAGCACTTTGCCGTCCTGCACCGCCAACGCCTGCACCTTCGGTTGCGCGCGGTCGGCGGTGAAAATCTTGCCATTGAACAGCACCAGGTCGGCCGCTGCCATGGCTTCCATCGAGGCAAAACTGACGGCGGCCATCAATAGATTCGGGATGAATCTTTTCATTGAATGTTTCCTTGTTATTGCGTCTGATGGCCAGATTAGTGGCTTGTCACGGCCAGCAGAACGCCTCGCTCACGAAAAACGTTTTTGCCTGAATGGAAAAAGAATGGACAAGTTGGGTGCATTGAAAATGTTCGTGGTCACGGCGCAACTCGGCAGTTTCAGCCGCGCCGCCGAGCAACTGGGCAAGACCCCGTCGGCCCTGACCAAAGCGGTCAATCACCTCGAAGCGGAGCTCGGCGCCCGCTTGTTCGAACGCAGCACCCGACGGATTTTGCTGACCGAATCGGGTCGTCTTTATCTGGAAACCGCGCGCCAGGTGTTGCAGCGGCTGGAGGAGGCCGGCGAGGAAATCGAGCAGTTGCAGCATGGCCTGCGCGGCAACCTGAAAATCACCGCGCCGCTGGCGTATGGGCAGGCTTTTCTCGATCAGGTGTGCGGCGGTTTTCTGGAGCAATACCCGCAGATCAACCTGCAAGTGGACCTGTGCGATGAGTTCGTCAACCTGTTGGAAAGCGGCTACGACCTGGCGTTGCGCGAGGGGCATGACGATTTGCCGGGGTTGATTGCTCGCGTCGTCGGCAGCAATCGGCTGGCGTTATGCGCCAGCCCTGAATATCTGGCGCGCAAGGGGTTGCCGGTCACGCCGGACACCCTCGATGACCACGAATGGCTGCTCTACCGTCATCCGTTGCTCAGCCGCGAGTTCTGGTGGGCCGAGCGCGACGGGCAACGATTGAGCCTGGCGCAACCGCAATCACCACGATTGCGCAGTGACAACTACGACCTGCTGCTGGCCAACGCACTGGCCGGACGCGGTTTGCTGCACACGCCGTTGTGGAGTGCCGCGGCGTACATCGCCGACGGGCGGCTGGTGCGGGTAATGGCCGATTACGACATCGATCCCGACAGTTTTGGCTCGTACATCCTGGCGGTGTACCCCAGTCATCGGCGGGCAACCGCCAAAGTGCTGGCCTTCATCGATTACATCGCAGGGTTTCTGGCGTCACGTGGCTTGAGCTGACTGGCGGTCCTTGCCAGGAAAATGCCGAAAGAGTACAAATGTACTCCATGACGACTTTAACTCCCCGCCGTACCGCCATCCTGACCTTTATCCGTGATCGAATCGCGGAGCACGGTCAATCCCCGAGCCTCGCTGAAATCAGCGAGGCATTTGGTTTCGCCTCCCGCAGCGTGGCGCGCAAGCATGTGCTGGCGCTGACCGAGGCCGGTTTTATCGAGGTCAACCCGCATCAGGCCCGGGGCATTCGTTTGCTCGGGCAACCGGCGCGGCCCGAATTGCTGGACATCCCGGTACTCGGGCGGGTCGCGGCGGGTGCGCCGATCGGTGCCGATGCCGAAGTGCACAGCCGCTTGCTGCTCGACCCGTCGATCTTCTCGCGGGTGCCGGACTACATGCTGCGGGTCCAGGGCGACTCGATGATCGAGGACGGTATTCTCGACGGCGACCTGGTGGGCGTACACCGCAATCCCGAAGCGCTCAACGGTCAGATCGTCGTGGCGCGGCTCGACGGCGAAGTCACCATCAAGCGTTTCGAGCGGGTCGGCGATGTTGTCCGGTTGTTGCCACGCAACCCGGCCTATAAGCCGATCATCGTCGAGGCCAATCAGGACCTGGCCATCGAAGGCGTGTTCTGCGGTCTGGTGAGGCAAGGGTGATGGGCGCCGTCGTTGCGTTGGATACGCTGTTCAATGGCGGCCAGGTCTGGAAGGGCCGGCCTGCGCCACCATCTGTCAGCCCGCAACCGACCGGGCATGCCGCGTTGGACGCGGCGTTGCCCACCGGCGGCTGGCCGGAGGCGGCGCTGACCGAAATCCTCCTGGCCGGGCAGGGCGTTGGCGAGTTGCAACTGGTGTGGCCGGCCCTGGCACGGCTGTCGGCGGCGGGCGAGCGCATTGTGCTGGTGGCGCCGCCTTACGTGCCGTATCCCCAGGCCTGGCAGAACGCCGGGGTCGATCTGCGCCAGTTGTCGATCATCCAGGCCAGCGAGCGCGATGCGCTGTGGGCAGCGGAACAATGCCTGCGTTCGGGCAGTTGCGGCGCGGTGCTGTGCTGGCCGCACAAGGCCGATGACCGGGCGCTGCGACGCTTGCAGGTGGCGGCCGAAACCGGCTCGACCCTGGCGTTCGCCTATCGCTCGATCAACGAAGCCATCAACCCTTCGCCTGCGGCGCTGCGCATCGCCATCGATGCCCGGCCTGCACAGTTGCGTGTGCTCAAGTGTCGGGGCGGACTGGCGCGTTCGGCGCCGATTGCCTTTCCCGTGGGGCATTGAGGTTGCCATGCGCTGGGTGTGCATTCTCTTCCCGCAATTGGCGCTGGACGCGGTACTGCGTCAGCGCCCCGATCCCGATGAACCGTTGGCGCTGCTGACGGGCCCGGCACAGCGCCGGGTGTTGCAAGCGGTCAACGCTCCGGCGCGGGCGCTGGGTTTGCGCCCGGGGCAGTCGATGACCGCCGCCCAGGCCTTGAGCAAAAGTTTTGTCACGGCCGAATACGATGTCGCCGAGATCGAGCACTGGCAACAGTTCCTGGCGGCGTGGGCCTATCGGTTCAGCTCTCAGGTTAGCGTGCATTACCCGCGTGCCGTGGTGTTTGAAATCGAATCCAGCCTGGGGTTGTTCGGGCCGTGGCCGCAGTTCGAGGCGCGGTTGCGTGCCGAGCTCGGCGAACTGGGCTTTCGGCATCGGATCGTCGCCGCGCCCAACCCGGTGGCTGCGCGGGTGTTGGCCAATATGTATGACGGCCTGGTGGTGCCGGACGATCAAGCCTTGCGCTATCACCTGGGGCAATTGCCGGTTGACCGGATCGCCCTGGAACCGGCGGTGGCCACGGCGTTGTCGCGCATGGGGTTGCGCACCTTGAGCCAGGTTCAGGCGTTGCCGCGCAACAGCCTGGCGCGACGTTTCGAGGCCCAAGTGCTCAAGCACCTGGATGCGCTGTTCGGCGAGCGGCGGCTGGCGCTGGCGTTCTACCTGCCGCCGGACCGGTTTGATGTGCGCATCGAGCTCAACTTCGATGTGCAATCCCATCAGGCGTTGTTGTTTCCATTGCGTCGCTTGACCGGCGATCTGTCGGCCTTCCTTTGTGGCCGGGACAGTGGCGTGCAGCGTTTCGACCTGCACCTGGAACACGCCGGCTTGCCGGACACGCTGATCAAGGTCGGCCTGCTCAGCGCCGAGCGCGATCCGGCGATGCTCTTCGAACTGGCCCGGGGACGGCTGGAACAGGTGCAGGTCGAGGCCCCGGTGCGCGGTTTTCGGCTGCGCGCCGAAGACCTGCCGAGCTTCGTCCCGCAACGTCAGGAACTGTTCGACGACCGTCCGCAGCAGACCTTGCCCTGGGAGCAACTGCGCGAACGCTTGCGTGCACGGCTCGGGGATGACGCGGTGCATGGCTTGCGTTTCCAGGCCGATCACCGGCCAGAGTGCGCGTGGCAGGCGCGGGCCGACAAACAACTGTGTGCGGGATTGGCGGGCGTGCAGCGTCCGGGCTGGTTGCTGACGGAACCGCAGGCCGTACACGAAGGCTCGACACGGATCCTCATGGGGCCGGAGCGCATCGAGTCCGGCTGGTGGGACGGCGACGACGTGCGCCGCGATTACTACCTGATCGAAACCCGTTCCGGCCAGCAGGGCTGGGCCTACCGTGCGGTGGGTGAGGGTGGCCCGCTGTGGCTGCAAGGCTGGTTCGCATGAGCGTCGAGTATGCGGAGCTGCACTGCCTGTCGAACTTCAGTTTCCAGCGCGGTGCTTCCAGTGCCCTGGAATTGTTTCAGCGGGCGAAAAAACACGGCTATCAAGCGCTGGCGATCACCGATGAATGCACCCTGGCCGGCATCGTCCGCGCTTGGCAAGCGGCCAAATCCGTGGAGCTGCCGCTGATTATCGGCAGTGAAGTGCGCATCGAGAACGGTCCGAAGCTGGTGCTGCTGGTGGAAAACCTTGAGGGTTACCAGACCCTGTGTCGGTTGATCACCCGGGCGCGGCGCCGCACGGAGAAAGGCCAGTATCAGGTGCTGCGTGAGGACTTCAGTGAACCGATGCCGGGGTTGCTGGCGCTGTGGGTGCCGGACACGGTCGATGATTTTGCCAGCGGTCATTGGCTCAAACAGACGTTCACCGATGGCCTGTGGCTGGCGGTGCAGTTGCATCGCGGGCAGGACGACACCCGGCGACTGGACGCGCTGTTGACCCTGGCGCGGGAACTGCGGATTCCTGCGGTGGCCAGCGGCGATGTGCACATGCACACCCGTGGACGGCGCGCCTTGCAGGACACCATGACCGCGATCCGTCATCACCTGCCGGTGGCCGAGGCCGGGTTGCGGCTGCATCCGAACGGCGAGCGGCATGTACGCAGCCTCGATGCCCTGCAATCGATCTACCCGCAAGCACTGCTCGATGAAACGCTGACCATTGCCCGGCGTTGCACCTTCGACCTCGGCCAGTTGCGTTACCAGTATCCCCGCGAGCTGGTGCCGCAAGGCCAGACGGCCACGTCCTGGCTGCGGCATCTGACCGAAGAGGGGATTGCGTGGCGCTGGCCGGACGGCCCGCAAGCCAAGGTGCTGGTGCAGATCGACAAGGAGCTGGAGCTGATCGCCGAGCTGGGCTATGAAAGCTACTTCCTCACGGTGCACGACATTGTGCGGTTTGCCCGTGAACAAAAAATCCTCTGTCAGGGCCGGGGTTCTGCCGCGAACTCGGCGGTGTGTTTTGCCTTGGGCATCACGGAAATCGACCCGGACCGCACCACGCTGTTGTTCGAACGCTTTCTCTCCAAAGAGCGCAATGAACCACCGGACATCGACGTCGATTTCGAACACGAGCGCCGCGAGGAGGTCTTGCAGTACGTGTTCCAGCGTTATGGCCGGACCCGCGCCGCGCTCACGGCAGTGGTCAGCACCTATCACGCGGCCGGCGCGGTGCGCGATGTGGCCAAGGCCCTGGGTTTGCCACCGGATCAGATCAACGCCCTGGCCGATTGCTGCGGCCACTGGAGCGATGCAACGCCGCCCGTGGAGCGCCTGCTTGAAGGCGGTTTCGACCCCGAGAGCCCGGTGCTGCGCCGGGTGCTGAGTTTGACTCAGCAACTGATCGGTTTCCCCCGGCATCTGTCCCAACACCCCGGCGGTTTCGTGATTTCCGAGCAGCCACTGGACAGCCTGGTGCCGGTGGAAAACGCTGCCATGGCCGAGCGCACCATCATTCAGTGGGACAAGGACGATCTCGATGCGGTGGGGCTGCTCAAGGTGGATATTCTGGCCTTGGGCATGCTCAGTGCGATCCGCCGCTGTTTTGATCTGCTGCGTCGTCATCGCCATCTGGACTTGAGCCTGGCGACGATCCCCGCCGAAGACGTCCAAACCTACGACATGATCGGCCGTGCCGACACCATCGGCGTGTTCCAGATCGAATCCCGGGCACAAATGTCGATGCTGCCGAGGCTCAAGCCCCGGACCTTCTATGACCTGGTGATCGAGGTGGCAATCGTCCGTCCGGGGCCGATCCAGGGCGGGATGGTGCATCCGTACCTGCGAAGGCGAAACAAGGAGGAACCCGAGGTTTACCCGTCCCCGGCGCTGGAAGTCGTGCTCAAACGCACCTTGGGCGTGCCGCTGTTTCAGGAACAGGTGATGCAGATTGCGATTGTCGCCGCCGACTACAGCCCCGGCGAGGCTGATCAGTTGCGTCGCTCCATGGCCGCCTGGAAACGCCATGGCGGACTGGAACCGCACAAGGATCGGCTGGCCGCCGGGATGAAGAAAAACGGCTATACGGCCGAGTTCGCCGCGCAGATCTTCGAGCAGATCAAAGGCTTCGGCAGTTATGGTTTTCCAGAGTCCCACGCCGCCAGTTTCGCCTTGTTGACCTACGCCAGTTGCTGGTTGAAATGCCATGAACCGGCGGCCTTCGCCTGTGCGCTGATCAATAGTTGGCCCATGGGTTTCTACAGCCCGGACCAGATTCTGCAGGACGCGCGCCGGCATCATCTGCAGATTCGCCCGGTGGACGTGCGCGCCAGTGACTGGGATTGCAGCCTCGAACCGATCACCGGCGCGCAGCCGGCGATTCGCATGGGGCTGCGGATGATCAAGGGCTTTCGCGAGGACGATGCCCGGCGCATCGAAGCGGCGAGGGCAAAGGGTGTATTTGTCGACATCGCCGACCTGGGCGAGCGCGCGCGACTCGACGCCCGTGCCCAGGAGCAACTGGCCGATGCCGGTGCGTTGCGGGGCCTGGCCGGCGATCGTCATCGGGCGCGCTGGGAAGTGGCGGGGGTGCAGAAGCAACTCGGTTTGTTTGCCGGCCTGCCGAGTCAGGAAGAACCTGCGATCTATCTGCCCAAACCCACAGTGGGCGAGGACCTGCTGGCCGACTACAACAGTGTCGGCACCACCTTGGGTCCGCATCCATTGGCGTTGTTGCGTGGTGAGTTGAAAGCCCGACGTTGCCGCAGTTCGAAAGAGCTGATGGAGGTCGAGCACGGGCGACCGGTCAGCGTCGCCGGGCTGGTCACCGGCCGGCAACGGCCGGGCACGGCCAGTGGCGTGACCTTCGTCACCCTCGAAGACGAATTCGGCAACATCAACGTCATCGTCTGGCGCGACCTGGCTGATCGGCAGCGAAAAGTGCTGGTCGGCTCGCAGTTGCTCAAGGTCGATGGCCGCTGGGAAAAGGAAGGCGAGGTGCGCCACCTGATTGCCGGACGCTTGAGCGACCTGAGCCCCTTGCTGGATGGCATCAGCGTGCGCAGCCGCGATTTCCACTGATCCCAACCACTGATCGCGACAGCCAATGCATTGGCGCCAATAAAAAATTAAATACTGTTATCAGTGATGGCACTTTGGCATAATGCCGGCCGCCGACGTCCCGCACGTCGATTATCGATTTGATTTCCCCTCGCTTTTTCGCCGCTGCAACCCGCAGCGGTTGGCTATTGCCGTGCCGGGATAAACCGTTTTTCAGAAGGAATGCACAGTGAGAATGATCTCTCGGATGTTGGTATCGGCGGCAGCGATTGCCCTTTTGGGCAGCATGGCCGGTTGCGCCACGGAAAGCTCGCGCGCCTTGCCAGTCGCAAAAGTCGAAAGCGCCAGCGTGGCGTATGCCGGTGTTCGTGTGCCCATGGCGGTCGGCAAGTTCGACAACCGTTCAAGCTACATGCGCGGCATCTTCTCCGACGGCGTGGATCGCCTCGGCGGTCAGGCCAAGACCATCCTGATCACTCACTTGCAGCAAACCAACCGCTTCAGCGTGCTGGACCGCGACAACATGGGCGAGATCCAGCAGGAAGCCGCGATCAAGGGCCAGTCCCAGCGCCTCAAGGGTGCTGACTTTGTGGTCACCGGTGATGTCACCGAGTTCGGCCGCAAAGAAACCGGCGACCACCAACTGTTCGGCATTCTCGGTCGCGCCAAGACCCAGGTGGCCTACGCCAAGGTCAACCTGAACATCGTCAATATCAGCACCTCCGAAGTGGTTTATTCGACTCAGGGCGCGGGCGAGTACGCCTTGTCCAACCGTGAAGTCATCGGCTTCGGCGGCACCGCTGCCTACGATTCGACCCTCAACGGCAAAGTGCTCGACCTGGCCATGCGCGAGGCGATCAATCGCCTGGTAGACGGGATGAACGCCGGGGCATGGAAACCGGGTAACTGATCAAGGTTGATGACAAGGAGCGGTAAAAGCATGTTCAAGACGTATGTGTCGTGGGCGCTGATGGCGTCGACATTGCTGGTCAGCGGCCTGTTGGCCGGTTGCGCCGGCCCGAAAACCCTTTACCAGTGGGAAAGCTACCAGCCGGAAGTTTACGAGTACTTCAAGGGTGAAGAACCCAAGGAAGCCCAGGCCGAAGCGCTGGAACGCGACCTGCAGAAGATCAAGTCCACCGGCAAGACGCCGCCGCCTGGCTACCACGCTCACCTGGGGCTGTTGTACCTGAGCATGGGCAAGGACGATCAGATGGTGCAGCAGTTCAGGACTGAGAAAACCCTGTTTCCCGAGTCGACGCCGTACATGGATTTTCTGCTTAAAAACGCCAAGACCGGAGACACCCAATGATCGCGCGTTCATTGAAACTGATGGCCGGGTTGCTGGCGCTGGCTGTGCTCGGTGGCTGCGTCAGCCCCAAGACCGTGGACTATTCGGCGTACAAGCAAGCCCGTCCGAAAACCATTCTGGTGCTGCCGCCGCTGAACAACTCGCCGGACGTCAAGGCGTCCTACAGCATGTTGTCGCAGGTCACGTACCCGTTGGCAGAAGCCGGTTACTACGTGCTGCCGATCACCCTGGTCGATGAGACATTCCGCCAGAATGGCCTGACCATACCGGCGGACATTCACCAGGCTCCGGCCAACAAGCTGCAGGAAATTTTCGGTGCCGATGCGGCGTTGTACATCACCGTGACGGACTACGGTACGCGCTACATGATCATCAGCAGCGAAACCGTGGTGACCGCCACCGCGAAACTGGTAGACCTCAAGAGCGGCACCACCCTGTGGACCGGCTCGGCCCGGGCTTCGAGCGAAGAGGGCGGCAACAACGGTGGCGGCGGCTTGGTTGGCATGCTGATTACGGCAGCGGTCAAGCAAGTGATCAACAGCGCCACCGACGCCGGTCACCCGATTGCCGGTGTGGCCAGTGCGCGCCTGCTGTCGGCCGGGCAACCGGCGGGCTTGCTGTACGGACCGCGTTCGCCGAAATACGGTACTGATTGAACCCGGTCTGTTTGAGATCGTTCCCACGCTCCGCGTGGGAATGCATCCCCGGACGCTCCGCGTCCGCTTTTGGGACGCAGAGCGGCCCTTGCTGCATTCCCACGCAGAGCGTAGGAACGATCAGTTAAGGGACGATCATTTGGTGACAGGCCAAAACCGCTCCCCACCCCCCGGCGCATCCGTCCACGCCTGCAACGACCGCGTCGGTAAATCGAAATAATCCCGGGTCCGCGCATAGCCATGCCCACCCATGCGCCCGATCGCATCCAGCCCCAGCTGATCGATGTACAAGGTTTTCGGGTCGATCAATTCGTCCCGCACATGCGCCATCAACACTTCCCCGAAGATAATTTCCCGCGACTGCCCGATGGACAGCGCCATCATCCGCCGACACTCCAACGCCACCGGCGCCTCGCCGATGCGCGGGCATTTGACCGTGGTGCCGGCAATCGCCGTCAGCCCCGCAGCCGTCAACTCATCGAAGCCGGGCGCGAAGGGCACCGCGCACACATTCATCGCCTCCACCAGCGCATCGCTGACGATGTTGACGGTGAATTCCTGATTGAGCTGGATGTTGCGGGTGGTGTCCTTGGGGCTTTGGTCGCCGTAGTTTTCCACGCCCAGCGCCAGGATCGGCGGGTCGGCGGACAGCGCATTGAAGAAACTGAACGGCGCGGCATTGATCCGGCCTTCGCCATCAATCGTGGTGACCAGCGCAATCGGCCGAGGCACCACGCTGCCGATCAGAATCTTGTATTTGTCCCGCGCACTCAATGTGCTGAAGTCGAAGCTTTGCATAGGCAGACATCTCTAAATAAGGGGATCGATAGCGCTCAACGGCGCGTCTGCGCTGTAGTCATCGGCGAACGGAATGGCCGGTTTGAACAGGGTTTTCCAGTCCGGTCGGCCCATGGCCCGGTCGCTGTGGCTGCGCATCAGTTTTTCGAATTGTTGTTGGGCCTGGCGTTGCAGAGCGGGGTAATCGATGCCCTGAACCTGGCCGTCTTGCATCACGCAGCGGCCGTCGATGTAACTGGCGATGCAGTCGTCACCGCGCCCGGCCAGCACCAGGTTTTTCAGCGGGTCGAACAACGGCCCCAGGTGCAGGCCGCGAAGGCTGAACACCGTGATGTCGGCCTTGGCCCCGGTTGCCAGGCGACCGAGATCATCGCGGCCCAAGGCTTTCGCACCGCCGAGGGTGGCGGCGTTGTACATATCCAGCGTGGAGGTCAACGCATCGCCGCCCTCCATCAAACGGGCGATGTTCAACCCCTGGCGCATGTTTTCCAGCAGATCCGCCGGCCAGGTGTCAGTGCCCAAGGCGAAGTTGATGCCCTTGGCCCGATAGCGCCCAAACGAATTCAGTGCCTCACCATCGCGAGCAAACACCACCGGGCAATGCACCAGGCTTGCGCCGCCATCCACCACCCGTTGCAGATCGTCATCGCCCGAGGTGTAGATGCCGTGGGGCAGCAGGCTTCGCGGGGTCAGCAGGTCCAGTTGCTGCAACCAGTGCAGCGGCGACACACCACGCAGTTGCTCGACCATCGCCACCTCGCCGAGCCCCTGGCAGCAATGCAAACGCATCGGCGCGCTCAATTCGCGACTCAGCGCAGCGGTGCGTTGCAGCAGCGCCGGGGTGCAGGTCTGGATGCGATCCGGCAACAAGGCGCCGCGAATCAAGCCTTGGTGCGCATCTTCGAAATCATGGAAAAACCGAACCGCCGCATCGAGTCCGGCCATTCCCCGGGCTTCATCCCAGTGATGCCCGAGGGTGCCATCGGCCCGCCAATAACTCATGCCGCTCATGTAGCAGGGGCCGAGGTAAGTGCGCAGCCCCAGTTCGGCCGCCACGCCGGCCACCGCTGCAAATTCGTCGTAGGTCTCGGCCCACTCGCGGTAGTACATCGAGGTGATTGGCAGGGCCGTGGTGATGCCGTTGCGGATCAACTGCGTGAAGGCGTAGCGGTATTTGAAGACTTCTTCATCAGGGTCGAAACTCTCGCGCGGACCGGCCGCCAGATAGTCCTCAGACCACATCCGGCCCATGTCGCGTTCATCGCCGTTGTCCAGCGTCAGCACCGTGGAATCCAGATCCCCGAGTGCGTCCAGATCGATGAAACCCGGGCCGATCAACGCATTGCCATAGTCGATCCACTGATCGACCGGCCCGGTAAAACCACGCCCGACAAACACAATGCGCGAACCTTCGAACACCACTTCGCCGTCGCGCCACAGCACATGCTGCGTGCCGTCGAAGCCGACCACGCAACTGGCCTTCAGACCGATGCATTTCACAAGCGGCTTTCCAGCAGCCGACCACCTGATGCGATCAACTCACCGCCGCGATAAACCTGCCGCACGGGTCGAGAAACCACGGCTTCGCCCAAAGTCTGTACCGGCATCAGCAGGAAGTCCGCCGCTTGGCCGATCTCCAATCCATACCGTTCACAACCCAGCGCCCGGGCACCGTTCACCGTCGCCGCTTCGAACGCTGCGGCCAGTTCATCGTCCTTGTTCAAGTCAAAGCGCAAGGCCAGCAGCATTGCCCGTTCCAGCATGTCGCCGTTGCCCATCGGCGACCACGCATCGCGAATGCCGTCCGAACCCAGGCAGACATTCACGCCTGTTTCACGCAACGCAAGGAAAGGCGGCACCGCGCAATCGGCCGGCGCCGAACTCATCAGCGAAATGCTCAACGCCGCCAAGCGTTCGGCCAGCGGTTTGACCTGGCTCCACGGCAACATCCCCAGGCAGTAAGCGTGACTGATCATCACCCGACCTTGCCGCCCGAAGCGCTCGGTGTAATCGGCGATCAACGCGATTTGCCACAGGCCCAGTTCACCTTTGTCATGCAGGTGAATGTCGACGCCACGGTCGAATTCGCTGGCCAGCTTGAACACGAAGTCGAGTTGCGCGACCGGGTCGTTGTCGATACCGCACGGGTCGAGGCCGCCGACGTTTTCCACGCCCAGCGCCATGGCTTCGCGCATCAGTTCGGCGGTGCCGGGGCGGCTGATCAGGCCGGTTTGCGGAAACACCACCAGTTGCAGGTCGATCAGGTCGCGGTAGATGTCGCGCAGTTGTTGCATGGCCTCGACATGGCGCAGGCCGAATTCCGGGTCGATGTCGACGTGGCAACGCATCGTCAGCGAGCCACGGGCGATGCAGTTTTCCAGCAACGCGCCGGCACGATGGGCGATGGGCGCGTCAACTTCACGCAGGACGCGGCGCTCGTTGGCGATGTAGTCCTTGAGGGTCGGGCCGGCGCTGTTCGGGCGCCAGGGTTGGCCCCACAGGGTTTTGTCGAGGTGGACGTGACTTTCCACCAGGGCAGGGGTGAGGAGCTGGTGTTGGCCGTCGATGTCGGTGGCGGCCAGCGCGGTGTTGGAGGCCGGGCGGCGTTGTTTGAACAGGCCGTTTTCCAGCAGCAGGTCTTCGGCTGTGGCGCCGTAGGGGCGCACGTTGCGTAGCCAGCGGGGTTGAGTCATTGCATACACCTCAAATTTGATGGTGGATTGGCCGGCGTCTTCGCGGGCAAGCCTCGCTCCTGCAAGGTTGCGCATTCCCCTGTAGGAACAAGGCTTGCCCGCCAAGGCCGCACCTCGGTCTAAAGCCAGGCACTCAGCCCTTGAGCTTCGACCAAACCCGATCCTGCAGCTCCCGCGCCTTGTTGCTGCACTCTTTCTCCGGCCGCAAGCGCGAGGCAAATTCGTCGGGCATGTTGATGGCGTCCATGACTTTCCACTTGGCGTCGAGCAGCTTGTCGCTCTGGATGCCGTTGGCGTAGGCAATGGAATTGGACACGGCGGCGGCGTTTTCCGGTTTCATCATCCAGTCGATGAAAATCTTCGCGTTACCGGGGTGCGGTGCGCTTTTCGGCACGGCGAAGTTGTCCTGGAACATCGCCAGGCCTTCGCGCGGATACACGTATTTGATGGTGCTCTTCTGCAAGGTGGCGCGTGCGGTCGAGCCGTTCCAGTTCTGCATCATGATCACTTCACCGGAGGCCATGCGGTCGACGGTGTTGTCCGAGCTGTACATCTTCAGGAACGGTTTCTGTTTTTGCAGCAGTTCGAGGATGCGCTTGGCGTCCTGCGGGTTTTCGCTGCATTCGTCGACGTTCAGGTAATGGCTGGCGGCGTTGATCACGCTGCTGGAAGTGTCGAGGGCGGCGAGTTGCCCTTGCAGTTCCTTGCGCGGTTCGAAGAACTCTTTCCACGAATCGTCGAGCTTGCCGCCGGGCACGCGCGCGCTGTCATAGGAGAACCCGGTGGTGCCCCACAAATACGGTGCGGAGAACTTGCGGCCGGGGTCGAATACCGGATCGCGGAATGCGGGTTTCACGTATTGAAAGTTGGGCAGGGTGGAGGCGTCGATTTCCAGCAGCAGGTTCTGGTTGATCAAGGTGCGCATGATCGACTGCGACGGCACGATCACGTCATACGCCGCGCCACCGGCCTGCAACTTGGCCAGCAAGGTTTCGTTGCTGTCGTAGCCGTCCATGGTGACCTTGATTCCGGTCTCCTTTTCGAACTTGGCCAGCAGGTCGACCGGGTAATAATCGGTCCAGTTGTAGAAAAACAGTTCCTTGGGTTCGGCGGCGTGCGCGCCGAACGCAGTGAGTGCAGTGAAGCAGCTTAGGGCCAGACCGGCGACAGCGGGACGCATGCTTTTTGTTTTCATTCGAGAACGCTCCAGGCTCATTGTTGTTTACCGCGCTGTCCCAGCCAGAAGGCCAGCACCACCAGCACGATGGAAATCAACAGCATCAGGGTCGAGATCGCATTGATCTCCGGTGTTACGCCGGCCTTGATTGCCGAGAAGATGTACACCGGCAAGGTGGTCGAACCCGGGCCGGCGACGAAGAAGGTCATGATGAAATCGTCGAGGCTGACCACGAACGCCAGCACCGAACCGGACAGCACTGCCGGCCACAACAGCGGAAGCGTCACCCGGCGGAACACCTGCCACGGGTTGGCGTACAAGTCGTTCGCCGCCTCCAGCAGGCTCTTGTCCAGATCATTCAGGCGTGCGCGGATCGGCAGGTACGCGAAGGGAATGCAGAAGCCGATGTGCGCGACGATCACCGTCAGCAAACCGAGCTTGATTCCCAGCGCCATGAACAGCAGCAGCGTGGCCACGGCGGTGACGATTTCCGGCAGGATCAGCGGCAGGTTGATCCCGCCCTCGACCATCTTCTGTCCATAGAACGGCCGGTACGTCGCCAATGCCGCGAGCAGCGCAATCGCCGTGGCGCAGACCGTGGCGATGCTGGCGACGATGATCGAATTCAATGCCGCCGTCTGGATCGACGGGTTGGCCAGAATCCGTCCGTACCAGGCGAACGAAAACTCGGTCCACACCGTCGCCGAGCGGTTGGCGTTGAAGCTGTAGGCGATCAGGACGAAGATCGGCACGTACAGATAGGCCAGGATCAGCAGGCTGACTTCGCGGGTCAGTGGCAGTTTTTTCAGGTGCAGGGCGATCATGCGGTGGCTCCCCGACGTAGTGTTTTGGCAGCGCTGCGGCTATAGAGCGCGTAACCCACCAGCGACAGCAGCAGAATCCCCAGCAACAGGAACGACAGCGAACTGCCCAGCGGCCAGTTGCGCGCGGTGCCGAACTGCTGCTGGATCAGGTTGCCGATCATCAGCGTCTTGCCACCGCCGAGAATCGCCGGGGTGATGAAGGCCCCCAGGCTTGGCACAAACACCAGCAGGGCACCGGCAATCACCCCCGGCATCGACAGCGGCAGGATGATCCGCTTCAGCGCATGCCAGCGATTGGCACCGAGGTCGTAGGCGGCTTCCACCAGGCGCCAGTCGAGTTTTTCCAGGGTCGAATAGATCGGCAAAATCATGAACGGCAAGAAGCTGTAGACCAGCCCGACACAGACGGCGAAGTCGTTGTAGAGCAGGGTGATGCCGCCGGCCTGGGGGAACAGCGCGTTGAGGCTTTGCGCGACCCAGCCGTGCTCGCGCAGGATGATCAGCCAGGCGTAGTTGCGGATCAGCAGGTTGGTCCAGAACGGGATGGTAATCAGCAAGACCATGAGGTTGCGCCGACGCGGCGTGAGGCTCGACATCCACAACGCCACCGGAAAGCCGAACAGGAAACACAGCACGGTGGTGCCACCCGCCTGGAACACCGAGCGCAACAACGCCTGGGCGTAGACCCAGTTCAGTTCCAGTTCACCGTCGAATCCTTCCTGGAAAAACAGCTGCACGTAGCTTTGCAATTGCCAGTCGGCCTGCCAGTCGACGCCGCCATACACATTGCGCGGCAACAGGCTGATGTAGCCCATGATCCCCAGCGGAATCGCGATCAGCGCCAGCAAGGTCAGAATTACCGGGCTCAGTAGCAGGGCGCGGTTGAGGGCGGGAGAAGTGCTGCTGACGCTCATCTCAGGCCTCCATCAACAGGCAGGCGTGGGGCGGCAGATTGACCGCCACGCGATCACCGACCACCCGGCCACGGTTCAGGCCTTCGTTGTTTTCGCGCAGCATGACCTTGATGTCGTTGTTCAAGCGGCACTGATAAAGCGTCGCGGTGCCGACATACAACACCGCTTCGATTACGCCGCGCAGGTGATGCGGTTGCGCCGGATCGACCAGTTGCGAACGTTCCGGGCGGAAGGCCAATTGCACCTTGGCGCCGTCGAAGCCTTGAGCCGGGCAAGGAATTTCCACCGGCATGCCGCTCGGCACGAAGAGTTTTTCGTTCTGCTGGCCGCGCTTGAGGTGGCCGGGGAGGAAGTTGATGTCGCCGATGAACTGGGCGACGAATTGATGTTGCGGGCGTTCGTAAATGTCGTTGGGCGTGCCGATCTGCAGGATCTTGCCGGCGGACATCACGGCAATGCGATCAGACAGCGTTAGGGCTTCTTCCTGATCGTGAGTCACGAAAATGAAGGTGATGCCGGCTTCCTTCTGTACGCGCTTGAGTTCGACCTGCATTTCCTTGCGCAGCTTGAGGTCCAGCGCCGACAGCGGCTCATCCAGCAACAGTACTTTGGGTTTCGGCGCCAGGGCCCGGGCCAGGGCTACGCGTTGTTGTTGACCGCCCGACAATTCGGCCGGTTTGCGCTTGGCCAGGTGTTGCATTTGCACCAGCGCCAGCATCTCATCGACACGCTGGGCAATTTGCTTGTGATCAAGACCCTGCATCTCGAGGCCGAAGGCGATATTCTGCGCGACACTCATGTGCGGAAACAGCGCGTAGCTCTGAAAGACGGTGTTGACCCGACGCTTGAACGGCGGCAAATCGTTGACCGGTTCGCCCGCCAGACGGATCTCGCCGTCGCTGACATGTTCGAAGCCAGCGATGGTGCGCAGGAGGGTGGTTTTGCCGCAGCCGGAAGGGCCGAGCAGGGTGAAGAATTCGTTGTCGGCAATGTCGACTGATACGTTGTCGAGGGCTGGAGCCAGTCCCGGATCGTCGGAATACCGTTTAGAGACGTTACGCACTTCGATAGCTATTGGTTGACCCATAATGGTGCAATCCTCTAATTATTGTATGCAATATCTGGATGCAATCTACAAATAACCGGATTAATCTGCCCGTGCAACCCCCTTTTTCAAAGGCTGCTCATCGCCTGGGGCCGGTTGTTTAGCGCTAAAGGAGGGTTGAAATGACCGATAAGAAACTCGAAACCACGGTCGACCGCGTCTACCAAGGGGTTTACGAGGCGATCAGCAAACGTTCGTTGCGCCCCGGCATGAAGCTCGGTGAGGCTTCGCTGGCCGAACTTTTTAATGTCAGCCGCACGTCGGTTCGTGCCGCGCTCAAGCAATTGGAAGCGGATGGGCTGGTCACCACCGAGCCCAATAAGGGGGCATCGGTGTCGTTGCCCAGCGACGAAGAGATCCGTTCGCTGTTCGAAACCCGGCGGTTGATCGAGATCGGCATCGTCAGCGAACTCTGCCGTCGTCGGGACACCGCGGTGACCCAGGACTTGCGCGATCATTTGTTGCTGGAAGATGAAGCGCACCGCAGCGGCGACCACGAACGGCTGATTCATCTGCTCGGCGAGTTCCACATCAAACTCGCGCGAAGCCTGAACAACCCGGTGCTGCTGGACTGGTTCCAGAAGCTGATTTCCCGTGCCTCGCTGTACGCCGCCGCCCTCGATGACGACAGCCACGAGGCGTGCCGCGATGATGAACACCTTCGGCTGATCGAATACATCGAGGCCGGCAATCAAAGCGCGGCCATTGAGCTGACCTGCATGCATTTGAATGGTATCGAGAAGGCGATCCTCGACGTTGCCGCCACACTGAAAACCGGCTACCACCCGCTCAAGCACCTGATTGAGGTCTAGCGTTCGCCACAAGAGCCCGCACGGTTTGAATCGGCTAACCTCATATGAAACCATTGGCGTCGGCGATGCTCGAAACAAACGGGCACGTGCCGTCCTCGCACTGCGATCCCGCATTTCAGTCACTCACAGGGACAAAGAGCCAGTCGATGCAGTTTCTATCTGATAGCCACGGGTGTGCCGGCTGGAACGGTGAAATGGCCGGGCGCATCCGCGCGTTCGACTGGAGCCAGACCGAGCTTGGAAACATCGACACCTGGCCCGCCAGTCTGTGCAGCACGGTGCGGCTGATGCTCGCGTCGCCACTGCCGATGGTGATGCTCTGGGGGCGCGAGGGCTACATGATCTATAACGATGCCTACTCGACGTTTGCCGGTGGCCGCCATCCGTATCTGCTGGGCTCGCCGGTCGAGTTGGGTTGGCCGGAAGTGGCCGAGTTCAATCGACATGTGGTGGATACCTGCCTGGCCGGCGGCACCTTGTCCTATCGTAATAAACTGCTGGAATTGCTACGCGACGGGGTCCCCGAAGACGTCTGGCTGGACCTCTATTACAGCCCTGTCGCCGATGATGAAGGGCGCCCCGCCGGGGTCATGGCGATGGTCGTTGAAACCACTGAATATGTGATCTCCGAACGCCGGCGCCAGGAAGCCGAAGACGCCTATCGCGCCGACAACGAACGGGTGCGCCTGGCGCTCAATGCCGGGGCATTGCTCGGCTCGTTCGTCTGGGACATCAAGGGCAACGTGCTGTCCGGTGACGAGCGCTTCGCCCGGACGTTCTCCTACCCGACCGAGCAGAACCTGGCCGACCTGCCCGCCGACATTGCTGAAGCCAAGATTCATCCCGACGACCGCAGCTGGGTCCAGGAACGGGTCAGTCAGTCAGTGGCGACCGGCGAGCCCTTCAACGCCGAGTACCGGGTCTTGCGCCCCGACGGCAGTTATTTGTGGGTGCAGGCGAGCGGCTGCTGCGAGTTCAACGAACAGGGCGAGCCGTTCCGTTTCCCCGGCGTGTTGATTGACATTCATGAACGCAAGATTGCTGAAGAATCTCTGCTCAAATTCACCCGCAACCTGGAGCAGCGCGTGGCCGACGAAGTCGATGCGCGGCTGGCGGCTGAAGAGCAACTGCGCCAGTCGCAGAAGCTCGAAGCCATCGGCGGCCTCACCGGCGGCGTGGCCCACGACTTCAATAACCTGTTGCAGGTGATCGCCGGCAACCTGCACCTGCTGGCGCGGCATGAGCCGGACAACGCCAACGTGCAGCGCCGGGTCAGTGCGTCGATTGCGGCCGTCGAGCGCGGCGCCAAACTGTCTTCGCAATTGCTCGCGTTTGCCCGTCGGCAACCTTTGTCGCCGGCGGTGTGCGACCCACAACTGATATTCGAAGGGCTGGGTGAGCTGTTGCAACGAGCGCTGGGGGAAACCATCCAGATTGATGTGCAGGTGCCGCAAGAACCTTGGTACATCAACGTCGATCGCAACCAGTTGGAAAATGCCATTCTCAACCTGGCGATCAATGCCCGTGACGCCATGCAGGGCGAAGGGACCATTGAGCTGAGCGCCGGGAATGTGGCGCTCGATCGTAAATTCTGTGCCGGTAAGGGCATCGCGGCGGGCGATTATGTGCGTGTCGCGGTGGCCGACAGCGGCGCCGGTATGTCTCCCGAAGTGCTCGGGCAGGCGTTCGAGCCGTTTTTCACCACCAAGGCCGACGGTCAGGGCACGGGGTTGGGACTGAGCATGGTGTTCGGTTTCGTCAAACAGAGCGGCGGGCACATCGAGATCTCCAGCATCGTCGGGCAGGGCACTCGGGTGCAGCTTTACTTCCCGCGCAGCTTGCGTGCGTTGCCCAGTGAAACAACATTACGTAATTCACCCCGGCAGGGCGGGCACGAAACCATCCTGGTGGTGGAGGACAACGAAGCGGTGCGCAGCTCGGCGGTGGAATTGCTGAGCGAAGAGGGCTATCAGGTCCTCACCGCGGCCAACGGCGACCAGGCGATGCAGATGTTGCTGGAGGGCGTGCGGGTGAATCTGATTTTCACCGATGTTGTCATGCCCGGCCTGATCAAAAGCTCGGACCTGGCAGCCTGGGCCAAGGTGCAGAATCCCCCGGTGGCGGTGCTGTTTACCTCCGGCCACACCCGGGACATCATCTCGCGCAATCACCAGCTCAGCCCGGATACCCATCTGCTGAGCAAACCTTATGGGCCCGAAGCCCTGACACACATGATCCACACCGTCCTCAGTGGCTGACCACGCACACAATATGGGTGGTTGAATGATCGTTCCCTCGCTCTGCGCGGGAATGATCAGGTGGGAGCACGCTCGCTCCCTAGGATTTTGTGTTTTTTCTGCTATCCAATAAGGGCTCACGATGACTTCAACGCGTACCTCCAATCCTCCTTCCGGCATGGTCAGGGTACGCGGTGCCCGGGAACACAACCTCAAGAACATTGACGTCGACATTCCACGGGATGCCCTGGTGGTGTTCACCGGCGTCTCGGGGTCGGGCAAGTCGTCGCTGGCGTTTTCCACGCTGTACGCTGAAGCGCAGCGCCGCTATTTCGAATCCGTGGCGCCCTACGCGCGGCGGCTGATCGATCAGGTCGGTGTGCCGGACGTGGATTCCATCGAAGGCCTGCCCCCGGCCGTGGCCCTGCAACAGCAGCGCGGCACGCCGAGTACGCGGTCTTCGGTGGGCAGCGTGACGACGCTGTCGAGCCTGATCCGCATGCTGTACTCCCGGGCCGGGAGTTATCCGCCGGGGCAGCCGATGCTGTATGCCGAGGACTTCTCGCCCAACACGCCTCAAGGCGCCTGCGCCGAATGTCATGGCCTGGGCCGGGTGTATGAAGTCACCGAAGCCTTGATGGTCCCGGACCCGAGCCTGACCATCCGCCAACGGGCGGTGGCGTCCTGGCCCACGGCGTGGCAAGGGCAGAACCTGCGCGACATCCTGGTGACGATGGGCTACGACGTCGACAAACCCTGGCGCGATCTGCCGAAAAAGCAGCGTGACTGGATCCTCTTCACCGAGGAAACACCGACTGTTCCGGTGTATGCCGGGCTCACCCCGGAAGAAACCAAAGTGGCGCTCAAACGCAAAATGGAGCCCAGCTACCAGGGCACCTTCACCGGCGCCCGACGCTACATCCTGCACACGTTCAGCCACTCGCAAAGTGCGTTGATGAAGAAGCGCGTCGCGCAATTCATGCTCGGCAGTCCTTGCCCGTTGTGCGACGGTAAACGGCTCAAGCGCGAGGCGTTGTCGGTGACCTTTGCCGGCTATGACATCGGCGAGCTGTCGCAGATGCCGTTGCTGCAAGTGGCCGAGGTGCTGAAACCGGTGGCGGCCCACAGCTACCTTGAACAGGCCGATGAGGCGGGCGAGGTGTTGACTCACCGTCAGACCCGCGAGGCCCGTGAACAGCGCGTGGCCCACGGCGCCAGCGGCCATGCCAACGCGCCGGATGTGCGGCATACGCCTAACTTGTCGGTGGAGAAACGCCTGGCCGCGCAACGCATCGCCCAGGATTTACTGGAACGGGTCAGCACGTTGACCGATCTGGGTCTTGGTTATCTGGCGCTGGAGCGCAGCACGCCGACACTGTCGTCCGGCGAGTTGCAACGGCTGCGCCTGGCCACGCAATTGGGTTCGCAGTTGTTCGGCGTGATCTACGTGCTGGATGAACCGTCGGCCGGTCTGCATCCGGCCGATGGGGAAGCGCTGTTCGAAGCGCTGCAACGCTTGAAGGCGGCTGGCAATACGTTGTTTGTGGTTGAACACGACCTGGAAACCATGCGCCGTGCGGACTGGCTGATCGATGTCGGCCCGGCGGCGGGTGAGCATGGCGGTCGGATCCTCTACAGCGGACCGCCACAGGGGCTGACCGAAATCAAAGATTCCCAGACCCGCGCCTACTTGTTCGCCGAGCAAGTCACCGAAGCCAGAACCAGCCGCAAGCCGACCGATTGGCTGCGCCTGGAAGGCATCACGCGCAATAACCTGAACGACCTCGGCGTCGAGTTTCCCTTGGGGTGTTTTACCTCGGTGACCGGCGTTTCCGGTTCCGGCAAATCGAGCCTGGTCAGTCAGGCCTTGCTCGAGTTGGTGGGTGCGCATCTGGGGCGCGCGACCAGCGCCAGCGAACCTGAAGAGTTGAGCCTTGAGGACGATGCGCCACAAATCAGCGGCGGTCAGGTCACGGCGGGGCTGGAATCGATCAAGCGCCTGGTGCAGGTCGATCAGAAACCCATCGGCCGCACGCCGCGCTCGAACCTGGCGACCTACACCGGGCTGTTCGACAACGTGCGCAAACTGTACGCCGCCACCCCCCAGGCGCAGGCCGAGGGCTACGACGCCGGGCAGTTCTCGTTCAACGTCGCCAAAGGCCGTTGCCCGACGTGCGAAGGCGAGGGGTTTGTCAGCGTTGAGTTGCTGTTCATGCCCAGCGTCTATGCACCGTGTCCGACGTGCCATGGCGCTCGCTACAACCCCGAGACGCTCGCGATCGTCTGGCAAGGTCTGAACATTGCTCAGGTCTTGCAATTGACCGTGGACGAAGCGGTCGAGGTGTTCGCCGAGCAACCGGGCATTCGCCGTTCGCTGGAAGTGCTACGCGACATCGGCCTGGGCTATCTGCGCCTCGGCCAGCCAGCCACGGAACTCTCGGGTGGCGAAGCCCAGCGCATCAAACTGGCCACCGAGCTGCAACGCAACCAGCGCGGGGCGACGTTGTATGTGCTCGACGAGCCCACCACCGGCTTGCATCCAAGGGACGTTGACCGGCTGCTCGAACAGTTGAATACGCTGGTCGCGGCGGGGCACACGGTGATTGTGGTGGAGCATGAAATGCGCGTGGTGGCGCAGAGTGACTGGGTGATTGATATCGGGCCGGGGGCGGGGGATCAGGGCGGCAAGATTGTCGTTGCCGGCACGCCGCAGAAAGTCGCCAAGAGCAAGAAGAGCAGGACTGCGCCGTTCCTGGCCCGGGTCCTATGATCGTTCCCACGCGTGGGAACGATCAAAATACGGTTATCGTTCTTCGCGGGTAAGCCTCGCTCCTACAGGATCGATGTCAGGCGCAGTCGAGCGAGCGTCGGACTTTGTCCAACAGCTCATTGATCTGAAACGGCTTGATCAGCATCTCCATGCCATCGCCGAGGAATACCTGGCGATTGATCGCGTTCTCCGCGTAGCCGGTCATGAACAGGATCGGCAAGCCTTCACGCCATCCTCGGGCGACATCGGCCAGTTCCCGGCCGTTCATGCGCGGCAGTCCCACATCCGTCAGCATCAGATCAATCGAGGGGTCGTTCTGCAGGCGCTCAAGGGCGCCTTCGATATCGCCCACCTGCGTGCAGCGATACCCGGCATCCACTAACACTTCGGCAACGAACATGCGCACCGACGGCATGTCTTCGACAATCAGTACATGCTCGCCCGCGCCCTGTTGATCGACGGTCGCCGGTTCCGCTTCCGTGGTGGTCGGGTCGGCGCTGGCGGGCAACATGATCGTGACTTCGGTGCCGCGACGGGCCACGCTGCGGATGTGCGCATCGCCCCCCGATTGCCGGGCGAACCCGTAAATGCTCGACAACCCCAACCCGGTGCCCTGGCCCAGTGGCTTGGTGGTAAAAAACGGGTCGAACACCTTGTCGATCACACTGTGTTCGATGCCCGTCCCGTCATCGCGCACTGAAAGCGCGACATACGCTCCGTCCGCCAGTTTCAGGTCGCCGTGGGAATACGCCGCATAGGTGCTGACCCAGATATTTCCGCCTTGGGGAAGGGCGTCGCGGGCGTTGATCACCAGGTTGAGCACGGCGCTTTCCAGCTGGATCGGGTCGACCAGGGCAATCGCGGCCTTGGAGGTCAATTCGAGTTTCAGCGCAATGTGTTCGCCGATGGTGCGCACCAGCAATTCTTCGAGGGAACGGATGTGTTCGTTGATGTCCACCGGACGCGTATTGAGCGGTTGCTGGCGCGCGAACGCCAACAAGCGATGGGTCAGCGAGGCGGCGCTCATGGCCGAGTTCAGCGCCGCTTCGGCATAGAACTGGACCTTGTCGGTACGCGAATCGGCCACCCGTTTCTGGATCAGTTCCAGGCTGGTGATGATGCCGGTCAGCAGGTTGTTGAAGTCATGGGCGATGCCGCCCGTCAGCTTGCCCAGCGCGTCCATTTTCTGCACTTGCAGCAACTGGCTCTCGGTGCGCACGCGTGCGGCGATCTCGTGTTCCAGTTGCGAGGTGGCATCGTCGAGACGGGCCAGGTGCGAGCGCTCGCGATGGCGATGCTCGGTGACATCTTCGACGAATACCAGGCTCAGTTCAGGGGTGCGATACGGCGAAATCTGCCACTCGGTTTCCCGCAGCTCCCCGTCGATGCGCATATTCAGCGTGCCTTTCCAGCGTTCACCCGCCGTCAGGCGCACCCGCAATTCATCGAGGATCGACTCCTGTTGCTCGGCGAAGCATTCACGCAAGCTCTGTGGATCGCGATTGTCCTGAATCAGTCGGGCGAAGGCGTGATTGCATTCGTGGACTTTGAATTGCGCGTCGAGCACCGCGATGGGGGCCGAGACGTTGACGAAAATCTCCCGAAAACGCGCCTCGCTTTCTCGCAGGGCGTTTTCCGTTTCACGCACCCGCAGCAGGGTGCGCAGGGTGGCCAGCAATACGTCCGGGTCCACGGGGTGGATCAGGTAGGCATCGGCCCCGGCGTCCAGGCCAGTGATGATGTCGCCGGTCTGGATCGACGCCGCCGACACGTGAATCACCGGCAACAGCGCCGTGGCCGGCTCCGAACGCAGCTTGCGCACGATATCGAAGCCACTCATGTCCGGCAGGTTGACATCCAGGATCAGCGCGTCGATCAATTCGCTGTCGATCAGCGCCAGGCCGTCGCCGCCGGTCCCGGCTTCGAGCACGAGGTAACCGTGGCGTTCCAGGCGTCGACGCAGGGCATAGCGGGTGGCGACGTTGTCATCGACGATCAACAGGCGGATGTCACGTTTCATCGGCGGGCTCCATGGCGATGGCCAGCGGGATGATCACGAAAAAGGTCGAGCCGACCCCGGGCGTGCTTTCTACCCCGACGTCGCCTCCCAGCAGCGCGGCGAAGCGTTTGCACAAAGACAAGCCCAGACCAGTACCGCGCAAGCGTTTCTGCAAGGGCGAATCGACTTGGGAAAAGTCCTCGAACAATGCGCCATGTAGCTCGGTAGCGATACCTATTCCTGTATCCGTGACGGCAAAGCGCACGTGGCTGGAGCCTTCGAGCGAGGCCGAGACGCGTACTTCACCGCGTGTGGTGAATTTCAGCGAGTTGGAAATAAAGTTGCGCAGGATCTGCGCGAGCTTCTTGTCATCGGTGTACAGGCGCGGCAGGCCAACCGGTTCTTCAAAGATCAGGTCCACGGCGGATGCATTGACGATCGGGCGAAACATGCCGCGCAGGGCGGCAAACAGGTCGAACATGTCGAACCAGGCGGGCGAGATGGTGATGCGCCCGGCCTCGATTTTCGCCAGGTCGAGCAAGTCGTCGACCATGTCGCTCAGTTCCCGCGCGGCCGTGCTGACGAATGCGACCTGCTTGTGCTGCTCGGGGCTGAGCGGGCCGTCGAGTTCATCGGTCAGCAGGCTGGCGATGCTCAGGATCGAGCCCAGGGGCGTGCGAAACTCGTGACTCATGTAGGACAGGAAGCGGCTCTTGAGGTCCGACGCCTGACGCAGTTCTTCGGCCTGGTTGTCGAGTTCGGCGTAGAGCGCGAGCACGCCCTGATTGGTTTCGTCGAGCTCTTCGCGCAGCGCCGTGGCTTCACTTTGCAAGCGCTCGATCAATGCCGATTGTTCTTCGATCGGCAGCAGGGGCGATTCAGCCATGGGCAGCCTCCAGTGCAACGACCAGTACCGTTACATCGTCCCGGCCGCGACAGAAGTCGCGATGCAGGACCGCGGCGATCACGGCGGGATGGCGATACACCAGGCCGGGGTAATCGTGGAGGTTCCAACGGGATTGCAGGCCGTCGCTGTACATGATCAATAGATGTCCGTTCACATGAGCGTAGTCAAAGGGTTGGGCTTTGCGGTATTGCCCGCCGACGATTCCCGGATGGGACGCCAGGCCACGGGACTTGTCCGCACTGATCAGGCTGCCGCCGATATTGCCGATACCGGTGAATCTCAGCGTACCGAGATGACCGTCGAACTGCGCAATCGCCAGCGCACCGCCGCGGGTGCCTGTCATGGCCTGGTGAATGTCTTCGAGCAGGTACACCGGCGAGGCAAAAGGGGCCAGGGCGAAAGCTTTTTCACCGGCGCGGGCGGCGCGTTCGGCTTCTTCGCCATGACCCAGGCCGTCGATCACCAACGCGCTGAGGTTCGCCCCGTCAAACGCCAGGTGCCAGACATCGCCGCACGCCGGGTCGTTGTGCAGCGAGTGCTGGCTGATGCCGATGCGCAAGTCGGCGGCCTTGCTGGCGCGTGGATATAACCGGGCCAATAACACGGTGCCGCGCGAGTCGGTATGAACATCGAAGACTTCCGCCTGGCGCGACACTGCCCCCAAGCCGATACCCTGCGTACCGCCCGTGGAAAACCCGTCCGTCATGCACGCCTGCAGGTCAAAGCCTTGGGCACGGTCCACTGCGAGTATCTCTATGCCGTTGGCGCTGCTGCCCGGCAGGATGCGCAGGTGCAATTCGCCACGGCCCGCATGCTTGAGCACGTTGCTGGCCAATTCAGTGGCCACCAGCGCCACGCGTCCGGCATCCGTCGCGTCGAAACCGTTGTCTTCGGCGAGCTTCTGCGCCGTGCGCCGGGCATGGCCGATCTGGCTGCTGTCCTCGATCAACAGCACTTGGGTCAGCGACCCCCCGATGTTCATGTCCATCGGGTGATCGTGATGCGAGTGCCCTGTCCGGGTACGGTGTCCAGTTCGAACTCATCCACCAGCCGTTTCGCGCCTGTCAGGCCAAGGCCCAGGCCGCTGCCGGAAGTCCAGCCGTCGGTCATTGCCAGTTTGATGTCCGGGATGCCCGGGCCTTCATCTCGAAACGTCAGGCGCAGGCCGACCCGCGAGTTTTCGTCGAGGATCTGCCAGTCCATGTCGCCTCCGCCGCCATAGACCATGGTGTTGCGCGCCAGCTCGCTGACGGCGGTCACCAGTTTGGTCAGGTCGATCAGGCGCATGCCGCACTCGGTGGCCAGCTTGCGCGCCGTCTGCCGGGCCAGGACCACGTCCTGCTCGATTTGAATGGGCTGAGTGCCGCTGCTGCGCAGGGTCATTGCTCGCGTACTCGTTCCTGGAGCAGTTTCATCCCGCGCTCGACGTTCAGCGCGGTGCTGACGCCGGGCAAGGTCAGCCCGAGCTCTACCAGCGTGATCGCGACCGCAGGCTGCATGCCGACCAGCACGGTCTGGGCATCCATGATTTTCGACAGGCCGGAGATGGTGCCGATCATTCGACCGATGAACGAGTCGACCATGTCCAGCGCCGAGATGTCGATCAACACGCCGCGAGCGGAAGTCTTGCTGATGCGTTCAGAGAGATCGTCCTGGAGCATGAGGGCAAGCTGGTCATGCATGTCGACCTGAATGGTCACCAGCAGGAAGTCGCCCATCTGCAAAATCGGAATGCGCTCCATCGTCTTAAACCGTCTTGCTGACGGTGATTCCCAGACGGGTCAGGGCCAGTTTCAGGGCATCGGCCAGGTTGGCCTTGGTGACCACGCCTTGCAGGTCCAGCCCCAGGTGAACGATGGTCTGTGCGATCTGCGGACGCACGCCGCTGATGATGCAATCGGCGCCCATCAGGCGAATTGCAGTCACGGTTTTGAGCAGGTGCTGAGCCACCAGGGTGTCAACGGTCGGCACACCGGTGATGTCGATGATGGCGATTTCCGAGCCGGTATCGACGATCCGTTGCAGCAGCGATTCCATCACCACCTGGGTGCGTTGCGAGTCCAGGGTGCCGATCATCGGCAGGGCGAGGACGCCATCCCAGAGCTTGACCACCGGGGTGGAGAGTTCCAGCAGTTCTTCCTGCTGACGCTTGATCACTGCTTCGCGGGATTTCTGGAAGGTACGGATGGTGTGCATGCCCAGCGCGTCGAGCAGCTCGGACACTTGCCAGAGCTGTTCGGCCAGTACCCCAGGATTTTCTTTGTAGTGAGACTGCAGCAGGGAAAACAGCGGACCTTTCAGTGAAAAAATGAAACTGGCGGTCTGGTGCGAATCCTGGCCGAGCAGGGCGCGGCTGTGGGAGAGTTTTTCGAGGAACTGACGAGCCTCATCCCAACCCGGCGCGGCGATGTTGGGACCGTTGCCGTTTTCCAGGCCCGCGGTCACCAGTTGAAGAAAATCCGAGGTTTGCTGCTTGAGATCGTGGTCTTTGACATTACGATTGGCACCACCGGCTTCCAGGCTCTTGATCCATTCCCCAAGCAAATACGTGTGGTTGTTTTTCATCGCGTCGAGTGTGTTGATCTGCATTGCTGCCATGTCCTTGTGCTCCTGAAAGATGGCGGGCCGATTCCCCAAAAACGATCGACCCGAATCAGTGACATTTGCCGTCTGAAATAGTTGTTCGTCCCGACAAGAATTTTTCGTCCTGGCCGGCATTTGCCCGGTAACTCTAGTCGGCACTGCCGCAGACGGCGATTTTTTGACCTTGAGCCTGACGTTGCCTGTCCATTGGATTGAACCCCTGTCCCGGGGTGGCTTCGAACCTTTAAGCCCCCGGCTGTTTGAATCGTGGGCTGGCCGTTACGAGCGAGGTGTGTATGAAAGACGAATCGACACAACAACAGGATCAATCGGGGATGCCGGTCGACCGCAATGACCCGGCGATTGACCCGCAGAAGCCGGATGAGGGTGCGCCAGGCGGTCAGCGTCAGAGCCAATCCTCCGACTCAGAAAGCGCTGACGCAGCGGTGGATCAGAAGAACCGCCATACCGACAATGACAACGAGTTCAGCCCCGGCTTCAAACCGAATCCCGACCGGCCGAAACCCGGCGATGATACGGATGCCGACATCGATACCGATGGCGGCTAGCGCCGGCAGTATGCAGAAAGGCCGCATCCATCGATGCGGCCTTCTTTTTACCGGTTATTTGCTGGGGTGGGCGGCCTGGAGCTCTTTCGCCATCTCCAGGTGTTTTTCCAGTGCCGGCAGCATTTTTTGCGCGAAACCTTTCAAATCGGTGGCGCCTTTGACCTTGTCGTCCGTCACTGTGTTGGCCTGTTTTTCGAACAGCTTGATCGTGTCTTCGTGGGCCTTCACTTGGTTATTGGCGTAGGCCGCGTCGAAGGACTCGTCCCGCATCTCGAGGATTTTTTCCTTGGCCTGTTTGACCAGCGTCGTCTCGTCCGGGACCTCGATGTCATTCTTTTTCGCCAGGGCCGCCAGTTCATCGTTGGCCTTGGAATGATCGGTGATCATCATGTTGGCGAATTTCTTGATGTCGGCCGACGAGCTTTTTTCCAGCGCCAGTCGGCTGGTCTCGATTTCCGCAATGCCACCTGCGGCTGCGTTGTCGACAAAGTCATTGGAAGTGGCAGCAAAAGCTGTGCCCATGCTGGTGCTCAAGGCGACGGCCAGGGCGAGATGGCGCAGGGTGAATCCGTCCATTGGTCATTCTCCACACAGGTTCGGGTTAGCGATCGAGGTGATCGTTATTCAATGGAGGCAGGCGCTGCGCTAAAGGTTTTATCGGGTTTGCGCCAGGACGACGAACGGACACCGCTGGTCTGATAGGCGGTCGACAGAACCGGCCAACCGAGGCCATTCTGATAGTTGGCGAACGCAATCGATCGCGTTTGCTGCCGATCAACAAACGGAGGTGTTCCATGCCGGTGCCACACGACCTTTATCAGGACCTGAAACTTTCAAAGGAAGATATCCAGCAAAAACGCTCCAAGGATCCGTTACTGGATTCACTGATCAACAAGTATTCGCAAGCGGACGCCGAGGTAGTAAAGGCTGAAACCGCAAAATCGGATGCGCCCAGCGATGACGCACTGAAGAAGCTCAAGGAGACGCGCGTGCAGGTTAAGCAAAAGATCGTTGACCGGCTCCAATCGCCGTCCTGACACGCCTTGTCCACGCACCGACAACCGGTGACTGAAAAATTGGAACGGTGACCAAGACCGGCACCTCGAAAGATCAGAGTCCGACCTTTTCGACTCCTTGCGAGGTGCCTTATGAACGAGCCCAGATTTCCAAGCGAAGAGCAGGGCGGGTACGACCCGATTCCGACTCATCCCGAACCGCTAAGCCCCGGCCGCACGACGGTCAATCCCGAAGACGAGCCGGGCATCGACGAATTGCCGAACAACGAAGGCGTGCGCCCGCTGGATGAAGACGACTCCACCGCGATGGACCCTGAGCGGGTGCTTGAAGAGACGGACAATGCCGTGCGCGATAACGAGATAGATCCCCGCTAGCCAAAACCACCACATACCCCCTGTAGGAGCGAGCCTGCCAGTCAATATCACTATTGAATGGCAGACTGCCCGCGCGAGCAGGCCCGCTTCCACATTTTTGGTGTGCGTTATTTCTGGAGCGCGGTGTTCAGGGGCAGGCGCGCCATGTTTTTTGCCTTCAACGAACCCAGGTACAACCAGTCCCCATACTCGCGTACTGTCGTGATCGGCGAGTAATTACCGGTGCTCGCATCCTGCAGGTTGGCAATCACCTTGCCGTCCAGGTCCAGACCCAGCGCAAAGGCGCGCTTTTCCACGGGTTTGGGCAGTACCGTCAATGCCCGAACAATCATTTTGCGCACGAACGGGTGCTGCGCCGTGGCGTCGAGCAGCGCATTACGCGGTGCGTAGAGCGCCACCCAGAAACGGTCGCGGCCATTGAACGCGAGGTTGTCCGGCAGCCCCGGCAGATTGTCGATAAATACATCGTGAGTTCCGGCATTCGGCCCGCTCAACCAGAAGCGGATGATGCGGTAAGCGCCGGTTTCGTTGACCAGCACAAAGCTGTCGTCCGGGCCCAGTGTCACGCCGTTGGCAAACTCCAGCGTGTCCAGCAACACCGTGGTCTTGCCGGTCTGGAAGTCGTAACGCAACAAACGGCCGTCGCCCCCGTGCTCGATGATTGCCTCGCCATCCTTGCCGTAGCCCCAGCGGCTTGAAGCGTCGCTGAAATAGGCGTAGTGCCCGGATTTATCGATGGCCACGTCATCGGTAAACCCGAAAGGCACGCCGCCGGCCGAGGTGGTCAGCGGGATCAACCGGCCCTGGGCATCCAGGGACAGCAAACCCTTCACGCCGTCAGCGATGACCAGCAACCCGTTAGGGTGCCGCGCCAGGCCCAGAGGCCGGCCGCCGGTATCGGCCAGCACTTTGGTGTCCTTGCCGTCGAGGCTGGTGCGGATCAGCCGGCCGTCGTGCAGCCCGGTGATGAGCACGTTATCTTCCAGCAGCAGCGCCTCGGGCCCTTCGATGTCCGCCGGGCCGACACGCTCCACCCCTTTGAGCCGCTGATTGTCGGCATACACCCCGCTGGTCAGGGAAGGCGCCGGCGGCGGTGTCCAGGCCACCGGCCGAACCTTGGTCGGGAACAACAATAGAAAAGCCCCCAGGACAATGATCAGCAGCGACAACAGATGGCGAAACCTGAAGGCGCTTCTCACACGCTGACTCCTGCCGGATTCAGGTTTTTCTGCGCCATGTCACGCAACGCCAGCATCGATGCTGCGGACTCACGCTCGATACGTCGCTTGAGCAGCAATCGATTAGTGATGCGCATCGCCAGGCCCGAGAATTGATACTCCAGGGTCCGTACAAAACGTGTGCCTTGGCCCTGCGCCTCACATTCGTAGGTCACGACCAGCGACAACCCGTGATCACCGCGCGCCCAGGCACTCCAGCGGCGTCCTGGCAGGTATTCGTTGACTTCCCAACTCAAGTGCCCCGCGCGCCCGCCGGCACTGATGTCCTCCTCGAACCGCAGGCCGGCATGCAGCGGCCCACCCTGGCCCTCGACCTTCAGGGACGAAGGATGCCACTCCGGCCAACGGGTGACGGTGCTGGCATAGGCGAGCACGTCAATCGGAGTTCCAGCGATAGCGATCTGGTGCTGCATGCGGGTCATGGTCGTACTCGTGAGGGGGGCAGGCACCGGCTCCCAGTACAGGGTGCCGAACAGGTAGTCCATCAGCGGAAAAACGATATTGAAATTGCGTTCCTGCATCAGCTCGCGGCGGTGATGCAGTTCATGCAGGCGGCGCATCTGGCGGATCCACGGCAGGCGCGTGACCGGGTTGTCCGGCGGTAAATGCTCGCAGGCATGGAACACCTCGTACATCAGGTACCCGAGGACCAGACAGCCACCAAACAATCCGGCGACGTTGGCATTGACCTGCTTGAACAGCCACCAGGCGGGCAGGGTGAAGACCACGGTGTGGATCACGATCAGCCAGGCTGGAAACAGAATCACCCGCCAGTCCCGGGCATTATCGTAGGTCATGTGGCCGGGGGCGAAAAAACTGTGATGGTCGCCGGCATGGCGGGCGTAGAACATCCGCGCGAAGCTCTTTTTGTGATGCCCCAAGTGCCGATGCACCAGGTACACGCCGAAGTTGAAGAACAACAGCGTCAACGGCACTGTCAGCCATTCCAGCGGCCGGACCTGATGCACAGTGCTCCAGAACCCTCCGATGGCCAGCACGCCGAACAGCAGCACAAAGACCCCGTGCAGCCAAGGGTTGTAGCGCGGATGGATGTCAGCGCGATAGCGATCGCGGAATGCCTGGGTGGTTTGCCTCACTGCGTTCACCTCTGCTTATTGTTATCACCAGCAGATTAGCTGATCTGCCCGCGCAAGCTTGAGCAAACCTGGATGACACAAGCGCCATGATCCGGTGTATTCAGGTCAGCGGATTCCAGCGCTGGGACCAGTCGTCGTCGATCTTGATCACTTCACGCAGTAAATCGAAGGCCCGTTGCAGGGTCGCCGAGTCGCGATCCCGCGAGTAAACCAGGTAGGTCGGGTAACTGAATTCCGGGGCTTTGGGCACGGGCTCCAGCACGCCGCTTTCGAGGTAGCTCTGCACCACGCGTGTACGGAAGTAGCCGCTGCCGCCGTTTTCCAGAATGTATTGCAAGGCCAGGGGGCCGAGGTTAAAGCTCAGGGCGGCCTTGGCTTTTTCCGGCAGGGCGGCATCGTGCTGGCGGCGGAAGTCCGGACCCCAGTCGATATACACATAAGGATCGGGCTGCCCGGCGAGGCGTACCAGGATGAGTTTTTCTTCGAGGATCTGCTCGACTTGCAGGCGCGGCCAATATTCGGGCTGATAAACCAGCGCCGCGTCCAGCACCCCCAGTTCCAGTTGGCGCAGCAGGGTCTCGCCGTCGCGGATTTCCATGCGCAAGGCGTGACTGGGAATCTTCTCGCGCAGTTCGCCGGCCCAACTGAGCATCAGCGGATTGCACAGACTGACCTCGCCGCCAATGTGCAGCACATCGCGGTAACCGTCGGGCAACGGCAAGTCCCGCCGCGCGGCTTCCCAGGTCTCGACCAGTTGATTGGCGTACACCACAAAGGCCTCGCCATTGGGGGTCAGCCGCGCGCCGGCACGGTTGCGCACGAATAACGTGCTGCCGAGCTGGCTCTCGAGTTTTTGCACGCGCGCCGTGATTGCGGTCTGGGTGACGTGAAGTTTTTCCGCCGCGGCAGCCAGGCTGCCGTGGCGAACAATTTCCAGAAAGGTGCGAGCGAGATCAATGTCCATGGGGCGGCCGGTGCGGGAGGTGCCGGCATTGTAAACGTATCTGCGGGGGCCGGCTTATGTAGCAGCGGCCAACGGCTGCGTCCGGCTGCGCTGGCGTGCCCACTGCGCCACCAGCCGCACCGGTGTGCCGCACGCCTTGCGCTTGAACACAAAATGTCGGCACTTCTCGGCGAACTGTTTGCGGTCGTGCACCATGTCCAGTTCCATCGCCGCCAGCTCGGCGTTTCTGCAGTGCTGCATGAGTTGCGTATCGAGCCGGCTCTTGCGCTCGCGCACAGCGGCATACGCCGGATCGGTCAGCGCATTGCCCGCCCGTTGCAACAACCACCGGCCGAACGCGTCCGGACAGCGTGGGCCGATTTCCTGAACCATGCCCAGTTGCATGGCATGCGTCGCGCTGACCGGCAGGCACTCCTCGCAAAGTTTTTCCGCCATCCGCGGACCGACGGCGCGGGGCAGGCTGTAGGTCCAGTATTCAGAGCCGTACAGCCCCATGGTTTTGTAGTGCGGGTTGAGGACGATATCCGCGCGGGCGAAGACAATATCTGCGGCCAGCGCCAGCATCACGCCGCCGGCCCCGGCACTGCCCGTCAGGCCGCTGACCACCAGTTGCCGGGCGCTGAGCATTTCTTCGCAGACGTCGTCGATCGCCTGGATATTGGCCCAGGCCTCCAGCCCCGGCGCCTCGGCAGCCTGGATCACGTTGAGGTGCACGCCATTGGAGAAACTGCCGCGCCCACCCTTGATCAGCAGCACCTGGGTATCTCGGGTCTTGGCCCAGCGCAGAGCGGTGACCAGTCGCTGGCATTGCTCGGTGCTCATGGCGCCGTTATAAAACTCGAAGGTGAGCTCGCCGACAGTCCCCGATTCACGGTAGCGGATCGGTTGATAGGTTTCGGTGTCAGGGGACGAGGCGATCGATCCGTGGAGGATGGGCACGTTATTCAGCTGAGCAGCGAGTACATGCCGGGCTGGACGTTTGAAGGTTTCTTCGCCCGGCCGGGGTTTGCGTCGCATCGAACCGATCCACACACTGTGATCGCCGGTGGCGACCAGTACCGCGTCGTCGCGCACCGCCAGAATGTCTCCAGGTGTGCCGCTGCGTGAGTCCAGATGGGCGTCGTACACGTAATACTGACCACCTGCCAGGCTCGCCAATACGCCAGGTTGCCCGTCCGCTGCGTCGATGCAGCGTTTGATGAATCGCGAGCAGTCATGCCAACCGAAGGTCCGATCAGCCTGGTTCATGTTCGGCTGCAAGTGGCCCATCACCCGGGGATGATGTTCGACCGGTACGGGCTCATAACCGTCGATGAATTTGTCCACGACATCACGAATGCAGCGGATCGCCGCATCGCTGACCGGGCCGTTATACAGCTCGGATTTGCGCAGGCCTTGGGGGAGGTTGAATTCGCACGTAGACCAGACCGGCCCGGCATCCATGTCTTCCACGGCTTGAAGCGCGGTGACACCCCAGCGGGTCAGCTCACGGGTAATGGCCCAATCCAGTGCGCTGGCGCCCCGGTCACCGACAATGCCCGGATGGATAATCACCACCGGGCGATCACGGTTGCTCCACAGGAGTTGCGGCACCCGGTCCTTGAGGAAGGGGCAAATCACCAGGTCGGCCCCCGACTGCTCAATCTGCTCGCAGACAGCTTCTTCGTCGGTGAACAGCACTACGCTGGGGCTATGTCCCAACTCGCGCAATTCGAGCCAGGCCCTTTGGCTCAGACCATTGAATGCCGATGACAACAGGATAATGTTGAGTGAACGCATGTTTGACTCTTCCTTGAGAATGGCCGGCCATCAGCCTCGAATAAGCCTTCATTGGCTTTCGATGCAAGTTAGGGTGCGGGAATGACAGGCGCTGGACCTTGATGTGGGTCAAACCATTCCGACTTGCCTGTCAGTTGAAAGAATAGGGCCGACGTCCTTGTGCTGGCACCTGTAAGAACTAACAGTTTTTTAGACGAGTTTGCGATGTCGGCGGTCGCTAAAGAAGGGGGGGGGGCGAGTGCGGCTACAGCCTGGGAGTCATGCCTGAGGCAGACCCCCAGTGGGTGTGGGGGAATCATTGTTCAAAACGCAAAACACGAACAGCCAAACGCGCCCCAGAACCCCTGAAAGTCGCTGACCGGCGCTGACGACAATCGCGCCCGCTCGTGGCTGTGCGCATGCACCGCGCACGCGCCGATGCATTGATGCACCTGCGCCGTCAGTGGCGCCACGGGTTTCCAGTGGCCCGGCACCTTGGCGACGGGCGACCACTCGGGCACCACAGGAATCGGCGGCGGCCCGAGTTTTTCAAACTCGACGCTGCCGTAGACGATCTTGCCGTCGACAATGGTCAGCACCGACTCGATCCATTTGATCGCTTCATCGTCGATGTGGAAATAGTCCGCCGACAGTGCAATCAGATCCGCCAGTTGCCCGACCTTGATCTGGCCTTTCTTGCCTTGTTCGGACGAAAACCAGGCGCTGCCGTGGGTGAAGAGTTCCAGCGCCGTATCGCGGCTCAAGCCTTGCGGGTACAGTTCCAGTCCGCCAACGGTGCGGCCGCTGACCAGCCAATACATCGATGTCCAGGGGTTGTAGCTGGACACCCGCGTGGCATCGGTGCCGGCCCCCACCGGAATACCTTCTGCGAGCATGCGCGCAATCGGCGGCGTGTGTTCGGCGGCTTTGGCGCCATAGCGGTCGACGAAATATTCGCCCTGGAAAGCCATGCGATCCTGAATGGCGATGCCCCCGCCCAAGGCTTTGACCCGCTCGATGTTCCGCGGGGTGATGGTTTCCGCATGATCGAAAAACCACGGTAAACCGTCGAACGGGATGTCGCGATTGACCTTCTCGAACACGTCGAGCATGCGGCTGATGGATTCGTTGTAGGTGGCATGCAGGCGGAACGGCCAGCGCTGTTCCACCAGATGCCGCACCACTGGTTCCAACTCCTGTTCCATGGTTTGCGGCAAGTCCGGGCGTGGTTCGAGGAAGTCTTCGAAGTCGGCCGCCGAAAACACCAGCATTTCCCCGGCACCGTTGTGCCGCAGGAAATCGTCGCCCTGGCCGTAATGGGAGGTGCTGGTCCAGTTTTTGAAGTCGGTCAGCTCTTCCTTGGGTTTCTGTGTGAACAGGTTGTAGGCGATGCGCACGGTGAGTTGCTGGTCTTTGGCCAGCTGCTGAATGACTTGATAGTCGTCCGGGTAATTCTGATAACCGCCGCCGGCATCGATGGCGCTGGTCACGCCGAGGCGATTGAGTTCGCGCATGAACTGGCGGGTCGAGTTGACCTGATAGTCCAGCGGCAACTTCGGCCCCTTGGCCAGGGTCGAGTAGAGAATCATCGCGTTCGGGCGGGCGATCAGCATGCCGGTGGGATCACCATTAGCGTCCCGCTGGATTTCGCCGCCCGGCGGGTTCGGCGTGTCGCGGGTATAACCGACCACTTTCAGCGCCGCGCGGTTGAGCAGGGCGCGGTCGTAAAGGTGCAGCACGAACACCGGGGTGTCCGGTGCGGCTTTGTTCAGTTCATCAATCGTCGGCAGGCGCTTCTCGGCAAACTGGAATTCGTTCCAGCCACCGACCACCCGCACCCATTGCGGTGTGGGCGTTCGGTCGGCCTGGTCCTTGAGCAGGCGCAGGGCATCGACCAGCGATGGCACGCCTTCCCAGCGCAGCTCGAGGTTGTAGTTCAAACCACCGCGGATCAGGTGCAGGTGCGAGTCGTTGAGGCCGGGAATCACCGTGCGTCCGTGCAAGTCGACGATCTGGGTGCCGGGGCCTTGCAGGGCCATGGCCTGGGCGTCGCTGCCGACTACCACGAAGCGTCCGTCCTTGATCGCGACGGCGCTGGCCTGGGGTTTCTTGCGGTCGACGGTGTGCAGGCGTCCGTTGTACAGAATGAGGTCGGCCGGGGTGTCGGGCATGGTTTTACTCCCTGCGATGAGCGGGCTGATCCAGGCACCAACGGCGCCTGCCGAAAGGCCTTGCAGTACACGTCGGCGGTTCAGACCTTCGTGGTTGTCAGGTGGACTCATGGCAGTGCGCTCCGTCAATTCATCGAGGGGCAAACAGCCGATGTCTGACGCATGCGGCCACAAGGAATATAGACGGCAAATTCACCGGTAGCCGATTTGCGGGGGCGGAAATCGACGAATCCCGCCACAAGGGGCGGGATTCGTGTGCAGCCAGAGAGGTTCCCGAAGACGGGAACCGCCGTCTTAGCTTGGGAACAGCTCGGACAGTTTCATGGCCATCATCATGTCGCCTTCAGCGCGCAGTTTGCCGCCCATGAACGCTTGCATGCCGTCGGTCGAACCGTCGACGATGCCTTGCAGGGTTTCGCCGTCCATCACCAGAGTGACCTGGGCGTCAGGATTTTCGCCTTCCTGCAGCTCGCAAGTGCCATCTTTGACGACCAGCGAGAAGTTCTTGGTGTCGTCGATGCGGAAACCGAATACCAGGTCCAGACCGGCAGCGGCGGCTGGGTTGAACTTGGCTTTCATTGCTTGTACGGCATCAGCTACGGAGGTCATGGTTCGATCCTTTCTTGGGTAATTAGAGCTGGGTGATTACAGCCAGGGTCACAATAGTCCGGACTCAGCGAAACGTGATGAGTTCCGGTGCCTTCAACAGCTGCAAGTGCGCATGACTGTTGAAAGAAGACAATGCCACCTCGCGACCGCGAAACTTCAGCAGGTTTAGCGAGGTGTTGACGATTTGCCAGTTCAGTTCAAATGCCTGCCTTGCGGGCATCTGAGTAATGAGGTGGAGCAGGGCAGTGATGGTGCCACCGGAGGTGAACACGGCGATTTTCTGGGTGTTGTCGGCGCTTTCGAGGAGGCGGTGCAGACCGGCCTGTACGCGTTCGACAAACCCAAGCCAGCTTTCAAGCCCCGGCGTGTCATAGGTGCCGGCGAGCCAGCGTTCGATGATCAGGGCGAAGATGCGCTGGAACTCGGCGCGGTTTTGCGCGGCATTGCGCAGGATGTCCAGGGCTTCGGGTTCATCCTCCAGCATGGCCGGCAGCAGCGCGCGGATCACCGCGTCGGCGTCGAATTCGTTGAAGGCAGAATCGATTTCCAGGGTCGGCACCGGCAGGCCCACGGCAGCGAACTGTTCCAGCGCGCTGGTGGCCGTATGCTGTTGGCGGCGCAAGTCGCCCGACAGGCAGCGGTCAAAGCTGACACCCAGCTCGGCGAGGTGCTGGCCGAGGATTTCTGCCTGGCGAACACCGGTCGGCGACAGGACGTCATAGTCGTCTGCACCAAAGGAGGCCTGGCCATGTCGAATCAGATAGATGCTGCCCACGTCCGCGTCATCCCGGTACGTTGAAGGTTTGGCGAGGTTATGAGGATGACAGTGAGCTGTCAATGAAAAAACATACGCTTGTTTGAAATGCCCGTTACAGGCCTGTTGCCAGAGGTTTCACGGCTGGCCGCCGAGGCGGAGCATGGGTATGCTGGCGTTGTCCCGCGCGTGTTTTAAGCCGCGCATCGTTTTGAAGGAGTCACTGTGGAGTTTTTGTCCGAGTACGCCAGTTTCCTGGCCAAGACCGTGACACTGGTGATCGCCATTCTGGTGGTCCTGGCCAGTTTCGCGGCGCTGCGCAGCAAAGGTCGGCGCAAATCGGCCGGCCAGTTGCAAGTCAGCAAACTGAATGATTTCTACAAAGAGCTGCGCGAACGCCTGGAGCAAACCTTGCTCGACAAGGACCAGCTCAAGGCCTTGCGCAAGTCCCAGGCTAAAACCGATAAAAAACAAAAGAAGAAACCCGAGGCCAAGCCGCGGGTATTCGTGCTGGATTTCGACGGCGACATCAAGGCGTCGGCCACTGAAAGTCTGCGCCACGAGATCACGGCACTGTTGACGTTGGCGACGCCCAAAGACGAAGTGGTACTGCGTCTGGAAAGCGGCGGCGGCATGGTTCACAGCTACGGCCTGGCGTCCTCGCAACTGGCGCGCATCCGCGATGCTGGCGTGCCGTTGACCATCTGCATCGACAAGGTCGCGGCCAGTGGCGGCTACATGATGGCGTGTATCGGCGAGAAGATCATCAGCGCCCCGTTTGCGATTCTGGGTTCGATCGGCGTCGTGGCGCAGTTGCCTAACGTCAATCGCTTGCTGAAAAAGCACGACATCGACTTCGAAGTCCTGACCGCTGGCGAATACAAGCGCACTTTGACTGTGTTTGGCGAAAACACAGAGAAAGGCCGCGAGAAGTTTCAGGAAGACCTGGACATCACCCACCAGCTGTTCAAGAACTTCGTCTCGCGTTATCGCCCGCAACTGGCCATTGACGAAGTGGCCACCGGTGAAATCTGGCTCGGCATCGCCGCGCTGGACAAGCAACTGGTGGACGAACTCAAGACCAGCGATGAATACCTCGCTGAACGAGCGAAGAAGTCGGAGCTGTACCATTTGCATTACGCCGAACGCAAAAGCCTGCAAGAGCGTATCGGGATGGCGGCCAGTGGGTCGGTGGATCGCGTATTGCTGAGCTGGTGGAGCCGGTTGACCCAGCAACGCTTTTGGTAACACTTTAAATTAACGGTCGCTTGCACTGCCTTGCAGTGAAAGCGACCGTTTTTTTGTGGCGGTATATAGATAGCGCTTTTTAAAAAAGTGGCTCGATAGGCTAGCGATCCTAGCCAGTTTCGAGTGATCACAATGTCTTCTCCGCCCACAAACTCAAACACGCCTGTGTTGACGCCAGATCAACAGGGTGTCTTTTTTGATCTGATTAAAAGTAATGCTCCTGCCTGGTTGTTGACTGCCTCAAGTCAACGGCGAAGTGAACTTTATGAAAGCCTGACCGCCAGCCATCGTTCAAGAGGTGAACTTGCCGACCTCCTGAAAGGCTTCAAATCGCCTGAAACCGTCTGTCGCCCCTTACTGGCTCAAGCCATGTCGAACAAGCTGGGTACGCCACTGGATACGCAGGGCGTCATTTTTCAGCACGTGCGATCAACGTCCAGCCTGCTGGGACTTCGCAAGAAACTGGTGCTGCCGATTGATCGGGATCTGCTGTTGGCCGCCTGTGAAAATTTTGAACTCAGCGAAACACTGGCCGGAAACTATAGCGATACATCGTTAATTTATATCCCGCAAACCATCACCGGCACAGTCAATAAAGTCTTATCGATAGAGCCGCATGAGTTCGCCGCGTTGTGCCGCAAACTTGATCTTGGAAAACAATACCAGGCGCATGTCAAATCACTGTTTGAGCCAGCGTCAGGTATCAAACACTTATCTAACAAGTATGTTGCGCACGCCAAGAACAGCTTTGAAGTACAGCGGCATGTCGCGCTGATGAAAAAAGCCATCAGTGTCGAAATGCACCAGGCATTGAAGTCAGTCAAGGAACAGCGCCCCGTCAAACTTGGCAACCACACGCTGGGTTACCAGGCGTTGGAAATGTTTGATGTCACGGTCAATGGCGCGATGTTTATCGGGCCGGTCGAGGAGCATGACGATGACGATTACCGCTGCGTGGTCTACCTGCCGGATGACCCGCTGCACCCGTTGAAGGAATACGCGTCCTTCACGGATTTCGAGGTGGAATTGAGTAAGCGTCTGAGAACCTCCGCGTTCCAAAAATTCTTCATGCGCTACATCAAGCTGGGTGAACGGTCCGCGTTTCTGCAAGCCCTTGAAAAACGCTTGTCCGTCCCCGTTTCCTCGCCGCTTCCCGCGACCAGTGTCTACGTGTCGCTGTTGGGTGTGGACATACAAGGCGACATGTTCGAGGAAATTTTTCGTCAGTATGCGAATCAGGTCATCGCCGATGCCAGGCTTCTGGTGGTGCCCACGGACGACGAAGACGAAAAATCCCGACTGGACAGGCTGGAGACCTACAAGGCCATCAGCCTTAATGTCCTGTTGTTCGGTGCATCGTTTGTGCCGTTTGTTGGCCACATCCTCTTGGCTGTGACGGTGATGCAGTTGCTGTCGGAGGTGTATGAAAGCGTGGCCAGTTGGTCCAGGGGCGAGCAGGAGCAAGCCACGGATTATCTGTTCGATACCATCGAAAACCTGATCCTGATGGCCGCGTTTGCCGCCGGTTCGGCGGCTGTTGGTACCGCGTTTAAAAACATCAGGACATCCGTCTTCATCGAGCGCCTGAGAAAGGTTCCGGGTGTAGACGCTCGGGGCCGTCTGTGGAATCCCGATCTTACGGTGTATCAACAGAGCCGACGGTTACCCCCGGCACTCGCAGCGGATCCGAGAGGACTGCACTGGATGGACGGTCAGGCGTACCTTCCAATCGATACACATCTGTATGCCGTGCGGCCAAAAACGGCGACGGACCTGTGGGAGGTGATTGCCCCGGTGGGGAGCGGCGGCACCTATTCACCCGAGCTCGAAACCAACGATGTCGGGGCGTGGCGCCATGACTCTGAGCTGCCGCAAGAATGGGATCGGCTTAAATTGTTTCGCCGTTTCGGTTACACCCGCGACAAGGTGCCCGATACCACGGCGACGCACATCCTTGCCGTCTGCGGGATCGAGGACACGGTCTTGCGCCAGGCACACGTCGACCGCAGCCGGCCACCGGCACTGCTGGTCGATACAGTGCAGCGGTTTCGGGCGGATGCTGCGGTCACCGACTTTATCGAGCAGTTGAAAACCCCGTCGTCGGCAGTCTTGGCAGACCCGGATCTGCAATTGCACCTGCTGACGACGTCCCGTCATTGGCCAGACAACTCGGCCATCAAAGTCGTCACTGCCGCAGGCAGGCAAACGGGTTTCTATGGCGCGGCCACGGCGTTACCGGGGAAAACCGTCAGCCTCAATCAGGATGCTTTGCATAAGGGCCAATTACACACCTCGCTGCTGACAGCCATGGACAGCGCCCAACGCCAAAGCCTTCTGGGCTCCACTACCCAGGACGCGAGCGCGCGGGCAAAGGCCCTGACAAAGCTCATTTCCGATCAAGCCGAAAGCAGCAAACTCGCGCTGTTCGAGCGGATTTACAAACGTACTGAAGTACCGGCTGATGCCCGGGTCACGGTGTTGATCGACAAGATCGCCCAGTTGCCCTCGGCGATTGCCGAAGAACTGGTGCGGCATGCCGATGCTGCTGAGTTGAGCAGCCTGGAGGAGGGCAACGTACCCTTGCGTCTGGCGGAGGAAGCCCGTCGTTATTTGCAACGGGTGCAGGTCAGTCGCGCTTACGAAGGGTTGTACCTTAATGCCGTGGGTGGGCTGGCCACCGACCGCCTGGTGCTCAACACCCTTGAGCAACTGCCGGGATGGACGGGTAATACCAGGGTTCAGTTACAGGCTTCGTCAGGTGTGCAAAGCGAGTCGACCAGCATTGGATCGGCGGACGCTGCGCAGAAGCTGCAGATCGACGTCCATCCTGATCGATACAGCGTGTCGATCGACGACATTGCTCCCGCCACCGCATTCGCGGGACGCACGCGCGAACAGTATTTCAAGGCCCTCTGGCATGGACTCTCGACGCCGCTCAAAACAGCACTGGGCGTTAACCTGAGCGACGGCGGGGCAGCGTTGCGAGAGAAAATAACGCAGCTCGCCCTGACACGGCGAACCGCCATCGCGCAACTGATCGATGCACGCCCCCCGCGAGCGGGCTACACCTCCCCCATGCGGCTGGCAGACAGGCACGCGACGTCGTCTTCTCCCGTTATACCGAGACCCGTGCTCATCAAAACCACCCAAGACGTCCTGGTCCGCAGGGCGCTGGAACTGTATCCGATGCATTCCCCGGTTCGCATTCACGCGTTGGTAAATGATCTGGGGCAGAACGTGACGGTCGTCTTGAAGAAGCTGGAAGCGTTGAGGCTGCAATTTCAGACCATCAGGCAGGTACTGAGTCACTGGGTCAGTCGGCAAACCTGGTATTTGCAGCCCGATGGCTCAAGGCAGGAGGTCAGTCGTCTCAGCAAATATCGCATCGCTCAGGCGATCATTCGCTGCTGGCGCAACGAGCCCGAGGCGAGTGAAGCGGGCGCTAACCTACGCTCCACACTCAGCTTTGACGCCCAGCCTCTGGGCGAATTGCCGGTTATCGTCGGGGACTTCAGCCACGTCGAGAGATTGGTGCTGGACGGCGTGGGCGCCAGCGTCGGGCTGAACGCCTTCCTGAGAAACTTCCGCACTCTTCGAAGCTTGTCATTGAGAGGCAATCAACTGACGAGGCTGCCGCTGGCGTTGAGCTCAATGCCCGGGTTGGTTCATCTGGATCTGAGCGACAACCTCATTCAACTGACCTCTGAGTCGGTGACTCAATTGGCCGATATGACCAGCCTGCAATCAGTGAACCTGGCGTTTAACCCAAACCTTGTGAGGGCTCCCGATGTCAGCAAGTTGCAGCACCTGGAACACCTGAACCTGCAAGGCACCGGGATAAAAAACTGGCCTTTGGGCGCCTCCGGTTTGCCTAGGCTGAGTGAGCTGGATTTACGAGACAATCAGATCGAAACCCTGCCTGAGGATGTCTTCAAGGGGCATGCGGTCCCGAACAAAGGCACCAACCTGTATGGCAATCCTCTGTCCGCCGACACGTTGAAAAAGGTCGTGGTGCATCAGCAGAAGACCGGTGTAAGCCTGGGGATCATTGCTTCGGACTACCGTCGCTCAGGCGCTTACTCGCCGACCGAGGCTCACAGTTCCGCGTGGCTGACCGGGCTTGGCTCTACCGAAACCCGGCGCAGGCGCGGGTTGTGGGATTCATTGCGTGCCTATCCGGAATCCAGGAGCTTTTTCACTATGCTTGCGCAACTGTCCGAGACGGCCGATTACAAACGACTGTTCAGCCACTTCAGCCAGCGGGTGTGGAGTGTCGTGGAGGCTGCGACGGAAGATGATGGCTTGCGACGCAGGCTGTTTCGTCTGGCCCGGGTCGGAAGGTTCAGCGCTGATGGCTACTCCGCACTCTTCAGTGAGATGGAAGTGCAGGTGTTGTTTTATCGGGCCATGGCCGCAGCCCTCACCGGGCCTGCTTCGGTGGAGCAGCAACTGATCACCCTGCTCAGGGGGTTGTTCAGGCTGCATGAGGTCGAGGGGTTTGCGCTGGCGGATATCAATGCGCGCACCGGTCCACAGTCCGGAAGCTACGAACAAGCTCTGGAAATCAGTCTGGCGTATCGCGTGGGGCTGGCCGAACGCCTGAGCTTGCCGGCTCAGCCCAGAATGGTGACATCGGCGTTGGATGTCGAGGTGGCGCCGGCGGCGCTGGAACGGGCTTATCAGAAAGTCCTGACCACCGAACGCACCAGCGCGTTGCTGGAATGGATGATCATCCAACGGTTTTGGGTGGAGTATCTGGAGGTGTCAAATCCAGATCGTTTCCTGGCAATCGCCGACCGCTCGGCACGAGATTTTGCCCAGGTGGAGAGGCAGGCTGAACTCACCCGTCCAGTGGCCACCGAACGCCTGAACGCCATTTTCGATAACTTCAAAAATGAACGTCGGGCATTGATCAGGCAGCTCACCGGTGCGGCGCTGATGCGCCATCCTGCGCCGCCAGTCCCGGGGCCCAGCCATTCGGGGGCCGCTCAATGAACGACATCGCTCACGAGTCTGCTGATAGCCCGACACCGTCGGCGGCGCCGAAATGGCGTGATGAATTGAAAGCCGTTATCGATCTCGCCTTGCCACAATCCCCAGGGCAGTTCGGCGAATGCCTGATCAAGCAAAAGTGGGGCGCGGGCATCGACCCGCAGACGGCCTTGCTGGTCACGCTCGATTACCATTACAAGGGTCATCCTGCCGAGAACGGTTTCGAGCAGGGACGAGTGGCAAGTTCCCGGTCGCTGCTGCACGCGCTGCTGTCCAACGACCAGACGGTGGGTGACGGGCGTTTTGCCGAGACGGCGTTCGGCCTGTACACGCCGCCGGACGTGGGACCGACGATTCGGATCGTCGAGCACGTCGACGAATTCGCCGATCACGGCAGCGGCAATCACCAGACCTATGAAGGCATCTACCGGCAGACCACCCCGCAGGTGTATGGGCCGCTGACTCAGCTCAATCTCAGGCCCGCCGATTTCAAGAAATGGGTCTGGGAGCTGGAGCTCAAGGACCTGTACCAAGCGTATCTCGATCAGGCATGGCCAGCCGACGCTGTGCAGATGGCGGCCAGACCGTCCGCATTGAGAACGTCGGTCAAGGCGGCGTTCGTCATGGCGGCCTGGTTGCAGCGACATGAACAACGCCTGACGCAAGAAGGTCTGGCGCTGGCGATGCGGGCGGCAGGTCTGTCCGCCGATCAGTCCTGGCAAACGCTGACCCTTGAGCAGCTGCAAGCACCGACTCGCGTGCCTTCAACCGTCAAGTTCGGCCTTCTGAAACTGTACCGCTACACCGCGACCGATATCTGGGCCTTCCGTGACACCGCCAGTGCCCGTGTGCTGGTGTACATCCCTGGCAATTCTTCCCCGCTGCATGAATTCGCCAATACCGCGCAGTTGCGCCAGTGGGTTGCCACGCAGGGCAAGCTCGACGCGACCAGGCAGGCCTTGGCCCGTCACTTTGCCGAAGACGATCGCGAAGATGGAACGTTTCACGCCGGCGTTCTGACAGCGCTGGATGGCATGGCGATTTATCCGGCTAAACATTGGCTGGGCAACAACGCCGGTTTCTTCAACAACGATGGCTATTGGGACCCGAACGATTACATCGGCTTCGATGATCCGGCGGCGGCGACCGACCCTTTTGCCCGCCTGCTAATGACAATGAAACAGGCCGCACTGGCAGAGCTTCAGGCCATCCGTGACGATGCGCAGGTCAACCGGGATCAGTTGAGCGCCGTCGTCGAACCCGCTGTGCAATGGGTCAACCGGTTTGGTCCGCTCGCCTTGTTTGTCCCAGGAGGCGAGGGGGTGCTGGCATTGGCCGGGCTCATTGACGCCGGGTATGGCCTGAATCAGGTGGTCAATGGAAAAACGCCGGGCCAACGCTCGGAGGGCCGGACACGCACGGTGTTTGGTTTGCTGAATGCGTTGCCGATGCTGGGTGCCGAGTCAGCGCTCAATGGGAGCGCTGCGGAGGTCGATAGCATGGCGGAGCGCGTCCGCGAGCCCAGCGTCGATCCGGCAGAGCCGGGCGCCCGTCCTGCGTCGGAACCGGCCGTTGCGCCGACGCCCTTGAACCCTCGCATCGAATTGATCCGTGGAATCGGCCCCTCGGTGGCCTCCTTCAGCGATGAGGTCCTGGCGCAAATCGCCAAGGTCAGCGCGGTCGACGATGACATGCTGCGGTTGATGCAGACGGGCCGTCCACCGACCCCTTTATTGGCGGATACCATCAGCCGCTTCAAGATCGATCAGGATCTCGGTCTGGAAGCAGACACTGTGCTTTTCAACCAACGCTACGAAGCGCTGCAAAAGTCGGAGCATGAATGGGTCCGGCTATTTCAGCGCGAGTACCCCGACCTGCCGACAATCGCCATCGAGCAGATGCTCGACCGCTATGGCATCGACATCACGTCGTTGCCAGATGCGACCGAGGCCAGGCAGGTATTCGCGCGACTGGACGGCAAAGCCCGGCAATACCAACAGCATGTCCGTCTCGACCGGGTCTATGAAGGCTTTTATCTGCGCTCGGTCGCGAATGCCGAGACGGACACGCTGGCATTGCACTCCCTGAACAATCTGCCCGGCTGGCCGAAAGACCTGCGCATCGAGGTCCTCGACGGTGCGTCCTCTGGCCGGGTGCTTGATCGTTGCGGCCCCCTTGACAGCCCTCACTGCCGAAACATCATCAAGGTGGGAAACCGTTACCTGCGCCAAGGCCGGCAAACGGATGTCTATGACGCGGTCCTCGGCGTGCTGACGGACGAGGAACGCTCGGCGTTGCACCTCACGTCACCAGACCCGGCCAAGGCGTTGCGGCTCAACCTCGGCGATCGGGCATTGTCCCGTGCCGATACCCTGCTCGGCCTGCAAAGGCTGGACACGGGGCTGACCTTTGAACGGCAGGGACTGCGCGGCGGCGGTTACCCGACAACCCCTCAGGGTGACGCCCTGAAGTTGCAAGCGATCAAGTTGCAGTTCAAGGATATTTATCCGGACATCAGCGACGCGAGCATTGATCAGGTGTTGCTGCTGGCAGAGGGCAGGGTGCAGGCGTATATCGACCTGCTGGCTCTGCAACTGCAACAGCTCAATGTCGATTTGACCGAATGGGTCGATCAAGCGGTACAAGACATTGCCGATATGGACGTTCCCTTCGTGGCCATGGGCGATGAGGAGGCGGAGGGGATGAACCCTGCGCAAATCGCCGTGCACAATGCCCACGTCCTGCACACCGCCCTGCAACAGGAGCGCGGGGTCAGGACTGAGCTTGCCGTGGAGCTTGTCGCCATTTGGCAAAAACGCGGGCCGCTGCAAGATCGTGTCTATGTCGACGGGCAACTGCGTGGTGTCAGGCTGGACCTGACCTTCGAGGACTTTCACCGATTACCCACGCTGAATGCCAGGCTCAACGATGTGATCGAATTGTCGATGCATGGTTTTCACCTGACCGAGCACGAGAGTCTGAACGGGTTCCTGGAGGGCTTTCCGAACCTTGAAGTGTTGAATCTGGAAGGCTTCGATTTGCGTCCTTTCTTCGTAGGCGGTGACGCAGGGCGCGCCTTGCCGCCCGTTATCGGGCAGTTGCCGAAACTGGTCTCACTCAATCTGCGAGCCACACAGTTGGCATTCACTGAGCGCGCCGCTTCACAATTGAGTGATCTGACCCACTTGCAAACCCTGGACCTGAGCGACAACCCGTTGGGCGTTCCGCCGGTGGTGCTGGGCATGAACAATTTACGCCAGCTCAACCTGAGGAATACGGCGATCAATCGCTGCCCTGTCGGGGTCAAGGATGAGCCTTATCTGACGATGCTGGACCTGCGCGACAACCGTATTACCCGGGTTCCGCCCGCGATCATCAATCAGGCGGTGGCGGACGACCGCGTATTGCTATGGGGCAATCCGTTGACAGACGAGGACACGCTGCACCGGTTGATCAGTCATCGTGAACAGACTGGCATCAATCTGTGGCTGAGCGCTCCGGGCGCGGATTATGGTACGCCGACGGTGTGGTTGCGCGACTGCGACGAAGCGTTGCAACAGTCCCGGCAAGCCCTTTGGCAGCGATTGGCAGGTAAACCCTCCGGTACGCGGTTTTTAGCCGTCATAGACCGGCTGAGCCTGACGGCCGACTTTCGGGTCAGTTACCTGTCACTTCAGGCGCGAGTCTGGCGATTGTTGCAAGAGGCCGATGCTTCAGAGGACATGTGGGGGCGGATAATTCGCGGGAGCGGGCGCTTCGATCACCCGATGGCAGCATTCCGGGCGCTGGAGGCGCGTGCGGGTTTCTAAGCGAAGGAGGGCGCCTTGAACCCCGGGCGGGGTTCAAGGTTTTGCCGGTATCAGCGGCGACGGAACAACGGCAGCGGTTCGTCGGTGGCGGCCTGATAGGTCACCGAGAAGTCCTTGAGACCTTCAAGGGCTTCATACGGGTCTTTATCGGCGCGAATGGCAAAGGCGTCGAACCCGCAGCGGTGCATGTAAAAGAGCTGGTCGCGCAGCACATCGCCGATTGCCCGCAATTCGCCTTTGAAGCCATAGCGGTCACGCAGCAGACGTGCGTTGGAGTAGTTGCGCCCGTCGGTGAAGGCCGGGAAATTCAGGGCGATCACTTGGAACTGATCGACGTCTTCACCGATTTCCTCGGCTTCTTCATCGGCATCCAGCCACACGCCAAGACCGCCATCGCGGGCCTTGAGCATACGACTGTGTTCGCGCCACAGCTGCAACGGGACGATCAGGTCGTCGCAGTTGCTGATCTCGTCGATGTTGAAATCCTTGGGCAGCAAGTGCCAGGTTTCGTCGACGACCTCGTTGTTCTTAATGATTCGCTGCATAGACGCGTTCCTTGAAGAGGTCGATGCCAATACGCTGATAGGTGTCGATGAAGCGCTCGTCTTCGGTACGTTGTTCGATGTACACGTCGATCAGTTTCTCGATCACGTCAGGCATGGCTTCCTGGGCGAAGGACGGGCCGAGGATCTTGCCCAGGCTGGCGTCGCGGCTCGCGCTGCCACCGAGGGAGACCTGGTAGAACTCTTCGCCTTTTTTGTCCACCCCGAGGATGCCGATGTGGCCGACGTGGTGGTGACCACAGGCGTTCATGCAGCCGGAGATGTTCAGGTCCAGTTCGCCGATGTCGAACAGGTAGTCCAGGTCTTCGAAACGACGCTGGATCGACTCGGCGATCGGGATCGACTTGGCGTTGGCCAGCGAGCAGAAATCACCGCCAGGGCAGCAGATGATGTCGGTCAGCAAGCCGATGTTTGGCGTGGCAAAACCTTGCTCGCGCAACTCGCCCCACATCGCGAACAGTTGGGTCTGTTCAACGTCGGCCAGGATGATGTTCTGCTCGTGGGACGTGCGCAGTTGACCGAAGCTGTAGCGATCGGCCAGGTCGGCCACCGCGTCGAGCTGCTTGTCGGTGATGTCGCCCGGCGCAACGCCGGTCGGCTTCAGGGACAGGGTCACCGCGACATAACCCGGCTTTTTGTGGGCCAGGGTATTGCGGGTGCGCCAGCGGGCGAAGCCCGGGTGTTCTTTGTCGAGCTCGGCCAGTTGGGCCGCCTGGTTGTCCAGGGCCTTGTACTCCGGGTCGACGAAGTGTTTGGCGACGCGATGCACTTCGGCCTCGGTCAACGTGGTCTGGCCACCGCGCAGGTGTTCCATTTCCGCGTCGACTTTCTGGGCGAAGACTTCAGGCGTCAGGGCCTTGACCAGAATCTTGATCCGCGCCTTGTACTTGTTGTCACGACGGCCATAGCGGTTGTAGACCCGCAGGATGGCGTCGAGGTAGCTCAACAGGTCTTGCCACGGCAGGAATTCATTGATGAACGCGCCCACTACCGGTGTACGGCCGAGACCACCGCCCACCAGCACGCGGAAACCGAGTTCGCCGGCCGCGTTGTGCACCGGCTCGAGCCCGATGTCATGGACTTCGATGGCCGCACGGTCAGACGTCGAACCGTTGATAGCGATCTTGAACTTGCGCGGCAGGTAGGCGAATTCCGGGTGGAACGTGGTCCACTGGCGAACGATCTCGCACCAAGGGCGCGGGTCAACCAGCTCATCGGCAGCGACACCGGCGAACTGGTCGGTGGTGACGTTACGCAGGCAGTTGCCGCTGGTCTGGATCGCGTGCATCTGCACGGTGGCCAGCTCAGCGAGAATGTCCGGGATGTCTTCCAGCGCCGGCCAGTTGAACTGGACGTTCTGCCGGGTACTGATGTGGGCATAGCCCTTGTCATAGTCGCGGGCAATCTTGGCCATCATCCGCGTCTGGCGCGAAGTCAGTTGGCCGTAAGGCACCGCCACCCGCAACATCGGCGCGAAGCGTTGGATATAAAGCCCGTTTTGCAGGCGCAGGGGGCGGAATTCTTCTTCGCTCAGCTCACCTGCCAGATAGCGTCGGGTCTGATCACGGAACTGCTTGACGCGGTCCTCGATGATCCGCTGATCGTACTCGTCATATACGTACATATAAGTCCTGTTCTCAGGCTTGGGCCGGTCGGATCCCGTTGCGTTTTTTCGCCTGGAGGTCTCCGATGCTGCCTCGGCAATTCTGCGCGCACGGCCGCGCACTCCCTACGGAGCCGGGGCAAGATACCAGTTTGCAGTTATGCGCAAAAGTGATGTTTGAGTATATGTAAAGAACCAAAACGACTAACGAGATCCGTTATTGATAAACCCGTATTTGTCGTGAGGGCAATCGTCGTCTTTACTGTGGTCGAGTCTTTATGCAATCACCGATAAAACCGACAAGAGGCGATGCAATGAGCAACCCTACCAAAGCGACAAAACCTGATAGCACGGTCGATGCTTGGGCGATTCTGTTCCTGATCATCCTGGTCGTGGGCACTGCGGTATTTTGGGTCAGCCATCAATAACCGACCCCGTCCGGGCCCGGTTCCGACGATTGTCGGACAAAAACCGGAATAAACGCCGTTTGCCGGGACTTCGCTGGCTATAATGCGCGGCGAAAATTTCCGGGGGCTCGGGCGTTAATGTTGAAGTTTGTCTACACCTTCCTGCTGATGCTTGGCGCGGCTTGGGGCCCTGTTGCGCATGCAGAGTCGGTGTTGTTCCTCAATCCGGGCAAGACGGATGAGGCCTTCTGGATCAGCTATTCGCAATTCATGCAGGCGGCCGCCAAGGATCTGCGCATTGATCTGCGAATTCTGTATTCCCAACGCATGCCCGAGCTCACCGTGGCGCAAGCCCGCCTGGCCCTGCAAGGTCCCGATCGTCCGAACTATCTGGTGTTCGTCAACGAACAGTATGTCGCTCCACAGATTCTGCGCCTGGCTCAAGGCAGCGGGGTGAAGCTGTTTACGGTCAACGCTTCGCTGACAGCCAATCAGCTGAGCCTGCTGGGCGAGCGTTCCGATCGATTGGGCAGCCTGGTGCCGAACGATGAGGAGGGCGGCTACCTGATGCTCAAGGAGCTGATTCGCCAGCATCCACCCGTGGCGCCTGGCCAGGTCATCGAATTACTGGCGTTCTCCGGCCTGAAGATCACGCCGTCGTCGCAACTGCGCGAACAAGGCATGCTGCGCGCCTTGGCCGAGCACCCGGAAGTGCGCTTGCGCCAAGTGGTTTACGGTGGCTGGAGCCGCGGAAGGGCCTATGAGCAGGCCAAGTTGTTGTTCCGGCGTTACCCGAATGTCTCGTTGGTGTGGTCTGCCAATGACGAAATGGCGTTTGGCGCCATGCAAGCCTATTCGGAGACGGGTGGCGTGCCCGGCAAAGATGCCTTGTTCAGCGGGGTGAACACGTCGCCCGCTGCATTGCAGGCGATGATCGACGGTCGCCTGAGCGTGTTGGTGGGCGGGCACTTCACATTGGGCGGTTGGGCGCTGGTGGAGTTGCATGACGTGGAAATGGGCGTGGATCTGGACCAGTACGGCGGGCGCGACCGGTTGATTCCGGTATTGCAACTGATCGACAAGGCCCACGCCAAGCGGTTGCTGGCCATGGGCGCATCACCGGATTACGGGGTGAATTTCCGTCGTCTGTCGGCCAAGGGCCGGCCGACCTCCTATCGCTATCCGTTCAGCTTGCAAACCCTGATGCGCTAACGCCCCGCCAGATGCACCACCAGTTGCACGATGCCGAACAGCGTCAAAGCGAACACGGCCGTGAACAGAACCCCCAGGATCACGAAATGACTCGGCTTGCCGTGGGTGAAGTCCCGCGCCCGATTCTTCCCGCTCTGCACACCGAACGCCGCCGCCATGACGCTTTGCAGCATCTGCCAGAAGGTCGGTGGCTTGTTGTCGACTGGATCGTCCATAAATCCCTCGTCATCAATGTGTGAAGAGTAAGCATAGACAATCCGTGGCATGCACAAAGCAAATGTGGGAGAGAGCTTGCTAGCGAAGGGGTCGTAACATTCAACATCTTCGTTGACTGTCACATCGCAATCGCGAGCAGGCTCACTCCCACACTTGATCGGGTTGTTCCACACGTTTGTGAACGACCCAAAACAACTGTGGGAGCTAGCCTGCTAGCGAATTGGCCATAGCATTCAACATCTTCGTTGAACGTTATAACGCCTTCGCGAGCAGGCTCGCTCCCACACTTGATCGGGTTGATCCACACGTTTGTGAACGACCCAAAACAACTGTGGGAGCTAGCCTGCTGGCGAAGTGGCCATAACATTCAACATCTTCGTTGAACGTTATAACGCCTTCGCGAGCAGGCTCGCTCCCACACTTGATCGGGTTGATCCACACGTTTGTGAACGACCCAAAACAACTGTGGGAGCTAGCCTGCTGGCGAAGTGGCCATAACATTCAACATTTTCGTTGACTGTCACATCGCTATCGCGAGCAGGCTCACTCCCACACTTGATCGGGTTGATCCACACGTTTGTGAACGACCCAAAACAACTGTGGGAGCTAGCCTGCTAGCGAAGTGGCCATAACATTCAACGTCTTCGTTGACTGTCACATCGCCATCGCGAGCAGGCTCACTCCCACACTTGATCGGGTTGATCCACACGTTTGTGAACGACCCAAAACAACTGTGGGAGCTAGCCTGCTAGCGAAGGGGTCGTAACATTCAACATCTTCGTTGAATGTTATAACGCCTTCGCGAGCAGGCTCGCTCCCACAGGGGGTTCATCTGGCCACAATATTGTGGCCAGGCGCCTGGGTTAGTTGTCGTAACCGAGGTTAGGCGCCAGCCAGCGTTCGGTCACGCTCAGTTCCTGCCCTTTGCGCGATGTGTAGCTCTGCACCTGGTCCTTGTCGATCTTGCCCACCGCAAAATATTGCGCCTGCGGATGAGCGAAGTACCAGCCGCTGACTGCTGCCGCCGGGAACATCGCGTAGTGCTCGGTGAGGAACACGCCGCTGCGGCCGGCCTGCATTTCGCTGGCCTCGGGGTCGAGCAAGGCAAACAAGGTGCTTTTCTCGGTGTGATCCGGGCAGGCCGGGTAGCCCGGGGCAGGGCGGATGCCGGTGTATTGCTCTTTGATCAGCGCCTCGTTGTCGAGCGTCTCGTCCTTGGCGTAACCCCAGTGTTCTTTTCGCACCTGCTGGTGCAGCCACTCGGCACACGCCTCGGCCAGTCGGTCGGCCAGAGCCTTGACCATGATCGAGTTGTAATCATCGCCGGCGTCTTGATAAGCCTTGGCCACTTCTTCGGCGCCGATCCCGGCCGTGGTGATGAATCCACCCACGTAGTCGGTGATTTCGCTGTCCTTCGGCGCGACGAAGTCGGCGAGGGAGAAGTTCGGCTTGCCGTCGGTCTTGATGATCTGCTGGCGCAAGTGATGCAGCTTGGCAATCGGCTTGCCGTCATCGCCGTAGACTTCGATGTCATCCTCACGCACCTGGTTGGCCGGCCAGAAGCCGAACACCGCACGGGCGCTGATGAGTTTCTCGTCGATCAGCTTGGCGAGCATTTCCTGGGCATCGGCATACAACGCGGTAGCGGCTTCACCGACCACTTCGTCCTGCAGGATGCGCGGGAACTTGCCGGCCAGGTCCCAGGAGATAAAGAACGGCGTCCAGTCGATGTATTCGGCCAGAACCTTGAGGTCGATGTTGTCCAGCACCCTGGAACCGGTAAAGGTCGGTTTGACCGGCACATAAGTGCTCCAGTCGAACTGCGGCTTCTTGGCGATGGCGGCCGGGTAGCTCAGGCGTTCGGTGCGGGCGCTGCGATTGGCGGTGCGCTCGCGAACGTCGATGTATTCCAGGCGAGTCTTTTCGACGAACGCCGGTTTCAACTCCTTGGACAGCAACTGCGTCGCCACGCCCACGGCGCGGGAGGCGTCGGTAACGTAGATCACCGCATCGTTGCTGTACTTCGGTTCGATCTTGACCGCCGTGTGCGCCTTGGAGGTGGTCGCGCCACCGATCATCAGCGGCAGATGGAAATCCTGACGCTGCATCTCGCGGGCTACGTGGACCATTTCATCCAGTGAAGGCGTGATCAGACCGGACAGGCCGATGATGTCGCACTTCTGCTCCTTGGCCACTTGCAGGATCTTCTCCGCCGGGACCATCACGCCGAGGTCGACGATGTCGTAGCCGTTACAGCCGAGCACCACACCGACGATGTTCTTGCCGATGTCGTGCACGTCGCCTTTCACCGTGGCCATCAGGATCTTGCCCTTGGCTTCCGGCTTGTCGCCTTTTTCCAGTTCGATGAACGGGATCAAGTGGGCCACGGCCTGTTTCATCACACGGGCGGATTTCACCACTTGCGGCAGGAACATTTTGCCGGCGCCGAACAGGTCGCCCACGATGTTCATGCCGGACATCAGCGGGCCTTCGATCACTTCGATCGGGCGGGCGAACGACTGGCGCGATTCTTCGGTGTCTTCCACGATGTGCGTGGTGATGCCCTTGACCAGCGCATGCTCCAGACGCTTGTTGACGTCCCAGTTGCGCCACTCTTCGGTCTCGGCTTCCTTGACGCTGCCGTCGCCCTTGTATTTGTCGGCGATGGCGAGGAGGGCGTCAGTGCCGTTCGGCGTACGGTTGAGCACCACGTCTTCAACGGCGTCGCGCAGCTCGGCCGGGATCTGGTCGTAGATCTCCAGCTGACCGGCGTTGACGATACCCATGGTCAGACCGTTGCGGATCGCATACAGCAGGAACACCGAGTGAATCGCCTCGCGCACCGGGTTGTTGCCACGGAACGAGAACGACACGTTGGACACGCCGCCCGAGGTCAGCGCATAGGGCAGTTCGTCGCGGATGTAGGCGCAGGCGTTGATGAAGTCCACAGCGTAGTTGTTGTGTTCTTCGATGCCGGTGGCCACGGCGAAGATGTTCGGGTCGAAAATGATGTCTTCCGGCGGGAAGCCGACTTCGTTGACCAGAATGTCGTAGGAGCGTTTGCAGATCTCTTTCTTGCGCGCTTCGGTGTCGGCCTGGCCGGCTTCGTCGAACGCCATCACGACCACGGCGGCGCCATAGCGCTTGCACAGTTTGGCGTGGTGAATGAACTGCTCGACGCCTTCTTTCATGCTGATCGAGTTGACGATGCCCTTGCCCTGAATGCACTTGAGGCCGGCTTCGATCACTTCCCACTTCGAGGAGTCGATCATGATCGGCACACGGGAGATGTCCGGTTCACCGGCAATCAGATTGAGGAAGGTCACCATGGCCTTCTTCGAATCGAGCATCCCTTCATCCATGTTGATGTCGATGATCTGGGCACCGGCTTCAACCTGTTGCAGGGCCACTTCCAGCGCTTCGGTGTAGTTGTCTTCACGGATCAGGCGGGCGAATTTCGCCGAGCCGGTGATGTTGGTGCGCTCGCCGACGTTGACGAACAGCGAACTGCGATCGATGGTGAACGGCTCCAGGCCCGAGAGGCGGCAAGCCTTCGGGATTTCCGGAATGACACGTGGTGCATAACCGGCCACGGCTTTGGCGATGGCTTCGATGTGGCCCGGCGTGGTGCCGCAGCAGCCACCGACGATGTTGAGGAAGCCGCTCTGGGCGAATTCTTCGATGACCTTGGCGGTTTCCGCTGGCAGCTCATCGTACTCGCCGAATTCGTTCGGCAGGCCGGCGTTCGGGTGCGCCGAAACGTGGGTGCCAGCCTTGTTTGACAGTTCTTCCAGGTACGGGCGCAATTCGCTGGCGCCGAGGGCGCAGTTCAGGCCGACCGAGATCGGCTTGGCGTGGGCGACCGAGTTCCAGAACGCTTCGGTGGTCTGGCCGGACAGGGTTCGGCCGGAGGCGTCGGTAATGGTGCCGGAAATCATGATCGGCAGTTCGATACCCAACTCTTCAAACACACCCTGCACGGCGAAGATCGCGGCTTTGGCGTTCAGCGTGTCGAAAATGGTTTCGATCAGGATCAGGTCGGCGCCGCCTTCGATCAGGCCTTTGGTGGCCTCGGTGTAGTTTTCCACCAATTCATCGAAGGTCACGTTGCGGTAGCCGGGGTTGTTCACGTCTGGTGACAGCGAGCAGGTGCGGCTGGTCGGCCCGATCACGCCAGCGACGAAGCGCGGCTTGTCCGGCGTTTCCAGGGTCTTTGCGTCGGCCACCTTGCGTGCCAAGCGCGCGCCTTCTACGTTTAACTCATATGCCAGGCCTTGCATGCCGTAGTCGGCCAGGGAAACCTGGGTGGCGTTGAACGTGTTGGTCTCCAGAATATCGGCGCCGGCATCCAGGTAGGCTTTCTCGATCGACCCGATCACGTCCGGGCGCGTCAACACCAAGAGGTCGTTGTTACCTTTGACGTCGCTTGGCCAGTCAGCAAAGCGTTTGCCCCGGTAATCCTGCTCTTCGAGCTTGTAGCTCTGGATCATCGTGCCCATGCCGCCATCGAGAATCAGGATGCGCTCTTTGAGGGCGTGCTTGAGAGCTTGAAGGCGAACGCTGCGATCGGACATTGGGACTACTCGAAAAGACCATGACGAAGGGCCGGGATAATAGCAAACCTGTGCGCTTTTAGAGCATGCTCCGGTTTTGCATGAATATCGCTCATGTTGGTGAGGGGGCGAGACCGGTAGAATCGCGGCGTTTTTTCAGGATCAGGACCAGGGACATGTCGTATCGCGTCATCACCAGCATCTTTATGCTGCTTATAAGCTGGGATGCCGCTGCGCAGGGTCCGGCGATTTCCTACACGCGTGACATTCAACCGATCTTCACCGAAAAGTGCGTGGCCTGCCATGCCTGCTACGACTCCGCCTGTCAGCTCAATCTGGGCAGCGGCGAAGGGGCGGCGCGTGGCGGGACCAAATCCCCGGTCTACGACGGCGAACGCAGTCAGGCCGCGGCGCCAACCCGGTTGTTTTATGACGCTTTCGGCAAGCGTGCCTGGCAGCAGAAAGGCTTCTATTCGGTACTTGACGCCCAAGGCAGCCAGGCGGCGTTGATGGCGCGAATGCTGGAGCTGGGCCACACAACCCCGTTGCAACCCAATGCCAGGTTGCCGGAAGACATCGTCCTGGGCCTCAACCGGGAAAACATGTGCGCCATGCCGGCGGAGTTCGACGGCTACGCCAGTACCCACCCGAAAGAAGGCATGCCGCTGGCCGTCACCGGCCTGACCGACCAGCAATACCAGACGCTCCAGCGCTGGCTGGCTTCGGGTGCGCCCATCGATGAGCAAGGCCTGGTCCCGAGCGCGAAAGAGGCCATGCAGGTGGTGCAGTGGGAAAACCTGCTCAACGCCCCGGGTGCCCGGGAAAGTCTGGTCGGTCGCTGGCTATTTGAGCATTGGTATATCGCCCATATTTACTTCAAGGACGGTGAGCCGGGGCATTTCTTCCAATGGGTCCGTTCACGCACCCCGACGGGGCAGCCGATCGACCTGATCGATACGCGCCGGCCGAATGATGATCCGGGCACTCGGATTTATTACCGTTTGTGGCCGGTGCAGGGCGTGATCGTGCACAAGACCCACATCACTTATCCGCTGAGCGCGTCGAAGATGGCGCGGATCAAAACACTCTTTTACAGCGGCAACTGGCAGGTCGATGCCTTGCCGGGATACGGGCCGGAGCGCCGGGCCAATCCGTTCAGTACGTTTGAAGCGATCCCGGCTCAGGCGCGTTATCAGTTCATGCTCGATAACGCCGAGTACTTCGTCCGTACTTTCATTCGCGGTCCGGTCTGCCGTGGCCAGATCGCCACGGACGTGATTCGTGACAACTTCTGGGCATTGTTCCAGGCGCCGGAACATGACCTCTACATCACCGACCCGAACTACCGCGGCCAGGCCACGCCGTTGTTGGCGATGCCGGGACAAAACGACGATGTCGGCAGCGTCCTGAGCCTGTGGCATGACTACCGCGACAAGCGCAACGAGTACGAGGCGCTACGCCGGGACAACTACGCCGATCTGCCGGCGCCGAGCTGGTCGACCCTGTGGGCAGGCAACGACAACGCGTTGCTGAGCATCTTTCGGCATTTCGACAGCGCGTCGGTGAACAAGGGCCTGATCGGCGACGTGCCGCAAACCATCTGGCTGTTTGACTATCCGCTGCTGGAACGCACGTATTATCAGTTGGTGGTCAACTTCGACGTGTTCGGCAACGTGTCTCACCAGGCCCAGACACGCTTGTACTTCGACCTGATCCGCAACGGCGCCGAGCAGAATTTCCTGCGCCTGATGCCGGCCGATTCGCGGGACGATTACCTCGATGATTGGTATCAAAGCGGTGGCAAATTCAAAATGTGGCTGGATTACGAGTCCATCGACAATGACACGCCGACGGCCCTGAAGCTGGATGAAAAGGACCCCAAGCGCGACTTCGCGATGCAACTGCTGGCCCGTTATGGCGAGCTCGATGCCAAGCCTGATCCTATCAACCGTTGCGACGGCGCCTACTGTTCGCGACCGAACATCGACCCGGCGTTGCAGAGTGCCGAGCAAGCCTTGAGTCGCCTGACGTCACGCCCGGCGGCCGGTTTGAAGGTCATTGATCAGTTGCCGGAAGCGACGGTGCTGCGCATCGAGACGGCGAGCGGCAAGCGCGAGGTCTACAGCCTGCTGCGCAATCGGGCCCACAGCAATGTGGCCTTCCTGCTCGGTGAATCGCTGCGCTATCAGCCTGGGCTCGACACTTTGACCATTTTCCCGGGCGTGCTCAGCAGCTACCCCAACTTCATGTTCAACATACCCGCCGACCAGGTGCCGGCGTTCGTCGATGCGATGGAAAACGCCAAGGATGCGCACCGCTTCGAGAAAATCGTCGAACGTTGGGGCATTCGCCGCAGCCATCCGCAGTTCTGGTTCTACTTCCATGACCTGAGTCGCTACATCCACGAAACCGAGCCGGTGGAAGAGGGCGTGCTGGATATGAACCGGTACGAGAATCTTTAATCGACCTTTGACTGCTGGTCGGTGTCGGACTCAATAGGCACCGCCATTCCCCTGTAGGAGCGAAGCTTGCTCGCGAAGAGGCCGGTACATTCAACATCATTGTTGGCCGGTCGATCGCCTTCGCGAGCAAGCTTCGCTCCTACGGGGATCTGCGGTGATTTGTGGAGTGCGATCGGAGGGGCGCCGATGTTGATTTCAGTACAGGCACTGCGCGCCGTCGCGGCATGGACGGTGGTCTGCCACCACTTCATGCAGATATTCTTCGACTTCAAGGCCCGTGGTCCCGTGGGTCAGATGTTCATCGACAAGGGCGCGGTGGGCGTTGATATCTTTTTCGTCATCAGTGGCCTGGTGATCTTCCTGTCCACCGAAGGGAAGTCGCTGCCACCTGCACGGTTTCTCCTGTATCGACTGTTTCGCATCGTTCCGGCGTACTGGCTGTACACGGTGCTGATGGCGCTGGTGGTCGTGTTCGCACAGCCTGTGTTGCCGGATCAGACGGTCGACTGGTCACATGTCCTGCTGTCGCTGTTATTCATTCCCACGCAAAACCCCGGTGGCTACGGCATCTATCCGACCCTCAATGTCGGCTGGACGCTGAATTATGAAATGCTGTTCTACGTGCTGTTTGCCTGGGCATTGCTGTTCCGTTTGCAGGTTCGGCTGCTGATCGTCGCGGCGTTGCTGTTTGCGGTGTGCCAGGCGTGGACCGGTTATGGCTGGATCAGCGAGTTCTACCGCTCGGACATTGTTTATGAGTTTCTGCTGGGGATCGCCATCGGCATGATCTACCGGCGCGGCTGGATCAAGCCCGGTGTCTGGCTGCCCTTGCTGGGGATTGGCGGCGCGTTGCTGGCGATTTATAACCTGGCACCGCAGCCACGCTTCCTGGCCTGGGGCGTGCCCGGTGCGGTGTTGGTGATGGCGTGCATGGCGCTGGAACGCTTTTTCGAGAACACCCGTCTGTTCAAGGTGCTTGGCGATTGTTCCTATTCGGTTTACCTGATGCATGTGCTGGTGCTGTCTGTCGGCGGATTTGTCGCCCAGCGTTATGGGGTAAATCCCTACGTGATGTTCGCCGTTTGTGTGGTGACCATCGGCGTGGCTTCCTGGGCAAGTTACGAATATGTAGAAAAATGCAGCTATCGGTGGCTTAAAGAGTGGAACGACGGCGAACCGGCAAGCAACGCTGTTCCGGCTCTTTCCCGACAAAAATACTAGGACTTTGTACGGCGCGATGATTGGCGTAAACTGCGCCCAAGCCTGCGAGGAGTTTCCATGACCGCTATTACCATCACCGACGCCGCACACGATTATCTGGCTGATCTGCTCTCCAAGCAGAACACCCCGGGTATCGGCATCCGCGTCTTTATCACCCAGCCTGGCACCCAGTACGCCGAGACCTGCATTGCGTACTGCAAGCCGGGCGAAGAGAAACCTGAAGACACCGCGCTGGGGCTCAAAAGCTTCACCGCTTACATCGATTCGTTCAGCGAAGCTTTCCTGGACGACGCGGTCGTCGACTACGCTACCGACCGCATGGGCGGCCAACTGACGATCAAGGCGCCCAACGCCAAAGTGCCGATGGTCAACGCTGACAGCCCAGTCAACGAGCGCATCAACTACTACCTGCAAACCGAGATCAATCCGGGGCTGGCCAGCCACGGCGGTCAGGTCAGCTTGATTGATGTGGTCGAAGACGGCATCGCCGTATTGAAATTCGGCGGCGGTTGCCAGGGCTGCGGCCAGGCAGACGTCACCCTTCGCGAAGGCATCGAGCGCACCTTGCTCGAGCGCATTCCCGAGCTCAAGGGTGTACGCGATGTAACTGACCACACGCAGAAAGAAAACGCCTACTACTAAGTAAGGTGTTCGCTGCGAAATGAAAAAACGGCACCCGTGAGTGCCGTTTTTTTATGGGTGAAATTCACTGGCCCTATCGCGAGCAGGCTCGCTCCCACAGGGGGCTATCATTGGATACCCAATCTGTTTCCGCCGCAGATCCAATGTGGGAGGGCCCTATGGCCTGTAGAGATGTGCATGTCCGGCGCGATACAGCGATGACTCACTGAACTGATCACTGCCCAACACCCGACCCACCAGAATCAACGCCGTGCGGCGAAATCCCTTGGCTTCAACCTTCGCGGCAATGTCCGCAATCGTCCCCACCACCCAATCCTGATCCGGCCAGGTCGCCCGGTGAATCACCGCAATCGGGCAGTCGGCGCCGTAATGTGGTAGCAACTCCGCCAGGATCTTCTCCAGATGATTGACCCCCAAATGAATCGCCATGGTCGCCCCGTGCTGGGCCAGGCTCCCCAGTTCTTCGCCGGCCGGCATCACGGTTTTGTCGGCGTAGCGGGTCAGAATCACACTCTGTGAAATGTCGGGCAGGGTCAGTTCAGCCCCCAAAAGCGCCGCACACGCGGCAGTCGCCGTGACCCCCGGGATGATTTCAAACGCAATCCCGAGTTCGCGCAGACAGCGAATCTGCTCGCCAATCGCGCCGTAAAGACTCGGATCACCGGAATGCACCCGCGCCACGTCCTGGCCGTTGGCATGGGCGGTCTTGATCAGTTCGATGATTTGCTCCAGGTGCAATTCGGCGCTGTTGACCACCTGTTCGGCACCATGGCCTTCGAGCACGGCGGCGGGCACCAAAGAGCCTGCATAGATGATCACCGGGCAACTGCGAATCAGCCGTTGGCCTTTGACGGTGATCAGTTCCGGGTCGCCGGGACCTGCGCCAATGAAGTAGACGGTCATCGTCCGTTCCTTTGAATAAAGAGTCTGTCAGAAAAGGGGCTTGGGCTAGGCTTCAGATGAAGATTACTCATGATCGAAGGCGGGGATTATCGGGGATCTTACGCAACGCAGGCCAATGCCAGGGTGGCCTGGGCATATTTTTGTCGCGAAATCAGCAGTTTTGCCGGGGCCTGGGCCAAGTGTTCGGCGAGGGCCAGGGCGGCACTTTCCGCCACGCCGTAGCAGCCGGTGCGTTCGAACGCGATGTCCGAATGATGGCTGAGTTGCGGTTTGTAACCTTCCAGTTGCTCACTGCTGAAATACATCAGCGGTAACGCCAGTTGTTCGGCGAGTTCGACCAGGCCAGGCTCATCACGCTTCAGGTCGATACTGGCCAGGGCCTTGATCTGGTGAAGTCCGATTTGATGAGCCTGCAATGCCTGATCGATCAACGCCCGCAGCGTGCTGGCGGGGCAGCCGCGCTGGCAGCCCAGGCCGACGACTAAAGTCGGCGCTGTGCGGGGATCAATCATGCGTGGTATTGGCCATCGCTTTTGCGGCGGAACAACCAGGCGCTGATCAGGCCCAGGGCCAGCCAGAACGCGACGTTGGTCAGCTGCGACGCGATTTTGAACTGCGCTTCCAGCGCTTGCGGAGCGAGCATCGAGTGCACTTCCGGTTGCGGCGCGCCGATCACGTGCGGAACGGCGAGAATCGCCACGCCAAGGATCTTCATCAGCCAGTGACGGCTGAACACGATCAAGGCGATGCCGACCGCCGTGGAGGCGGCTGTACTGATCCACCAGAGTTGCCGTTGCGCCAGATCAGCCGCGGCAGTGCCCGGCAGTTCAGGCGGCAGGCCGAGGGTCGGGGCCAGCACGAAGGTCGCGTAACCGGCCAGGCCCCATAGCAAGCCCTGGGAGGTTTTGGTCGGTGCACGCAAGGTGTAGAGGCCAGCGAGCATCAGGGCGAAACCGACGGCGACCACCAGGTTACCGCCCGTGGTCGACAGCAGGCGCTGCCAGCCGTCTTCCGGCTCCCAGGCTTCGGCGTCGTGAGTGTGAGCGGCGGCACCGGCGGCGTGTTCGTGAACTTCAACAGCGGCCGGCTCGGATTTTTCGTAGGTTTCGGCCTGCAGAATCAGCGGCGAGACCCAGAAACTTTGCAGCAGGGTCAGCAGCAGGGCGGCCAGCAGCCCTGTGAAACCTGCGGTTTGCGCAATACGCTTGATCATGTCAGCAGGTCTCAATGGCACGGGAAGGCAGAGCTGTGACGGGTGTCGTGCGCGGCATTGTGCACCGCTTCGATGTGCGAGAACCCAGCGAAATACACAAGGCATGCGCCAAGGATCGACGCACACACGGCGGCGGTCAGGCGTTGGCTCAGGGTTGTGGTGGTACTGGCGGTGCTGTGGTAGGTGCTGCTGATGATCGACATGGCGCATCCCTCTGGTCTGTCAGCGGGTGAATAGAGCGCATGGAAGACCCCTGCGAGTCGGGCGCGCAGAGGTTCAAACAGCGCCCGCCCACCGCGGGTTTGTTATTCAGTGACGTAAAGGTCACTTTGTGTTGCGGGCCGGTCTCCGGGCTCACGAGGGGTCAAGGCTTGCGCCTGAACCTGCAAGCATCACCTTCCCATGCCGAACTGCTGGCACAGTGGATCTGACGCTTCGCTCGCTTACCGTTGCGGGGGCAGCACCGGACTGACATGGCTTGGAGTAAAGCACATGATTCACCGGTTTCCCGTTTCACCCTGTGAAGGGCACCCGTAACAAGGCGTGTAGGAGAGCATGGGCGGGGGTTTGACGTCAATTGGCATGGGTTCTCATTCGATAGCCAGGTGAATTCTTCGCGGGCACGCCTCGCTCCTGTAAACGCACCGCTGTCCCGCAGGAGCGAGGCGTGCCCGCGAAGGCGCCGGTGAGAGCGCCACAAGACATTGACCCGCCCCCACACCATGCGTAGCCTTGCGCTTTCGAGGTTCTTCGGCATTTGCCGAAGCTAAGAAGGGAACGCGGTCGATGCCGCGGCTGCCCCCGCAACTGTGAACGGTGATGTTCGCTGCCACGCCACTGCAAACCCTGTGCAACGGGTTCGCGGGAAGGCGCAGCGAATGCCAGGTCCATCGACCGGCACACCGTCAGCCAGGAGACCTGCCTCGACACAGATTCTCACTACAACCGGGCGGGGTGATCCGGTGGCGAACTCTTCCGCGCGCGCATCCGTCGCAGCGATTGTCGTCCCGTATGCCCGCCACCTTGCCAAAGGGCATCCGATGAAAACACTGGCCAAACTCCCCGTCACCATCGTTACCGGCTTCCTCGGCTCGGGCAAAACCACCTTGCTGCGGCACATGCTCGACAACGCTCAGGGCCGCCGCATTGCGGTGATCGTCAACGAGTTCGGCGAGCTGGGCATCGATGGCGAAATCCTCAAGCAGTGCTCCATCGGCTGTACCGAAGAAGAGGCCAACGGCCGCGTCTACGAATTGGCCAACGGCTGCCTGTGCTGCACCGTTCAAGAAGAATTCTTCCCGGTGATGCGCGAATTGGTCGCCCGTCGCGGCGATCTCGACCACATCCTCATCGAAACCTCGGGCCTGGCCCTGCCAAAACCGCTGGTGCAAGCCTTCCAGTGGCCGGAAATTCGCAGCGCTTGCACCGTTGACGCGGTCATCACCGTGGTCGACAGCCCGGCCGTCGCCGCTGGCACGTTCGCCGCGTTCCCGGATCGGGTCGATGCCCAGCGCAAACTCGACCCGAACCTGGACCACGAATCGCCGCTGCACGAGCTGTTCGCCGACCAACTGACCAGCGCCGACCTGGTGATCCTCAACAAGGCCGACCTGATCAGCCCTGAAGATCTGGCCCGGGTGCGCCTGGAAGTCGCCGAAGAACTGCCACCAGCCGTCAAAGTCATCGAAGCCAGCAGCGGCCGTGTGCCACTGGACGTGCTGATCGGTCTCGGTGCCGGTTCCGAAGAACACATCGACAGCCGTCACAGCCATCACGATCACCACCACGAAGGTGAAGACGATCACGACCACGACGCCTTCGACTCCATTTCCATCGAGTTGCCCCAAGCCGACGAAAGCCTGCTGCTGGACGCGCTGACCCAACTGGTGGTCCAGCACGGCATTCTGCGGGTCAAAGGTTTCGCGGCGATTCCGAACAAACCGATGCGCTTGCTGATTCAGGGCGTGGGCACACGTTTCGACAAGCACTTCGACCGTCAGTGGGGCATCGATGAAGCGCGCAACACGCGTCTGGTGTTGATCGGTCAGGAGCTGGACGCCACGCTGCTTGAAGCGCAATTGCGCGCCGCGCTCAGCGTTTAAGCCATGCACCTGCTTAGGACCCAGCCCGGCGGTTTCGTGTCGGATGACAACATTGCCGACCTTGGACAAACCCCCGCCGAGCTGGTGATCCTGTGCAGCGGCGATTCCAGCCTGGCGCTGCTCGCCGAAGCGGCGCAGCAACTGCCTGACGATTACCCGAGCGTGCGCCTGGCCAACCCGATGCAGGTGCAGAATCACGCGTCGGTCGACTTGTATGTCGACGAAGTGTTGCGCCACGCCAAGGTCATTCTGATTTCGTTGCACGGCGGCATCGCCTATTGGCGTTACGGGGTCGAGCGTCTGGTGGAGCTGTCCCAGCGCGGTGTTCAGCTGATTCTGGTGCCTGGCGATGACCGCCCGGACCCGGAACTCAGCGACCTGAGCACCGTAACCGCCGCCGACCGCGACCGGCTCTGGCAGTTTTTGCGTCAGGGCGGCATGGCCAATGCCCTGGATTTTTTCCGCTGCCTGGCCAATCGCTGGCTGGATCGCGATTACGCCTGGGCCGAGCCGCAAACCCTGCCGCGCACGGCGATATACCACCCGCAAAAGAGCCCCGCTGACCTTCACGATTGGCAAGCCGATTGGCAGGCCGGTCAACCGGTGGCGGCGGTGCTGTTCTATCGCTCGCATTTACAGGCGGCGAACACCGCGTTCATCGATGTTTTCTGCCAGCGTTTGCAGGCGACGGGTTTGAATCCGTTGCCGATTGCTGTGGCCAGCCTGAAAGAACCCGGCTGCCTGACGGTGGTCGAGGACCTGCTGGACGACGTCGAGGCGGGGGTGATCTTGAACACCACCGGTTTCGCTCAATCCAGCCCCGAAGCGCCGCATCTGCGGCCGTTTCGACGCAATATTCCGGTGATCCAGGCGATCTGCGCCCAGGACAACGAGCCGGGTTGGCTCGCCAGTGAACAGGGCCTCGGCCCCCGTGATCTGGCGATGCACATCGCGTTGCCGGAACTGGACGGACGGATCATCAGCCGGCCGATCAGCTTCAAGGACCTGGCGTGGCGCAGCGAGCGCAGTCAGTCGGACGTGGTGTGCTATCGGGCGCAACCGGAGCGCATGGATTTCGTCGCCGAACTGGCGCGGCGCTGGATCGATCTGGCCCGGGTACCGAACAGCGAAAAACGCATCGCGCTGATCCTCGCCAACTACCCGACCCGTGACGGGCGCATCGGCAACGGTGTCGGCCTCGACACCCCGGCCGCCGCGCTCAACATCCTGCGGGCGCTGCACACCGAAGGCTATCCGCTGCCTGCCGGGTTGCCGGACAGCGGCACTGCGTTGATTCAACAGTTGCTTGGCGGCGTCAGCAACGACCTCGACACCCTTGATCAGCGTCCCTGCGCGCAAAGTTTGGCGATGGACGACTATCGGCTGATGTTCAACCAATTGCCCAAAGCCAATCAGCAAGCGGTGCTGGAGCGCTGGGGCACGCCCGAAAGCGATCCGATGTGCCGTGACGGCCGCATGATGGTCGCCGGGCTGCGCTTTGGCCTGACCTTCGTCGGCATTCAACCGGCGCGGGGTTATCAGGTTGATCCGAGTGCGGTGTATCACGATCCGGACCTGGTACCGCCCCACGGCTACCTGGCGTTCTACTTCTGGCTGCGCCATACCTATGGCGCCCACGGCGTGATCCACGTCGGCAAGCACGGCAACCTCGAATGGCTGCCGGGCAAAGGCGTCGGACTGTCGGAAAACTGCTGGCCGGATGCGCTGCTCGGGCCACTGCCGAACATTTATCCATTCATCGTCAACGACCCGGGCGAGGGCGCCCAGGCCAAGCGTCGCACCCAAGCGGTGATCATCGACCACCTGATGCCGCCGCTGACCCGCGCCGAAACCTACGGCCCGCTGCGCAACCTCGAACTGCTGGCCGACGAGTATTACGAAGCGCAATTGCTCGATCCGCGCCGCGCCCGAGAGTTGCAGCGCGACATCCTGCAACTGGTGCGCGACACGCACATCGACCGTGAACTGCAACTGGACGAAAAGCTCAACAGCGACGCCGATGCGGCGATCTGGTTGCCACGGCTGGACACGTACTTGTGCGACTTGAAAGAGTCGCAGATCCGCGATGGCCTGCACATCTTTGGCGAGTCGCCGACCGGGCGCTTGCGCATCGATACGTTATTGGCGCTGTTGCGCATCCCCCGTGGCGACGGTCGTGGCGCGCAATCAAGCCTGCTGCGGGCGTTGGCCAAGGCGTTTGAACTGGGGTTTGATCCGCTGGATTGTGCGTTGGCCGAGCCATGGGCGGGGCCGTGTCCTGTGGAACTGCAATCGCTTAACGAGGAGGCCTGGCGCACCGCCGGGGATACCCGCGAACGCCTCGAACTGTTCGCAGCTCAACTCATTGCGCAAACTCTGAATACCAACGCCGAACCTCATGGGAACGAGCCTCTGTGGCGAGGGAGCTTGCTCCCGTTGGTTCGCGAAGCGGACCCAGAAAGTGGGACTGCTGCGCAATCCAGCGCGATGATGCGGCATTCCGACCAGCTACCTCGCCACAAATGTCTGTTCCCACAGGAGGCACGCTGGTCTGAAGTAGACGCCATCCTCGACAGCCTGCGCGAAGTCGTCGCCCCGCGCCTGGACGCCTGCGGGCCGGCAGAAATGCACGGCCTGCTCGATGCCCTGAGCGGTCGTTTCGTCCCGGCCGGCCCCAGTGGCGCGCCGAGTCGCGGTCGTCTGGACGTGCTGCCGACCGGGCGCAATTTCTACTCGGTGGACGTGCGCAACCTGCCAACCACCACGGCGTGGCGCATCGGTTTCCAGTCGGCCAACCTGATTCTCGAACGGCATCTGCAAGACCACGGCGATCACCTGCGTCAGCTTGGCCTGTCCGTCTGGGGCACCGCGACCATGCGCACCGGCGGCGATGACATCGCCCAGGCCATGGCGCTGATGGGTGTGCGCCCGGTCTGGGCCACCGGCAGTCAGCGGGTCGACGACTTTGAAATCCTGCCACTGAGCTTGCTCGACCGTCCGCGGGTGGACGTGACCTTGCGCGTGTCCGGATTCTTTCGTGATGCCTTCGCCAATCTGATCCGCCTGTTCGACGCTGCCGTGCAAGCGGTCGCCGCGCTGGACGAGCCGGACGATCTCAACCCGTTGGCCGCCAAAGTGCGCGCCGAACGGGAAGCACTGATGCAATCGGGCCTTGATGAAGACGCGGCCAAGCGTCAGGCCGGTTGGCGCATCTTCGGGGCCAAGCCCGGTGCTTATGGCGCAGGCGTGCAGGGCGCCATCGACGGTCGTCTGTGGCAAAGCCGCGAAGATCTGGCCGAGGTTTACCTGAACTGGGGCGGCTACGCTTACGGCGGGTCCGATGAAGGCACCGCCGCCCGCGAACAATTCGCCCAGCGTCTGAGCCAGGTGCAGGCGGTGCTGCAAAACCAGGACAATCGCGAGCATGACCTGCTTGATTCCAACGACTATTACCAATTCCAGGGCGGCATGCTCGCTGCCGTGGAAAGCCTCAGCGGCGAAGCGGCGGCCAGTTACCACGGCGATCACAGTCAGCCTGACTTGCCGAAGATCCGCACCTTGAAGGAAGAGTTGAACCGGGTGATCCGCTCCCGGGCGGCGAATCCGAAGTGGATCGACGGCGTGAAGCGTCACGGCTATAAAGGCGCATTCGAATTGGCCGCGACGGTCGATAACCTGTTCGCGTTCGACGCCACGACCCGGTTGATCGACGATCATCAATATGCGTTGCTGGCGGATGCGTATTTGCTCGATCCGGCAACCCGGGATTTTGTGCGTGAGCATAATCCGCATGCGCTGCGCGACATGACCGAGCGCATGCTCGAAGCGCAGCAGCGGGGAATGTGGCAGGAACCGGGCGCGTATCGCGAGGCGCTGGAAAACCTGTTGCTGGACATAGAAGAAGACGGCTGATACACCGCAAACCCCGTAGGAGCGAGGCTTGCCCGCGATGAGGCCTTCACATTCAATAGTGATATCGACTGAATAGACGCCTTCGCGGGCAAGCCTCGCTCCTACAGGTACAAAGTGTGCCTGCTACAGACCATGACCGAGTATTGAAGATGACCGACACCCCGCATTTCCCGCTCTCCGCCGTGGTCGGCGCCGACGATCTGAAGCTCGCCCTCTACCTGACCGCCATCGACCCGAAAATCGGCGGCGTGCTGATCGAAGGCCCGCGCGGCATGGCCAAGTCGACCCTCGCCCGAGGCCTGGCGGACTTGCTGGCCAGCGGTCAATTCGTCACTTTGCCCCTCGGTGCCACCGAAGAACGGCTGGTCGGCACCCTCGATCTCGACGCCGCCCTGAGCGAAGGCCGCGCGCAATTTTCCCCCGGCGTACTGGCCAAGGCCGACGGCGGTGTGCTGTACGTCGATGAAGTCAATCTGCTGCCCGATCACCTCGTTGACCTGTTGCTCGACGTGGCCGCCAGCGGCACCAACTTGATCGAGCGCGACGGTATATCCCATCGGCATTCGGCGAAGTTCGTCCTGATCGGCACCATGAACCCGGAAGAGGGCGAGCTGCGTCCGCAACTGCTCGACCGTTTTGGCCTGAACGTCGCCCTCAGTGGTCACACCGCACCGATCGAGCGTGGCCAGATTATTCGCCGGCGTCTGGATTTCGACACCGATCCCCAGGGTTTCTGCGTCGAGTGGGAAAGCCAGCAGCAGTCCCTGCGTGAACGTTGCCAGAAGGCGCGCGGCGCATTGGCGAGCATCCCCCTGGATGATGCCGCACTGGCGCAGATTACCGAGCGCTGTTTTGCCGCCGGTGTCGATGGCCTGCGCGCCGATCTGGTCTGGTTGCGCGCGGCCCGTGCCCACGCCGCATGGCGAGGGGCGGGCGCCATCGCCGAGGAAGACATCGACGCCGTCGCCGAGTTTGCCCTGCGTCATCGTCGTCGCGAGCAATCGCCACCAGCGCCGCACCACAATCAGTCGCCCTCGGCGCAATCTTCCAGCCCGAGCGAAGGCCAGGGCCAATGGGGCGAAATGCCCGCTCAGGCCCTGCCGGTCGGCGCCCGACGTGAAGTGCCGAGCTGGCCAAAAAAGCCCTAGGCATTCGCCCTCGATCTGACGCGGGGGCGAATGCCAGACCCCGCGCAGGCCGACTGGATAACGGTAAACAGGGCAAGCGTCACGCTGCGCGCAGTGGCTCGATCAACTGGCCCGGCACTTTGCTCAATGGTCGGCCGCGTCAACGCAAAGATGTGCTGTTCCACCTGCGCACACGTTCCTCCCATGAACTGTGGCTGGTGATCGTCGACGCATCGGCCTCGACACGCCGTCATCAGGCGTTGAGCGATGCCAAGGGTTTACTTGCGCAAGTGTTCGACGATGCGTACCGCCAACGCGCGCGCCTGGCCTTGTTGACCGCCAGCGGTCAGGCGCCGAAGTGGCAGGTGCAAGGCTTGAAAGCGTCGGCGGGGTTGCGTGCCTGGCTCGATGGCCTGGGTGCGGGCGGCGGCACGCCGTTGTTGGCGGCGCTGGGTGAAGCGGGGCGTTGGCTGGCGGCACGGAAAAAACGCTTTCCGGCGGAACAGCAAAGGCTGCTGCTGGTGACCGATGGGCGATTGAAGGACTGGCCGGGGTTGCCGGTGCTGGACTGCCCGGGGTTATTGATTGATATCGAGCGCGGGCCGATTCGGTTAGGTCGGGCCAGACAGATGGCAGCAGAGTTGCAAGCGGATTATCGCCACATTGATGAGCTGGTTTCAGGCTGAGGACTGTGTTGTCTGCAAAGGCCCCATCGCGAGCAGGATTTGTTTACGCCGCAGATCCCTTGTGCGAGCGAGCCTGTACCCGATGGCATCACCCGGGTCCCGGAGAATCATGGTGAATCCGCATCGCTCCCCTATGCTCTGAGTGCATTCGATCAAAGGAGTGAATCATGCGCGCACTTGCCGTTAACCATCAGAACGATTTCCGCGTCAAAGCCTATGCCGGCACCAATGGCGTGCTGTTGGCCATGGATGTGGCCGAACCCCGCCGCAAAGGTCTTCTGGGTTTCGCCATCGAAAAGCAGCAGGGCAGCAAACCCTGGCAATTTCTCTTCAACAGCCTGACGTTCCCGGGCAAGACCCATACCTTCCCTCAATACCACGCCACCCCCAGCAATATCGCGCCTTTGCAGAAATTTCGCTGGGCCGATTACGCGGTCAATCCGGGGCTGACGATCCAATACCGTGTCTATCTGGCCTACGGCAGCGCCGATGCGCCGCAACTGGGCGAATCCCTGGAGGTGACGGTCACTTCCGATGACGGCCATCCCGGCAACCAGAGTGTCAATTTCAACCGCGCCGTGGCCGCCAGCCAGGCGTTCCAGCGCAAGTTTCCAGAGCTCGACGCGCTCCTTGGCGGCAAGGAAAGATTGCCCCTGGAATCCTGGCCCGATGCCCCGCGCCGATGGCTGGAAAACGGTCTGCTCGGGCGTTTGCTGGGGTTTATCGAGCGTGCCGTCGGCAGCGAGTGGGCACTGGATGTCGCCATCTACGAATACCAGTTACCGGTGATTGTCGAGGCGGTGAACGCGGCGCGGGAGCGCGGGGTGCACGTTCGCGTTCTGTATCACGCGCAACCGGGCGAAGACACCACCGCCTTTAACGAGGCCAGCCTGGAAAAGATCCCGGCGGCAAACAAGCGCGGGCGCGTCACCCACAGTATTTTCCATAACAAGTTCATCGTCCTGAGCCGGTTCGATGCCGCGGGGCTGCGTCAGCCTGAAGCCGTGCTCTGCGGCAGTACCAACTTCACGCCCAACGGCATTTACCGTCAGGCCAACGTGGTGCATGTGCTGGACGATGCTCGGGTCGGCGCCCGTTATCTGCAAACGTTCGAGCAGGTCTGGGGCACACCGGCGGATGTCGGTGCCGCGCGGCAGTGGATTACCGAACACAACCCGATGGACCCGAGCCAACCGTTGTTCGCCGGATTCTCCCCGCGCTCGGGTCAGGGCGACTTGCATGAGTTCGTCGACATCATCAATGCGGCGAAGAAAGACCTGCTGTTCGTCACTGCCTTTACCTTGCCCGATGCCATCCTCAACGCATTGCTCGGTAAGCCCCACGACGACATTCTGCGCTACGGCCTGCAGAACTCCGTGAGCAAGATCACCGGGTTTCATGCCGACCGTAGCGCCGAATTCACCACGGTTGCGTTGCTCAATACCGGCATTGAAGGCTGGCTCCTGGAAAGCAAGGAAGGACAGAAGGGCAACCTGCTGGTGCACACCAAAGCGATCGTCACGGATTTCACCAGCGATACGCCAACGATCATCAGCGGCAGTCATAACCTCAGTGCGGCGGCCAGCAACAGCAATGACGAGAACTACCTGATCATCCGCGGCGATACCGACCTGGCGGACCGTTATGGTCTGGAGTTGCTGCGGTTTTATGAGCATTACCGGTTTCGCTATTACGCGAAAAAACTGGCGCTAAAGCAGGTCCAGCCGTTGGCGGCGGATGACAGTTGGACGGATGATTATTATGTCGAGGGGAATTTGCGACAGTTGTCGCGACTGCGTTTTTCCGGGCAGTAATCGTTGGCCTAACGGGGCCCCATCGCGAGCAGGCTCGCTCCCACACTGGATCTCGGGCGTTCACAAAATCCTGTGGGAGCGAGCCTGCTCGCGAAGGGGGCGATGCGGTCCAGTCGCGTCAGCGGAACAGATTAGTACGCGCCAACTCAATCACCTCATCCCCACGCCCGCTCATCACCGCTTTGAGCATGTACAAACTGAACCCTTTGGCCTGTTCCAGCTTGATCGTCGGGGGCATCGCCAGTTCCTGGGTCGCCGTCACCACGTCCACCAGCACGGGCCCGTCATGCGCCAGCGCGCGGCGCAAGGCCGGTTCCAGCGCTTCGGATTCCTCGACACGAACCCCCAGGATCCCCATGGCATTGGCCATCGCCGCGAAGTCTGGATTGTGCAGGTCCGTACCGGTGTCCAGCAGCCCGCTGGATTTCATTTCCATGGCCACGAACCCGAGCGAGGCATTGTCGTAGACGATGATTTTCACCGGCAGCTTGAGTTGCGCCAGCGAAATGAAGTCCCCCATCAACATGCTGAAGCCGCCATCGCCAGACAGCGAAATTACCTGCCGCCCGGGAAATGACGCTTGCGCGCCAATGGCCTGGGGCATCGCGTTCGCCATGGAACCGTGATTGAACGAGCCGAGCAATCGGCGCTTGCCGTTCATTTTCAGATAACGCGCGGCCCAGACGGTCGGCGTACCCACGTCGGCGGTGAAGATCGCATCGTCATCGGCCAGCTCACTGAGCAGGCGAGTGAGGTACTGCGGATGAATCGGCCGACCCGGCGCCGACGGTTGAGCCAGGTCATCCAGCCCCTGACGGGCCTTCTGGTAGTGCTTGAGGGATGACTCGAGAAAGCTCCGGTCGCCACGATAAGGCAGGCGCGGCAGAAACGCGGCGAGGGTTTCACCAACATCGGCGGCGATGCCCAGATCCAGCGTGGTCCGCCGTCCGAGGGCTTGCGGGTCGTGGTCGATCTGAATGATGGTGGCGTCGGAGGGGTAGAACTGGCGATAGGGAAAGTCAGTCCCGAGCATCACCAGCGTGTCGCAGTTGAGCATCGCGTGATAACCGGAGCTGAAGCCGATCAGCCCGGTCATGCCGACGTCGAACGGATTGTCCCACTCCACATGCTCCTTGCCGCGCAACGCATGCACCACTGGCGCGCCGAGGGCGTCGGCTAATGCCACCACCTGATCGTGGGCACCCGCGCACCCGGCGCCGCACATCAGCGTCACGGCGTTGCTTTGACTCAGCAATTCGACCAGCCGATCCAGGTCGTGAGACGCGGGCAGGGTGCGAGGTTTGGACAGCGCCGGCCAGGGTTTGAGGTTGTCTTCGACCTCCTGCAGCGCGACGTCGCCGGGAATCACCACCACCGCGACACCGCGATTGAGGATGGCACTGCGCATCGCCCGATGCAGCACCTGGGGCATCTGCGCCGGGCTGCTCACCAGCTCGACGAAGTGGCTGCATTCCTTGAACAGTTCCTGCGGGTGGGTTTCCTGAAAGTAATTCAGGCCTACTTCCGAAGAGGGAATCTGCGCCGCGATGGCCAACACCGGCACATGGTTTTTATGGCAATCGAACAGCCCGTTGATCAAGTGCAGATTGCCCGGCCCACAACTCCCGGCGCAGACCGCCAGTTCCCCGGTAACCGCCGCATCGGCGCCGGCGGCGAACGCTGCAACTTCCTCGTGACGCACGTGCATCCACTCGATGCTGTCCATGGTGCGCAGGGCTTCGGTCAGGCCATTGAGGCTGTCGAATCGGGGTGTACGTCGATCTTTGTAGGAGCGAAGCTTGCTCGCGAAGGCGTCAGACCTGACACACCGCGTCATCGTTCTTCGCGGGCAAGCCTCGCTCCTACAGTGGGTTGCTCCATACCCGTCAGGCCCCAGATGCGTTTCACACCTGCTTGTTCAAGGGTGGTCGCCAGTTGCTGGGCAAGGGTGATTTTCGCCATGGGGTGCTCCAGTGGTTAATGAATGGTCCTCAGGGTTAAAAGAGGACAACGCTGCGGCAACCATGACTCACCCCGATTTGAGATTACTTGCCCATCGCCTGCCGGTACTGACGCGTGCGCCGGGCGAGATACAGCTGATCAACGATCAACGCCCATAGTGCTGAAACCTGTGGCCGGGTCTTGCGTCCGCGGCTCAGGCGATTGAGCTGGAACTTCACTACGGCCATGTTCGCCAGGGCGGCCAGCGGTTTACGTTTCCAGAGGATCGGCGGCAATTGCGGGTGGCTGTCCTGGCCTTCGCGCCAGCGTTTGACCAGCTGCGGTTCAATGGCGAGCGCCGTGCCGATACCGGCCATGGCGATGCCGCTGTCGAGCACCTGTTCGACGATGGCCAGACGTCGAATCCCACCCGTTACCATCACCGGCATGCTCGCAACGCTGGCCAGTTCGCCGGCCATTTCCAGAAAGTACGCCTCCCGGGCCAGGGTCCTGCCGTCGCGGGCGTCGCCTTGCATGGCTGGTGCTTCGTAGCTGCCCCCGGAGAGTTCGAGCAAATCCAGTGGTTGGTCGTTGAGCCACTGGATCACTTGGCGGGCGTCGTCAGCGTCGAAACCGCCGCGCTGGAAGTCTGCCGAGTTGAGCTTTACCGAGACGCAAAACTGAGGCGACACCGCTTGGCGAACGGCGCTGACCACGGCCAGCAACAGCCGGGCGCGATTCTCCAGCGAGCCACCCCACTGGTCAGTCCGACGGTTGGTCAAGGGCGACAGAAACTGGCTGATCAGGTAGCCGTGTGCCGCGTGAATCTGCACGCCGGTGAAACCGGCTTTCTCTGCAAGGGCGGCACTGGTGGCGAAGCGTTGGATAACCTCGGCGATATCGCTTTCCGACATCGGTTTGGGTTCGGCAAACATCTTGGAAAAAGAACCCAGGTCCAGCGCCACGGCGGAGGGTGCCCAGGCTTGCTGACCGAGGTTGGCCATGATCTGGCGCCCGGGATGGTTGAGCTGCATCCACACATGCGCGCCACCGGAGCGGCCAATGGTGGCCCACTGACGGAACAGCTCAAGATGGCGCTCGTCTTCCAGCACGACACCTGCAGGGCTGGTCATGGCGCGGCGATCGATCATCACGTTGCCGGTCAGCAACAGGCCCGTTTCACCTTCGGCCCAAGCCTGATACAACTTGAGCAGCGCAGTCGACGGCGCTTGTCCGGTATCGGCAAGGTTCTCATCCATCGCAGCTTTGGCGATGCGATTGTCGAGGGTCTGGCCGTTGGGTAACTTCAGCGTTTGAAAGGGTGACATGCTTGACTCCTCATCAGTAATGCGAAGAGGCTAAGCTTAAAGTTAACTTTAATGTCAAGCAGGCAAATGAGGCCGAGATGAAGATTGGTGAATTGGCGCAATTGAGCGGGTTGAACGCGTCGCGCATTCGGTTCTACGAGGCTCAAGGCCTGATCCGGCAAGTGGAGCGCATGGCCAACGGCTATCGGCGTTACCCGCCGCAAGTTCTGCAAACCCTGAAGATTATTCAGTGCGCACAGCAGGCCGGGTTCAGCCTCGACGAGCTCAAGTTATTGTTGCCAGACACCGTAACAGGCGAGTTCGACGACGATGCACTGGTGGCGAGCCTGGGGCGCAAAGTCGAACAGATCGAAGCGATGCAACTGCACCTGGCGCAAAACAAGGCGCAGTTGCTGGGGTTGATCGAGAACATCCAGACGCGGCCCGAAGGAATGGCGTGCGGTGAGAATGCCGAGCGAGTGCTGGCGTTGATCCAGCATTAATTTTGACCGAGGCAGTTATCGCCAAAGGCCTGGTAGCGCAGGACATGGGTGGTGCCCGCGGTATCAATGTAAGTCATCTCCCGCGGCAGGGGGCCGCAACCATCGTCGCGGGTCATGTTAAGCACTTTGGCGATATGGAGCGGCGTCGAGTACTTGTAGTCCTCGACTTTCGGCGTGCTGGAGTTGTCGACGGCGGCGGCCGCTGCAACACCGCTCAGGCTGATGAGAAACAGGGCGGACAGAATGCGTTTCATGATGGGGCTCTCGTAGTGACTACTGAACGATTTCAGTGGCAGTACGACGAGCCCCGTTGGGGTTTATTCCAGGCTCAGGGAAAAACTTTTCGGCGCAGGGAGCGGATTGCGCATCAGCGTGCCGACCACCAGTGCCCCCAGCAGGGCCAGCGAACCCGCGACCAGAAGCAGCAGGCTGAAGCCGCCGACGAAGGCCTGACGCGCCAGTGGCTCGACCAACGCACGCGCGGTTTCCGGCAGCAGGTTCATCGCCGCCGTCATGTCTCCGGCGACCACCCGTGAGGCAATGCCCTGGGTCTGGCCGAGCCATTGCGGACCCTGCGTCGACAGGCTGGTGCGCAACAGCAATTCGGTGTGGCTGGACAGCAGCGCGCCAAAGACACCGATGGCCAGCACGATCGCGCTGAAACGCATGGTAGTGCTCATGCCTGAGGCCATGCCGGTGCGCTCGCGAGGGACGCAGGCCATGATGTTCTTTTGCGTGTCGCCATTGAGCAGGCCGGCACCGGCGCCCGTCACGGCAATGGCCAGTGCGAAGGGCAGGTAGCCGCCGCTGCTGACGGCCCAGGCGCTGAGCAGGTTGCCGCTGCCGACCAGGGTCAAACCCGCCGCCATCAGCGTGGCTGGGGCAAGTCGATTGGCCAGCCGAGCGCCGATGCGCGGGCAAATCAACATGGTCACGGCAAACGGCAACATCCCCAGCCCCGACGCGATGGCCGAGAAGCCCAGGCCGTTTTGCAGGTAGAACGGCAGCAACGTCATCATCACCTGAGCGCAACCGGCGTAGGCAAACATGCCAAGGAGGGCGCCGATGAAACGCGGATGCCTGAACAATTTCAGGTCGACCATCGGCCGCTGTTGCATCCGCTCAATCAGTACAAACAGCCCCAATAGCAGCGCGCCCCCGATGATCCGGGCGTAGGTGAGCGGGTTGCTCCAACCGATTCGATTGGCTTCGATCAAGCCCCAGATCAGGCACAGCAAACTCGCACTGAACGCCAGGCTGCCCCAGGGATCGAGTCGCGCCGATTGGGGGTCCCTGGATTCCGGCACGGCGCGCCAGACCATGAACATCAAGAACGCGCCCACCGGCAGGTTGAGGTAGAAGATCCAGCGCCAGCCCACATATTCGGTGATCAGCCCGCCGACCGTCGGCGCAGCGGTCATCGCCACGCCCATGCACGCACCCCAGAACGCCCAGGCCTTGGCCCGTTCGACTTCATCGTGAAAGGTGTGGCCGATGGAGGCCAGGGCCGAGGTCAGCAACAGTGCCGCGCCGACACCCTTGACCGCCCGCGCAATGTCAAGGAACAACGCTGTGGGCGCCGCGCCGCAACCGATGGAGGCAAGGATGAAAATCCCCAGCCCCCAGAGCAGGGTTTTCTGCCGGCCAAAGCGGTCGGCGATGCTCCCGGCGGGCAGCAACAACGCTGCGAACGCCAGCATGTAGGCGCTGACCACCCATTCAATGTCGGCAAAGTTCGCGCCCAGGTCCCGTGCGATGGTCGGCAGAGTGACGGCGACGATGTTGGTGTCGAGCACGATCAGCGAGCAGACGCCGGAGGCCGTCAGCAGCGTCAGGCGCGGACTGACCCGGCTCATGGCCTGATTGCCTTTTGGGCAAGGTCGTTGATCGTGGCGGCGCAAAGGTGTTTGACGTACATGGCGTTGGCTCTCTACTGTGATTGCCATTGAGCTTATCGCGGTCGATTGTCGGCTCTGTTAGCCCGGCACCGGGACTTCATTACCTTTGAGCTAATGCACCCATGGACATACGGCATTTCCGCTACTTTCTGGCCGTTGCCCGGCAAGGCAACTTTACCCGCGCCGCCGAACAACTCGGTATCGCGCCGCCGACCTTGACCCGGCAGATCCAGGACATGGAGAACGAACTCGGCACGCGACTGTTCGTGCGCCAGACACGTGAAGTCAGCCTGACCGAGGCCGGCGCGGCGTTAATGATCGAAGCCGAGGCGACGGTGCGGCAATTCGAGTACGCCCAGCACAATGCCCAGCGGGCCGGGCGCGGGGATATTGGCCATATCGAACTCGGTTACGTGGCGTCGGCGGTGTACTCGGGGGTGCTGCAAAAACAGGTGCAGGCTTTTGGTCGTGAGTGCCCGGACGTCAGCTTGAATGTTCGGGAAAGCCCTATGGCGTCATTGCCAGCCATGGTGGTCGAGGGGCGATTTGATGTGGGCTATGTCCGCTCGCCGATGACCCTGCCCGAGGGGTTGGAAGCCGTTCGCCTGGATGCAGAAGGCTTTGTGCTGGCGCTGTCCTCCGAGTCCTGGTTGTGCCGACTGCCAGAGATTGCTCCGGAGCATCTGCAAAACGAGACGTTCATCCTGCCGGAACAAATCAGCGGCACTTTGCAAGTCGCCGCCGAGGGCGGGTTTGCACCGAAACTGGGCGCGCAGCCGGGCGGTCTGGTGGCGGTCATTGCGCTGGTATCGTTGGGGCAGGGCGTGGCGGTCGTGCCGGCGTCGGTGGTCGGGCATGTCGGGTTGCCCGGTGTGTTGTACCGCACGATCAAGGGCTGCGAGGCGACGTCGTGGTTGTCGTTGATTCATCGACGGTTCGAGAAATCGGCGGCGGTGTCCAGGTACATCGAGCAGGTCAAAAATCGCTAAGGCCAAACCATTCGATTCAAACGCTCAGTGGCACGAGGCACAGTGCAAAGCCTGCGGAAGGTCTGTTGCAACCAGGCAAGATCGTGCGTCGGTTTACGCTTCACCCTCGCCGGTTTCACCCTGCCAATGTGCCTGGCGAAATCCTCTTTCAACGTTTGTTCGGTTCCAATCCCTTTGAGCTTCTTCAGCAGTTTACCGTTCTGATAAAACAACACGGTTGGAGTTCCGGTGACGTGCGGATGCCGAGGCGACTCAATGGTGTTCAGCATGTAGACGTGCGCGTGATGCCGATAGGCCTCGGCAACCTGACGGAAGACCGGCCCGGCCATTTCGCAAGCCGGACAGTGCTGGCTGCCGAAGTACAAGATCACCGGACGCCAGGTTTTCAGGGCTTTGCGGTAAGTCGGGGCCAGCGTGTTGTGGGCAGCCGAGCGCATGGTGAACTCCTTTTTTCACTGTGCATTGAGTGTCTGTCGACGGTAAAGGAGCGGAGACGGGTGGGTCTACTGTCAGAAATTACAGGTAACACGCTGCCCCAATTTGAACCGCCTCAAGACGAATGTGGTGCGAGTACCCGAACCGTGTAGCCAACGGTAGCGCTCATTCCCCTGTGCGTTTCGTAACGTGCATTTTTAACGTTCACCCATCCATTTGATTCACAACACTTTCCAATCTACCCGACATTCCCCTCGCAACCTGTGGCACACTTTCTGCTGTCTATTCCGCTGTTACACACCAATGTCCGGTATAGCGGAATAAACATCACCCTGGAGTGCTTGCCATGCAACGCCGACCTTCCTTGTTTAAAGCGTGTATTTTTCTTGTCGCTGCTTCGGCTGCTGCCATGGGCGTGGCCCAGGCGGCGGACAGCAAGCTCGATAGCGTGCTGGCCCGCGGGAAACTGATCGTGGGCACGGGCAGTACCAATGCGCCGTGGCACTTCCAGGGAGCGGATGGCAAGTTGCAGGGGTTTGATATTGATATCGGGAAAATGATTGCCAAGGGTTTGTTCAATGACCCGACCAAGGTTGAATTCGTGGTGCAGTCGTCCGATGCGCGGATTCCCAACCTGCTGACGGACAAGGTCGACATCAGTTGCCAGTTCATCACCGTGACCGCCAGCCGTGCCCAGCAAGTGGCGTTCACCCTGCCGTACTACCGCGAAGGTGTCGGACTGCTGCTGCCGGCCAACAGCAAGTACAAGGAAATCGAAGACCTCAAGGCCGCCAACGACAGCGTGACCGTGGCGGTGCTGCAGAACGTGTACGCCGAAGAGCTGGTGCATCAAGCCTTGCCCAAGGCCAAGGTCGATCAGTACGACAGTGTTGATCTGATGTATCAGGCCGTGAACTCCGGCCGTGCCGACGCCGCCGCCACCGATCAATCGTCGGTGAAATACCTGATGGTGCAGAACCCTGGCCGCTATCGCAGCCCGGCCTACGCCTGGAGCCCGCAGACCTACGCCTGCGCGGTCAAGCGCGGCGATCAGGACTGGCTGAACTTCGTCAACACCACCTTGCATGAAGCCATGACCGGCGTTGAGTTCCCGACTTACGCGGCGTCCTTCAAACAGTGGTTCGGTGTAGATCTGCCAACCCCGGCCATCGGTTTCCCTGTCGAATTCAAATGATCCCGTGAGAGCGGGGCGCCGATGACGCGCCCCGTTCAAGGTACTGCTGACCATGAACTATCAGTTGAACTTTGCCGCCGTGTGGCGCGATTTCGACACCTTGCTGGCGGGGCTCGGTCTGGGCCTTGAGCTGGCGCTGGTGTCGATCGCCATCGGTTGCGTGATCGGCCTGATGATGGCGTTTGCTTTGCTGTCAAAGCACCGTGCATTGCGGGTGCTGGCGTCGGTGTATGTGACGGTGGTCCGTAATACGCCGATTCTGGTGTTGATTCTGTTGATCTACTTCGCTTTGCCGAGCCTGGGGATCCGGCTGGACAAGATCCCGTCGTTCATCATCACCTTGTCGCTGTACGCCGGGGCGTACCTGACTGAAGTGTTCCGTGGTGGCTTGTTGAGCATTCCCAAGGGGCAGCGTGAAGCGGGCCTGGCGATCGGGTTGGGCGAGTGGCAGGTCAAGGCCTACGTCACCGTGCCGGTGATGCTGCGCAATGTGTTGCCGGCCTTGTCGAACAACTTCATTTCGCTGTTCAAGGACACCTCGCTGGCCGCCGCGATTGCGGTGCCGGAGCTGACTTACTACGCGCGCAAGATCAATGTCGAGAGCTACCGGGTGATCGAAACCTGGCTGGTGACCACAGCGCTCTATGTTGCGGCCTGTTACCTCATTGCCATGATGCTGCGTTACCTCGAGCAGCGTCTGGCGATCCGCCGATAGGAGGCCACCATGTACGAATCCCCCAGTTGGTTGCATGAGTTATGGGTGGCGCGGGAAGTTCTGTGGCAGGGCTTTTTGACCAGTGTGCAGGTCTCGGCCCTGGCGATTTTGCTGGGTACGATGGTCGGTATTGTTACCGGTCTGGTGCTGACCTACGGCAAGTTCTGGATGCGCGCACCGTTCCGGTTTTACGTGGACATTATTCGCGGCACGCCAGTGTTTGTACTGGTGCTGGCCTGCTTCTACATGGCGCCCGCATTGGGCTGGCAAATCAGCGCGTTTCAGGCCGGTGCCTTGGGGCTGACGCTGTTCTGCGGCTCCCACGTCGCGGAGATTGTGCGCGGCGCGTTGCAAGCGTTGCCCAGTGGCCAGATGGAGGCAAGCAAGGCCATCGGCCTGACGTTTTATCAGGCGCTCGGCTACGTGTTGTTGCCCCAGGCGTTGCGGCAGATCCTGCCGACCTGGGTCAACTCGTCGACCGAAATCGTCAAGGCGTCGACCTTGCTGTCGGTCATCGGTGTGGCGGAATTGTTGCTCAGCACGCAGCAGATCATCGCGCGCACCTTCATGACGCTGGAGTTTTACCTGTTCGCCGGATTTCTGTTTTTCGTCATCAACTACGCCATCGAATTACTCGGCCGGCACATTGAAAAGCGGGTGGCCTTGCCATGACTCAACCTCAAGTTTCGACACAGAACCAGGCCCTGCTGGACATTCGCGGCCTGCACAAACAGTACGGCAAGCTTGAAGTGCTCAAGGGCGTCGACCTGACCATGCAGCGCGGCAACGTGGTCACGCTGATCGGCTCCAGCGGCTCGGGCAAGACCACGCTGCTGCGTTGCGTGAACATGCTCGAAGAATTCCAGGGCGGGCAGATCGTGCTCGATGGCGAGTCCATCGGCTATGACGAGGTCAACGGCAAGCGCGTGCGTCACCCGGAAAAAGTCATCGCCCGGCACCGGGCAATGACCGGCATGGCGTTCCAGCAGTTCAACCTGTTCCCGCACCTGACCGCGCTGCAGAACGTCACCCTTGGATTGCTCAAGGTCAAGAAACTGCACAAGGACGAAGCGGTGGCGCTGGCGGAGAAATGGCTGGAGCGGGTTGGCCTGCTGGAGCGTCGTGACCACTATCCCGGCCAGTTGTCCGGCGGTCAGCAACAGCGCGTGGCGATTGCCCGGGCGATTGCCATGAACCCGAGCCTGATGCTGTTCGACGAAGTGACCTCGGCCCTGGACCCGGAACTGGTCGGCGAAGTGCTGAACGTGATCAAGGGCCTGGCCGACGAAGGCATGACCATGTTGCTGGTTACCCACGAGATGCGTTTTGCCTTCGAGGTCTCGGACAAGATCGTCTTCATGAACCAGGGGCGGATCGAGGAGCAGGGGCCTCCCAAGGAGCTGTTCGAACGCCCGCAATCGCCGCGTCTTGCCGAATTTCTCAAGAACACGCGGTTTTAACTTTTATATTTTTTCGATCAGGAGAAACACTCATGAGCATTACTCGTTACGGCACCGGCAGCACCGCCGCTGGCGGTCAGCCTCGCCCTTTCGCCCGAGCCGTTGAAGCCGATGGCTGGCTGCACGTTTCCGGGCAGGTGCCGGCGGTGGACGGCGAGATCATTACCGGTGGCATCGTCGAGCAGACCCACCAGGCCATGAAGAACCTGATCGCGATTCTCGAAGAGGCCGGTTATGGCCTGGAAGACGTGGTGCGTGCTGGCGTGTGGCTGGAGGATCCGCGGGATTTCACCAGTTTCAACAAGGTCTTCTCCGAGTACTTCAAAAGCGAGCACGCACCAGCCCGGGCCTGTGTGCAGGCGAACATGATGGTCGATTGCAAGGTCGAGATCGACTGCATCGCGTACAAGAAAAAGGCCTGAGCCTAATGATCGATCCCACGCTCTGCGGGGGAATGCAGCCCGGGGCGCTCCGCGTCCCAAAGGGACGCATAGCGTTCATTGAGGCATTCCCCCGTCGAGCGTGGGAACGATCATTAGCGGTAAACTCCCCGGCGAATTTGTATGGGAACCACTGACATGACCGAAGACACCATCAAGCGCCGGGCTCGCGGTCTGGACCGGGCGTTCGATATCCTCGATTTCCTCAAGGAAGTCGGCAAACCGCTGCGCCCGAATGAAATCGCCAGCGGCATCGACAGCCCGAAATCCACGATCTACGAACTGGTCGCTTCCCTGCTGGAACGTCGCATTCTCGAACCCGTGGGCAAGGACGGTCACGTCTACCTCGGCCGTCAGTTGTACTTTCTCGGGCAAGCGCATTTGCGCCATTTCGACCTGACCCGCGAAGCCGATCACGCTTTGCAGGACATCGTCAGCCAGACCCATGAAACCGCTCAGATGTGCCTGCTTAACGGGCGCAAATACACCGTTGCGCTGATGAAAGAGGGCGAGCGGCATTTCCGTATTTCCTCGGACATCGGCGAGAACGCGCCAATCCCCTGGACTGCGTCCGGGCGCCTGCTGCTGGCGCACCTGAGTGATCAGGAGATCATTGACCTGATCGACCACGACGACTTCATCCTGCCCGACGGCGAACGGCTGCCGTTGGAGCAGTTTCTCAAGGAAATCCGTCAGGCCGGTATCGATGGCTTCTTCTCTTTCGATAGCGTCGCCGACACCTTCACCCATTGCTTCGCCGCCCCGGTCAAAGACCCGAGCGGCGTGGCCATTGCGACCCTGTGCATCGTCGCCCCACGGAACGACGCCAAGAACAATTACAACGACTATCGCCGGGTGCTGATCGACAGCGCCAATAGCCTGGCCCGGCGTATCAACGAATAAAAGCGGCTGTCTGCAGCCGCTAATGTGAGGAGTTCGACCATGTCTTCTGCCCAAAACACTGCGGCTGTGGAAAAGGGCTTTGCCCAGACTGGCGCCAATCTCGTGCGCGACGTCAGCCTGCCTGCGCTGGTGCTGCACCGCGAAGCGCTGGAGCACAACATTCGCTGGATGCAGGCGTTTGTCAGCAACAGCGGCGCGGAACTCGCGCCCCACGGCAAAACCAGCATGACGCCCGCTCTGTTCCGTCGCCAACTGGACGCCGGCGCCTGGGGCATCACCCTGGCCAGCGCCACGCAAACCCGCGCGGCCTATGCCCACGGTGTGCGTCGGGTGCTGATGGCCAACCAATTGGTCGGTACGCCGAACATGGCGCTGATCGCCGACTTGCTGGCGGACCCGACGTTCGACTTCCATTGCATGGTCGATCATCCGGACAACGTCGCTGACCTGGGCGCGTACTTCGCCTCGCGCGGTGTGCGCCTGAACGTGATGATCGAGTATGGCGTGGTCGGCGGTCGTTGCGGTTGCCGCAGTGAAGCGGAAGTGGTCGCGCTGGCCAAAGCCATCGGCGCTCAACCGGCGCTGGCGCTGACCGGCATCGAAGGCTACGAGGGCGTGATCCACGGTGATCATGCGGTCACAGGCATTCGTGAATTCGCCGCCTCCCTGGTGCGCCTGGCCGTGCAGTTGCAGGACAGCGGCGCCTTTGCGATTCCCAAGCCGATCATCACCGCGTCGGGTTCGGCCTGGTACGACTTGATCGCCGAATCCTTCGAAGCGCAGAACGCGGGTGGACGTTTCCTCAGCGTGTTGCGCCCCGGCAGCTACGTGGCTCACGACCATGGCATCTACAAGGAAGCGCAATGCTGCGTGCTCGACCGCCGCAGCGATCTGCACGAGGGCCTGCGCCCGGCGCTGGAAGTCTGGGCGCATGTGCAGTCGTTGCCGGAGCCGGGTTTCGCGGTGATCGCCCTGGGCAAACGCGACGTCGCCTACGACGCGGGGTTGCCGGTGCCGCTGCTGCGTTACAAGGCCGGCGTGGTGCCTGCCACCGGTGACGATGTCAGCGCCTGCAAAGTGACGGCAGTGATGGACCAGCACGCGTTCATGACCGTGGCGCCGGGGGTTGAGTTGCGGGTGGGCGACATCATTTCGTTCGGCACCTCGCACCCGTGCCTGACGTTCGACAAGTGGCGCACGGGGTGTCTGGTGGATGAGCAGCTGAACGTCATCGAAACCATGGAAACCTGTTTCTAAGGCTTCGGACCGAGGCGCGGCCTTCGCCAGCAAGCCCGCTCCCACAGGGATCTTGTGAACACTGAAGATCCAATGTGGGAGTGAGCCTGCTCGCGATGGCATCCTCCCAGACAACACCGCAATACCAGAGACCCCACAACAATGAACACCATCAACACCCTCGGCCCCAACACCCCGCGCATCGCCTTGATCGGCGAATGCATGATCGAGCTGCAACAACGCGCCGATGGCACGCTGCAACAGAGCTTCGGCGGCGATACCTTGAACACTGCGGTCTACCTGTCCCGGGAACTCGGCACCCGCGGCATCGTCGATTACGTCACTGCACTGGGCGACGACAGTTTCAGCGATGCCATGTGCCAGACCTGGGCCGACGAACACATCGGGTTGGGCATGGTTCAGCGCCTGCCCGGGCGACTGCCCGGTTTGTACTGCATCCAGACTGATGCGGCGGGCGAGCGCCGCTTCCTCTATTGGCGTAACGAAGCGGCCGTGCGCGACTGCTTCACCACCCCGGCCGCCGCGCCGATCCTGGCCGCGCTGCCGGATTACGACGTGCTGTATTTCAGCGGCATCACCCTGGCGGTGCTCGGCGTGCAAGGTCGGGTGAAACTGCTGGAAACCCTGATCGAGGCCCGCCAGCGGGATGCGCGGATCGTGTTCGACAACAACTACCGGCCACGCTTGTGGGCGTCAGTCGAAGAGGCGCGGGCGGCTTATCGCAGCGTCTTGCCCTATGTCGATCTGGCGTTGCTGACCGTCGATGACGAGCAGGCGCTGTTTCATTTTTCCGATGGCGAGGCGGTGTTTGCCGCTTACGAGCAGATTGGCACCCCCGAAGTGGTGCTCAAGCGTGGCGCCGAGGCGTGTCTGATTCGCTGTGATGGCGAGTCGTTCGAGGTGCCCGCGCAGAAGGTCGAGCGCGTGGTGGACACCACGGCGGCGGGGGATTCGTTCAGCGCGGCGTATTTGGCCAGTCGGCTCAAGGGTGGAAGTGCGGTTGAGGCGGCCGAGGCGGGGCATCGGTTGGCGAGTCGGGTGATTCAAGTGCCTGGAGCACTGATTCCCAAAGATTGAAATAAGCTTTTGTGGCAAGGGAGCTTGCTCCCGTTCGGGTGCGCAGCAGCCGTAAATTGGGGCCGCTACGCAGCCCAGCGGGAGCAAGCTCCCTCGCCACAGGGCCTTTAAGCCAAACCCATCAATCCCGGTAAAACACCTGCACCAGGTGATACCCGAACTTGCTCTTGATCGGCCCATGCACCACCCGTAGCGGTTTTTTGAAGATCACCGCGTCGATCACCCCGACCATTTGCCCAGGCCGCACTTCACCCAGGTCGCCCCCGCGTTTGCCGGACGGGCAGGTGGAGTACTTCTTGGCCAGCACATCAAAGGCTTCGCCCTTGGCGATGCGTTGTTTGAGCTGCTCGGCTTCTTCCGAGGTTTTCACCAGAATATGGCGGGCTTGAGCTTTCATGGGGGCATACCTTGCAACGGTGATGGCTATGTTGATGCCAGCGGGGCGCGCGATTATGCCTCAACTCACTCCGGTTGGCCGATCATCGTGCGAATCTTGTTGGCCAACAGGTCAATGGAAAACGGTTTGGCGACCATGTCCATGCCTTCTTCCAGGAAACCCTGGCGTTCGGCGGCTTTCTCCGCGTAACCGGTCATGAACAGGACCTTGAGTTCGGGGCGGTGCTGGCGAGCGATCTCTGCCAGTTGCCGGCCGTTCATGCCCGGCAGGCCTACGTCGGTCACCAGCAGATCGACCCTCAGGTCGGATTCCAGCAAGGGCAGGGCGGTCTTCGCATCCTCGGCTTCGTGGGCGTGATAACCCAGCTCGTTGAGCAGGTCGAGCACCAGCATGCGCACCGCCGGGTCGTCTTCCACCAACACCACGGTTTCGCCGGCAATCGCCGCCGGAGCCTCGCCCGTGAACGGCAGCAGTACTTTTTCCGGTTCCGTGGCGTGCAATCGGGGCAAGTAAAGGCGAACGCTGGTGCCCTTGCCCGGCAAACTGAACAGGCTGACATGCCCGCCCGACTGCTGGGCGAACCCATAAATCATCGACAATCCAAGGCCGGTACCCTGGCCGATGGGTTTGGTGGTGAAGAACGGGTCGAACGCCTTGGCCAGCACCGACGGTGTCATCCCGGTGCCGTTATCGCTGACGGCAATCATCACGTAATCCCCGGCCTTGACCGGTTCCAACGTGGTGATGTCGCTGCCGTCGAGGTAAACGTTGGCGGTTTCGATCAGCAACTCGCCGCCATCGGGCATGGCGTCCCGGGCGTTGATGACGAGGTTGAGCAGAGCGTTTTCCAGTTGGCTGACGTCAGTGCTCACCGGCCAGACCTCGCCGGCCAGCAGCAGTTTGAGTTCGATGTGATCGCCCTTGGTCCGGCTGAACAAGTCTTCCAGGGAGTGCACCAGGTCATTGGCGTTCAGCGGCCGGCGATCAAGCGACTGACGCCGGGAAAACGCCAGTAGCCGATGGGTCAGGGCGGCGGCACGATTGGCCGAGGACACCGCGGCTTCGGTGAAACGGCCAATCTCGGCGGCGCGCCCTTCCGCGATATAGCGCTGCATCAGATCGAGGCTGCCGATGATCCCGGTCAGCATGTTGTTGAAGTCGTGGGCGATGCCGCCGGTGAGCTGCCCGACCGCCTCCATTTTCTGCGCATGGCGCAAGGCGTCTTCCGCGCGTTCACGCTCGAACATCTCGTTTTGCAGCCGTTGGTTGGCTTCGGCCAGCTGCTGGGTGCGGGCCGCGACCCGTTCCTCAAGGGTATCGTTGAGATTGCGCAGGGCTTCTTCCGTCTGTTTGCGCTCGGTTTCGTCAATGACAAAGATGTAGAAACCATTCACCGTGCCGTCGGCACCGTGGCGCGGCAAGTAATTCATCAAGGCATGGCGGTTACTGCCGTCCCGGTGCGGGGTATTGATGCTGAAACAGCAAGACTTGCCCGTCAGCGCCAGGGCAATGTGTTCGGCGCGCAAGGCATAGGCTTCTTCGCCCAGCACTTCACGAATGGTGCGGCCATAGAGTTCCTGCGGTGTCAGGCCATACCAGTCCAGATAAGCGGCGTTGTTCAAGCGAAAGCGTTCCTCGCTGTCCACGTAGCTGATCAGGATGGGCATGGCGTTGATGATCAGCTGCAACTCGGTCTGGCTCTGGCGCAGGGCTTGCTCGGTGAGCTTGCGTTCGGTCAGATCCAGCGCGGCGCCAAGGAAGCGGATCGGCCGGCCATGGTGGTCCTTGTAGCAGCGACCGCGGGCAAACACCCAGCGCAGGTGACCGCTGGGTTGCAGCAAGCGATATTCCTCGGCGTATTCGGTGCCGTGGGTGATGGAATATTTGATGCTGCGGGCGACCATGGCGCGATCTTCCGGGTGCACGGCCTGGAGGTAGGCGCTGATGGGCAACTGACTGGCGAGCAGTGGGTCGATGTTGTGCAGTTCGGCGAAATGCGCATCGGCGATGAAGCGATCTTCGCCGATGTCCCAATCCCAGGTACCGACGGCGTCGGTGGCCGCCAGCGCCAGTTGCAGGCGCTGTTCGGTTTCGTGCTGGGCCTTGAGACTGGCGGCCGACCGCTGTTCCAGTTCCAGCGCGATGCGTCGGCGTTCATTGGTTTCGATGGCGGTGACCAGAATGCCAGCAACCTCAGCGTTTTCATCGCGGATCGGGCTGTAGGTCAGGTCCAGCCAGAAGTCGGAATCACCTTCGTCGCGTTGCAAGGTAAAACGTTGTTCGCTGTAGGTACGCACCTGGCCTTGTAGGACAGCGCTGTAAATGGGGCTGGTAAAGTCCTGAAGTTCTGGCCAGATCTGGTGCGTCGGTTGTCCGAAAGCGTGTGGATGCTTGCTGCCGGCGAGGAGGGCGAAGCCGTCGTTGTAGATCTGCGTCAGGTGCGGCCCCCACAGCAACAGCATCGGCATCGGTGAATGAATCACGATGTCCACCGCAGTGCGCAGGCTCTGTGGCCAGGTGCTGGCAGCGCCCAGCGGGGTGCGTGTCCAGTCCAGTCTGGCGATCAAGGCCTGTGCATCGCTGCCCGTCAGTGTTGCGTTCATCAAATTGTCCTGCACTTAAGTCGGTGGCGCGGCGTCTACTATCCTTGCAGGGCGGTAGACGCTGGATGACCTGCCATGGGTCATTACTTTTTCATTGAATGCTTCGCGGGTGTTTTTTGCCATGGAAATCGATGCACTGTTGCAGATACTGTCTGACCGGAATGGATCCGATCTCTATCTTTCCACCGGCGCACCACCCAGTGCGCGGTTCGACGGTGTGCTCAAGCCGCTGACCGACCAGCCATTCAAGCCGGGAGCAGTCGCGGCCATTGCCGAGTCCATCATGGACGCCGAACAGCGCCTGGAGTTCGATCGGGAACTGGAGATGAACCTGGCAATCTCCCTGGCGGGTGTCGGGCGCTTTCGGGTCAACATCTTCAAGCAACGCAACGATGTGTCAATCGTGGCACGCAACATCAAGCTCGACATCCCGCGTTTCGAAGACCTCAAACTACCGGCGGTGCTGCTCGAAACCGTGATGCTCAAACAAGGATTGATACTGTTCGTCGGCGCCACCGATTGCGGCAAGTCAACCTCTCTCGCGGCGCTGATCGATTACCGCAACCGCCACAGCACTGGCCATATCGTCACCATCGAGGACCCGATCGAGTACATCCATCGGCACAAGCAGTCGATCATCAACCAGCGCGAGGTCGGCGTCGATACCCGCAGTTTTCATGCTGCCCTGAAAAACACCCTGCGCCAGGCCCCGGACGTGGTACTGATCGGCGAAATCCGCGACCGCGAAACCATGGAGCACGCGCTGGCGTTTGCCGATACGGGCCATCTGGTGATCTCGACGTTGCACGCGCACAACGCCCATCAGGCGCTGGACCGCATCATCAATTTCTTTCCCGAAGAGCGGCGGACGCAGTTGCTGCATGACTTGAGCAACAATCTGAAAGCGTTTGTTTCCCAACGATTGGTGCGGACCCTTGACGGTCAGCGCAGGGCGGCAGTGGAAGTGATGTTGGGAACACCCACGATCGGTGACTTGATAAAGCGCAATCAACTGGACGAACTTAAAGACATCATGGAAAAGTCCGCAGAGTTCGGTATGCAGACGTTCGATGGCGCACTGTATGCACTGGTGATGGAAGGCGCAATCAGTGAGGAAGAGGCGCTAAAACATGCGGACTCGCTGAGCAATCTGAAGTTGCGCCTCAAACTGTATGGCGGTGGGCCTTCGACCGCCAATGCGCCCATTGGGGACTGGGGGTTAGTGGATTGATGAGGTGGGTAAGGCGGCGACGATGAAATGTTGTCTTATGAAGTTTTACTGTTTAGTTAATTTTTGGTGGGTCAGGATTCACCTTCGATTAATGAATCAGTGAACTAAATACATAAGGTTGTTTTATGGTTGTTAAGTTGAAATATAAAGACTATCCGTTGTCCGGAGCCGTTTCCGAAGTCCAGCACCAGTGGTTAAGGGCCGATGCCGCTGAACGACAAGTGGTCGCGCGCTTGTTGCAAAGTGTCTTCGAGGATCAAGAGGATGAAGGGCCGTACTGTTGGCAAGGTTATGAGTTTGAGCTGGCAAAAGGTTCTTCGCTGTATGAAGTCCATATGCCGGGGCGAGTGGCATGGAATAACCTGGCCAACTACACGGTCGTAATGGACGAACTCCGTCGCCACCGTCCGGAGAATATGGCGGCAACCCGTATTAACGAAAACGGCGGACTTGAGATATTCCGAAAAGAGCGGCAAGTGTGGGAAGTCGTCGACGTGAATATCGTCCAGGCGTCGCACTATTATCAAAAGCTGCTGGTGGTAGGTGATATTGCCAGGCAAGCCGGTGGATACATTTACACCGAAGATTTCGTCGATGTGGACCAATGGCTGAGGTTTCATGGCCTGACGGTTCCAACGAACGCGAGCGAAACCAGAAACCTGATCGCGCTTTTCGAGTTTGATCCTGATGTCGATGAGTTGGGGCACTATTGGGGGCAGTTGGTTACGGATGATTCATCGTTAGCCGTCTTGTCGGCTGAGCAACGGACCGCCATTCGGCAGGTTACTCAGCGTGTTACCCAGAACACCAGACTGCTGGACATGTTGTACCGCGAAACGGGACGCGCCGTTGCGACACACGAAAATGCCGCCGAGCGGATCGTCGCGTTGGTCAAGCATCCAGTGGCCCAGGCCTGTGCCAGGCAGATTCTGGAAGCGTCGGACTGGTTCGGCGCGCATCCCGGGCAGAACGTCTCTGCGCAAGATCTCGAGCAACTGCTGGTCACCAGCCTGTTGCTGGATCTTTATCCGTCTCTTGGTAGTACCGGGGATCGCAAGAGTCTCGGTGGTTTCGCTTTATATGCGCCGAGCAACGTAGAGCGGTCGCCGGCCGTGGTCCGCGAAGAGCTGCAAGCCTTTCTCTATACCAAGGGCTGGGTTGATCCTGCGGCGGCGCCACTGGCGTGTCATCTGCTGCTGGCGGACATTGCGCCGGAATTTCTGGTCAGGGGCGTGCCATCGTCGATGACGATGGGGTCGGTTGCCTGGGTAACCTTTTGCCATGGCGTTGCCTTGGCGGAAGCGGTCAGGAAGGGCGCGTCGCGTGTGCTGACGTATGCGCAAATCATGGCGTATGTCGAACTGGAGCCTGTCAGCGAGCCGCTGTCCCGACTGCGGGATTTGGCAATGATCGATCCGATCGTCGACTGGGCCCTGATCAACAGCGTTATCAGCGCAAGCGAGCTGACTCAAGCGGCAACGGACAGCACCGAGCGGGCCATCACCGCGTTCCAGGCATATGCGGAAAACTTCACCCATCTGGCGCGCGTCTATTCCATCCCGATGCCCAACCGCGAAACCATCGCGCGCGAAGCCTTGCAAGGCGCGGTGCCGGAGTGTGATTTTCTCGACGATAAAGTGCTCTATCAACACCCCGGCCTTTATGCGTCCTCCAACCCCATGTCCATGGTCGAGTTGCACATGTCGGCGGATCTGGAAGGTGGCCAGTGGGATTTTCCTGCGGTCTTCCCCGATAAAGTTATTTCCGGGACCCCTGATTTGTTGGCCGGTATCACCCATTACAAAAGACCAACTCAGTACGACCCCTCCGTCACTAGCCTTTATAGTCGCTTTCCAAGGTTGCGGAGCCTGCCTCCCAACAATGTCGAGTACCATCGCCAATTGCGCGATTATCACGGCCAGTTGAATAATGCGCTGGCGAGCAACATCAAGTTGGCCCTTTCACACATGCTTCCTCATGATCTGGACGTCTTTCTGAACGGAAAGATCAGCTTTTTTACCGTTCGTCTTCCGGCCACCAGAACCGAGTCTTTCTTTTCAATATCGCCGATCCCTGTTTCAACGACTTACGAAACCCGGCAAGGTAGCGATGCTGTCAAGGGACGCTTCGGCATTGTCATGTTTGCAACTCACGCAAACACGGCGGTGTGTTATGAGTTGTTCACCTTGCGGGGTGAATTACGGAGAAACAACACGCTCGCCTCGCTGATCATCTCAACAGGCAAATTGCGAACGGCCGCGAGAATGGATTTCGCCGGGGATCTGAATGCGCCGGAACGACCTGCGCCCCCCGAATGGTTGCCTCTTTCTGTTATTGAATATACCGACGGCGTTTTCGCCGGGAATGACGCCAGCAGCGACATGGCAATTATTGAAAAACTGGGCGAACTCCCCGCGCCACTGCAAGTAACGGCTCGCCAGCAGAGTACTTATATGAATGTTGGCAATCCGCAACTGGCGCGAATTCTGGCGTTCGTTGTGAACAATCATCCGTTGCGCACGTTGGACGAAATCGAGTTGATGGCCACCGTGCCGACAGCGCTTGAAACCGAACGCAAAAAAGGCGAAGAGACTGCCGATTACATCGTGAATCTGGTGGTTCCGTTCAAAAAGTGCATCGAGGATTTGTCTTCCGGAGAGCACAACAAGGTCGTAGACGGGATCTACGGTTGCGTCATGGACGCCATGGCGTTGGGCGGGGCATTCGTGGGGGCGGGCGCCAAAGCGCTGAGCATCTCGTCGAAGGCGATCTCCCTGTCGTCCAAAGGCGCCCGTCTGACCAAACTGGCCTTTGTCACCTCCATTTCCCTCTTCAACCCCGTGGATGATGTACCAACGGTGTTTTATGGTGCCGGCAAACTCATCCATAAGGGCGCGTTACGTTTCAGCAGTCAGGCTGAAGCGCTTCTTGGACTGGCGAAGTCCCAGTTGGGCAGACTCCATGGCAGCCACAAATCCTATGACCTGCTCCGCGCCGCCAGTCACGTCCACACCGGACAGGGTAGCTGGCGGCCACGTGGTGCAGTGGGTGAGGCCCTGTCAGTGGTGGCCGCGCGCAACCAACTCCAATGGTATGCCCTCGACCGCCTGGGCAAAGCCTGGGGGCCCAAACTGGAGCACTTTGCCTACGTGGCGCCTGTCGGCTTGCCGCGCCCAACCAAGACATTGCCTGTCAGTTACACCCGACAGTTCATTGAACAAAGTCTGCCGCGAGCCCGGACTAAAATCGAAAACGCAATCAATGCCTTGATCCACCGTGATTTTGAGGCGCAGCGCACGCTGGTCGCGAGGCTGCTGATGGGAAGCGATTCGAATGAAGCAATCAATCAGTTATTGAATTATTTGAGAGCGGTCAGGGCAGACTTCGCGGGCGTTTCCATCAGTAACTTCGTCCTTGATCCACTCAAGGACACCCACCACATTGCCGCTTTCGACGCGGACGCTTACCAGCAGTGGAAAGGCGCAACCGGGCAATCCGACGCGAAGTTCGTTGAAATCTACACCGTCAATCTCAACCGTCACTTCATCGGCCAGGGTTTCAACCTTGACGTCGTCGCAGACGACTTGATCCATGAGCTGTTTCACGGACCTGCGCAGATCGGTGATGTCGCCTATGCCCGCGACGCCGGCAACGTTGGGGGTAGCCAGTCGCTGGACGTGGCGTCGCTGTTGAACCTGGCCTCCGGACAGCTTGCGGTGACAGATGGAGGCAATGCCCGTCACGCCCGTGCCAAAGCCTTTGAAAACGCCGACTCACTGGCGGTGGTCACTTCGCTGCTGAGCCAGTTGTACACCGACGAAGGCGGGTTTGACCGCAACATGTCCCTCCTGCGGAGCACGCTGGAAGCAAACCCCGAACGTGCGATTGTCGATCCGGTGCTGATCACGCTGAACAAACCCGTGACTGCGCAGAGGTTTGCACAGGGCACGGCAGCCCCGGCCCGAGCGTTCGATCGAACCGTTTAAAAAGCCAGTTCCGGCCGATCCCGAAATTGCTCCAGCGCCTCGGGATTGGCCAACGCATCGGTGTTCTTCACCTTCTGCCCATGCACCACGTTCCGCACCGCCAGCTCGACGACCTTGCCGCTGATGGTCCGTGGGATATCGGTCACCGCGACAATCTTCGCCGGTACATGCCGGGGTGTGGTGTTGGCGCGGATGACCTGGCGGATCTGCTGCTGCAAGGCTTCATCCAGTTCGACGCCGTCGCGCAACTTCACGAACAGCACCACCCGCACGTCATCCTGCCATTGCTGACCAATGGCCACGCTGTCCAGCACCTGTGGGACCTTCTCCACCTGACGATAGATTTCCGCGGTACCGATGCGCACGCCGCCCGGGTTGAGCACCGCGTCCGAGCGGCCGTGGATCATCATCGCGCCGTGGGGCAGCTGTTCGGCGTAATCGCCCTGGGCCCAGACGCCGGGGAACTGGCTGAAATATGAAGCGTGCAGCTTCTCCTGCTGCGGGTCGTTCCAGAAACCAATGGGCATCGCCGGGAAGTGCCGGGTGCACACCAGTTCACCTTTCTCGCCGATCACAGGCTTGCCGTCGTCATTCCAGACTTCGACCGCCATGCCCAGGCTTTTGCCCTGGATTTCGCCGCGACGCACGGGCTCAAAAGGATTGCTGTTCACAAAGCACGAAACGATGTCGGTACCACCGGACATCGAGGCCAGGCACAGGTCGCTCTTGAGGTCGCGATACACGTAGTCGTAACTCTGCGGCGACAGCGCGGAACCGGTGCAAAGCAGGGTTTTCAGGCTGCTCAGGTCATGGCTTTCGCGCGGTTTGATCCCATGGGTTTCCAGGGTGGCGATAAATTTTGGACTGGTGCCGAAGACGCTGATGCGTTCATCGTTGATCAGGTCGATCAAACGCCGGGGGGCCGGATGGAACGGCGAGCCGTCGTACAGCACCACTGCACTGCCCACGGCCAGGGCAGAGACCAGCCAGTTCCACATCATCCATCCGCACGTCGTGTAGTAGAACAAACGGTCGCCGGGGCCGAGATCGCAATGCAGGCCGTGCTCCTTGACGTGTTGCAGCAACACGCCGCCGGTGCTGTGGACGATGCATTTCGGCACGCCGGTGGTGCCGCTGGAGTAGAGGATGTACAGCGGATGGGCGAACGGCACGGGGACGAAATCCGGCTCGCCACCGATGTCGTAAAAATCATCCCACAGCGTCACGTTGGCTCGGGTGTGGAACTGTTCGATGCGTGCCTGTGGTCGGGCATAGGGCACCAGGATCAACTGTTGCAAGGATGGCAGGCGATCGAGGATTTCATTGACCTTGGCGGTCTGATCGATGTCCTTGCCGGCGTAGCGATAACCGGCGCAGGTGATGAGCACTTTTGGTTCGATCTGGCCGAAGCGGTCGATGACGCCCTGGGTGCCGAAGTCCGGTGATGAGCAGGACCAGATCGCCCCCAGGCTGGTGGTGCCGAGCATGGCCACCAGAGTTTGCCAGGTATTGGGCATGCACGCGGCGACACGGTCGCCGAGGCCGACGCCAGCGGCTTTCAGACTGTTTTGAAAACCGGCGACATGCTCGGCGAGTTCCGCCCAGGTCAGGTGTTCACGCTGGCCGTTCTCGCCAATCGCAATGACCGCCACGGCATCGTCGCGACGGCGCAGCAGGTGCTCGGCGAAATTCAGGGTGGCGCCTGGGAACCACTCGGCGCTGGGCATTTGCGCGCCTTCCACCAGCACTGCGTCCGGCTGATCGTGGAAACGGATGTCGAAGAAGTCGACGATCGCCTGCCAGAAAGCTACGCGCTGATCGATGGACCATTGGTGCAGGGCGGGGTAGTCGTCGAGGTGAATGTGGTGCCGCTTAATGATGAAGCGCCGGAAGGCCTCCATGCGGGTTTTGCTGATGCGCTCGGCACTGGGTTGCCAGAGGATGTCGGACATGGCTTGCCTCTTCTTCTATTTTCAGATTCATTCGCGGGCAAGCCTCGCTCCTACAGGTTTTGCGTCGAGCCACAAATCCGGCTGCAACCACAAAACCTGTGGGAGCGAGGCTTGCCCGCGAAGAACGATAACGCGGTTTACTGCCGAATTACTGCGCCAACCACCCACCATCAATATTCCACGCCGCGCCGCGCACCTGGCTTCCGGCCTCACTGCACAAGAACAACACCAGTTCGCCCAATTGCGGCGGGGTGACGAATTCCAGCGACGGCTGCTTCTCCGCGAGCAAATCGTGCTGCGCCTGTTGCGGCTCGATCCCGGTCGCGATGCGTGCATCAATCTGCTTCTGCACCAGCGGCGTCAATACCCAGCCCGGGCAAATGGCGTTGCAGGTCACATTGGTCGTTGCCGTTTCCAGCCCGACGACCTTGGTCAAGCCGATCACGCCATGTTTGGCCGCGACATAGGCGGCTTTACCCACCGAGCCCACCTGGCCATGCACCGAGGCAATGTTGATGATCCGGCCCCAACCTTTGGTGCGCATGCCCGGCAGGCTCAAGCGGGTGCTGTGGAACACCGACGACAGGTTGATCGCAATGATCGAGTCCCAACGTTCCACGGGAAAGTCTTCTACCGCCGCTACGTGCTGGATACCGGCGTTGTTCACCAGGATGTCGACGCCGCCGAACTCACGCTCGGCATAAGCAATCATGTCGGCAATCTGCACCGGGTCGCTGACGTCGGCCGGGTGATGGCCGACCTTGCCACCGAATTGCTCGACCTCGGCAATCACTTTGGACGCATCGCCGAAACCGTTGAGAATCAGATTGGCGCCAGCCTCGGCCAGGCTCAGGGCAATGCCCAGGCCGATGCCGCTGGTGGAACCGGTGACCAGTGCAGTCTTGCCCGAAAGAGTCGTCATGAATACCTCACACAATGCCAGTGGCGTAGAAAGTACCGATCACCACAAAAACCGCCAGGGTCTTGATCAGCGTAATACAGAAAATATCTTTGTAGGCTTCACGGTGGGTCAGGCCGGTGACCGCCAGCAGGGTAATCACTGCGCCGTTGTGCGGCAGGGTGTCCATGCCACCACTGGCCATCGCAGCCACTCGGTGCAGCACTTCCAACGGAATGTTGGCAGCGTGGGCCGCAGCGATGAAGTCATTGGCCATGGCCGCCAGCGCAATGCTCATGCCGCCCGACGCCGAACCGGTGATGCCGGCGAGCAGGGTCACGGTAATCGCTTCGTTGACCAACGGGTTGGGAATGCTCTTGAGCCAGTCGGCCAATACCAGGAAGCCCGGCAAGGAGGCGATCACCGCACCAAAACCGTACTCCGACGCGGTGTTCATCGCCGCCAGCAATGAACCGCTGACTGCACTTCGACTGCCCTCGGCCAACTTGCCGCGAATCGCCTGGAAGCCGAACACCAGCACCATGATGATGCCGACCAGCAAGGCCGCTTGCACCGCCCAGATCGCCGTGAGCTTGGCGATTTCGGTGGTGACCGGCGCGGCCATGCCCGGCAGCGCGAGGCTGTGGGTCTTGCCATACCACTGCGGAATCCACTGGGTAAACAGCAGGTTCATGATGCCGACTGCCAGCAATGGCGACAGGGCAATCCATGGATTCGGCAGTTTGATGTCGGCCGCGGTTTCCGGCTCGTTGCGCAGTTCGGTGCCATAACCTTCACCGGCGGCCTGCGCCTTGTTGCGCTGGCGTTGGAGAAACAGCATGCCGGCGCAGACTACGAAGATCGCGCCGATTACACCCAGCCACGGCGCCGCCCACGCGGTGGTGTTGAAGAAGGTGCTGGGGATGATGTTCTGGATCTGCGGGGTGCCGGGCAGGGCGTCCATGGTGAACGAAAACGCGCCGAGGGCGATGGTCGCCGGGATCAAGCGCTTGGGGATGTTGCTCTGGCGGAACATTTCAGCGGCAAACGGGTAGACCGCGAACACCACCACAAACAGCGACACGCCGCCGTAAGTCAGCAGGGCGCAGACCAACACGATCACCAACATCGCCTGACGTGTACCGAGCAACCGAATCGCTGCCGCGACGATGGAGCGTGAGAATCCCGACAGCTCAATCAGCTTGCCGAACACCGCGCCGAGCAGGAACACCGGGAAATACAGTTTGATGAAGCCGACCATTTTTTCCATGAACACCCCGGTGAAGGCAGGGGCGACGGCGGAAGGGTCGGTGAGCAAGACGGCGCCGAGGGCGGCAATCGGGGCGAAGAGAATAACGCTGTAGCCACGGTAAGCAGCCAGCATCAGCAGCGCGAGGGCTGCCAAGGCAATGATCACACTCATGGTGTGTCTCCTGGATTGTTATTTTTGTAGGGTGGAACTTTTGTGGGAGAGGGCTTTAGCGAGTTTCGTGCCATTTACTTAAGGCATTGAAATATAAGGATATTTATTTATGTATAAGGTGATTCTGAATGATTTGTCTCTTATTCGAGATTTTTTGCGGCTGTGAGAGTGCCTTCGCGGGCAAGCCTCGCTCCTGCATGATTTGCGGTCGTCCGCACAAACAAGAGCGCCTTGGTCCCGTAAGAGCGAGGATTGCCCGCGAAGAGGCCCTATCTACCAATAGAGATCAATGTCTCTTTATGGAGACTCGGCAATCCCTAGCGCCACCATCTTCTTATACAAAGTCGACCGACCCAGCCCCAACCGCGCCGCCGCTTCAATCACCTTACCCCCGCATTGCGCCAGGGCAGATTCAATCAATTGCCGGTCAAACCGCTCCCGCGCCTCGCTGAACGTCTCCTGCGCAACGGCCTCAACGACCCTCGGCGCCACACGCGTCACTGGTGTGAACGTCCCGATTGCCGCGCGGATGTCCCCTGCATTCAGCACCAGGTCATCACTGAGCAGCGCCGCGCGTTCCAGCACGTTGCGCAGCTCACGGATATTGCCCGGCCAGGCGTGATGCGCCAGCAGGTCCAAGGCTTCGGTGTTCAGCTCATGCTGGCTGCGAAGTTCCTCAAGGATCGCTTCACTGAGCGCTGGCAAGTCATCAAGACGATCGCGCAGAGGCGGCACGTTGATCGGCAGCACGTTGAGCCGGTAATACAAATCGGCGCGAAATTCGCCGCGCTTGATCGCCGCTTCCAGGTCCGTGGAGGTCGCTGCGATCACTCGCACATCACTCTGGATGACCTCATTGGAACCGACCGGCTCGAATTCCTTTTCCTGCAACACGCGCAGCAACTTGCTTTGCAGCGGCAACGGCATGTCGCCGATTTCATCGAGAAACAGCGTGCCGCCCTGGGCGATCTGCAACTTGCCGGCCCGGCCCTTGCGATCGGCGCCAGTGAAGGCGCCCGGCGCGGTGCCAAAAAATTCGGCTTCGAGCAACGACTCGGGAATCGCTGCGCTGTTGATGCTGACGAAGGCTTTGTGCGCGCGGGGTGAAGCGCCGTGGATCGCCTGGGCCAGCAGCTCCTTGCCGGTGCCGGTTTCGCCGAGCAACAGCACCGGTGACTCGGCACTGGCACTGCGCCGGGCGCGGCGTTTGACTTCCAGGCTGGCGGCGCTGGTCCCGATGAAGTGGGCGAAGTTGTATTTGGTCTGCCGCGACCGCAGCAACGAGCGGGTAGAGGCCAGTTCTTCCTGCATGCTCAGGTAGCGTTTGAGCATCGGAGACAGGCTGTGCAATTCGTCGAACAGCGCAAAACCAATGGCGCCGATGACGGCGCCCGCGTCGTCGTGGATCGGCAAGCGCATGACCACCAGGGGTTCTTTCGGCGTGTCCTGCATATCCAGCAAAATCGGGCGACCGGTGCGAACCACCTCACGTAACAAGCTGCCCGGTATCACGCTTTCGCACGCTTTGCCGATGGCCACTTCGGCTGATTCCAGGCCGAAGCGGCGGGCATAGCGCTCGTTCATCCAGACGATATTCGCGTCGCGGTCGACAATCACCGTGCCCTCGCTGGATTGCTCGATGATCTCGAACAGCGAACGGATCGCCAGCAGGCGAACGCGCTGGTAGTCCTTGAGGCTTTCGGTGGTGTTCATGGGTTTCATGTCCAGAATGTGTGTTGTCTTGGCGGGCCTCTTCGCGGGCAAGCCTCGCTCCTGCAGGGTTTGTGTCGAGCCACAAATTCAGCGATAACCACAAAACCTGTGGGAGCGAGGCTTGCCCGCGAAGGCCGCGACGCGGTTCATCGATGTGGACGCGATTATGCCTACCGCGTATGCGCCGCCGCCAACAGCTCTTTGGTGTACGGATGCTGCGGCGAATCGAATACGTCGTGGCTGGCACCGCTTTCCACCACTTTGCCGTCCTTGATCACGATCATGTCGTGGGCGAGGGCACGTACCACCGCCAGATCATGACTGATGAACAGGTAGGTCAGGCCGTGTTTTTCCTGAAGTTGGCGGAGCAGGGCGACCACTTGTTTCTGCACGGTGCGATCCAGTGCCGAGGTCGGTTCATCGAGCAGAATCAGCGCCGGTTTCAGCACCAGCGCCCGGGCAATGGCGATGCGCTGACGCTGGCCACCGGAGAACTCGTGGGGATAGCGATCACGGCTTTGCGGGTCGAGGCCGACTTCTTCCAGTGCACGAATCACTTCGGCTTTGCATTCATCAGCGGTCAATTGGCTATGCACTTCAAGCCCTTCGCTGATGATCTGCGCCACGGACATGCGTGGACTGAGACTGCCGAAGGGGTCCTGGAACACCACCTGCATCTTCTTGCGCCATGGCCGCAACTGCTTTTGCGTCAGACCGTCCAGTGCCTCGCCCTGAAAGCGAATGCTGCCTTCGGAATCGAGCAAACGCAGAATCGCCTGGCCCAGGGTCGATTTGCCCGAACCGGACTCGCCCACGATGCCCAGGGTCTTGCCACGCTGAATGTTGAGGCTGATGCCGTCCACCGCGTTCAGATACGTCTTGCGCTGGAACAAGCCGCCACCAAGGGCAAACTGCACGCGCAGGTTGTCCACTTCCAGAACGTTCTCGCGCTCGTCCCGGGGCAGGGCTTCGCCTTCCGGTTCGGCGTTCAGCAGCACGCAACTGTAGGGATGTTTCGGTTCGGTGAAGATCGTTTCGCAGGTGGCCTCTTCGACGATTTCCCCGGCCTTCATCACGCACACACGCTGAGCGATGCTGCGCACCAGATTGAGGTCGTGGCTGATCAACAGCAGCGACATGCCGAGACGCTGTTGCAGGGACTTGAGCAGAATCAGAATCTTGCGCTGCACTGTCACGTCCAGCGCCGTGGTGGGTTCGTCGGCGATCAGCAACTGCGGCTCGCACGCCAGGGCCATGGCGATCATTACCCGTTGCCGCTGGCCACCGGACAGCTGATGGGGATAGGCCTTGAGCCGCTCTTTGGGTTTCTGGATGCCGACCAGTTGCAGCAACTCCAGAATCCGCGCTTGCGCCGCGTTGCCCGTCAGGCCTTTGTGCACCAGCAGGGTTTCGCCGATCTGCTTTTCGATGCTGTGCAACGGGTTGAGCGAGGTCATCGGTTCCTGGAAGATCATCGCGATCCGGTTGCCGCGAAGTTCACGCAACACCTGGGGCGGGGCACCGAGCAACTCCTTGCCGCGATAGCGAATGCTGCCCGTGGTCCGGGTGCCGGTCTCGGGCAGCAGTTGCAGGATCGAGTGGGCGGTCACCGATTTGCCGGAGCCCGATTCGCCGACCAATGCCAGGCATTCGCCGGGATGGATGTCCAGGCACAGATTGCGCACCACCGTCTGGCCATTGAAGGCCACGCTGAGGTCACGGATTTCGATCAGGTTGGTACTCATATCTACAGTCCGCGTCAGGATCGGGGGTCAAAGGCATCGCGCAACGCCTCGCCGATAAACACCAATAAGGAAAGAATCAGCGCCAGGGTGAAAAACGCCGTCAGCCCCAGCCACGGCGCTTGCAGGTTCTGCTTGCCTTGCCCGATCAGCTCGCCCAGCGATGCGCTGCCGGCCGGCATCCCGAAGCCGAGAAAATCCAGGGCCGTGAGGGTGGAGATGGCGCCGGTGAGAATGAACGGCAGGTAGCTCAAGGTCGCGTTCATGGCGTTGGGCAGGATATGCCGGACAATCACTTTTCGATCCGTGAGGCCCAGCGCCCGGGCGGCTTTGACGTATTCCAGATTGCGACCGCGCAGGAACTCGGCGCGCACCACGTCGACCAGCGCCAGCCAGGAAAACAGCGCCATGATCCCCAGCAGCCACCAGAAATTCGGTTCGACGAACCCCGACAGAATGATCAGCAAGTACAGCACTGGCAGACCGGACCAGACCTCCAGCAAGCGTTGACCCAGCAGGTCGACCCAGCCGCCGTAATAGCCTTGCAAAGCGCCGGCGGCGATGCCGATCAAGGCGCTGACGAAGGTCAGCATCAACGCAAACAGGATCGACACCCGTGCGCCGAAAATCACCCGGGCCATGACGTCCCGGGACTGGTCGTCGGTGCCCAGCCAGTTGACGCTGGAGGGCGGGCTTGGCGCCGGTGTATTGAGTTCATAGTTGGGCGTGTCATCGCTGAACGGGATCGGCGGGAACAGCATCCAGCCGCCGTCCTTGTGAATCAGCTTTTGCACGTATTCGCTGCGATAGTCAGCCTGGAACGGCAGTTGCCCGCCGAACTCCTGCTCGGTGTGGCGCTTGAATACCGGGAAGTACCACTGGCCCTGATAACTGACCACCAGCGGTTTGTCGTTGGCGATCAACTCACCGCCCAAGGTCAGCAGAAACAGGCCAATGAACAGCCACAGCGACCACCAGCCCCGACGGTTTTTCTTGAAGCGTTCAAAGCGGCGACGGCCTAACGGCGAGAGCTTGAACATCAGGCGTTCCTCGCGGCGAAGTCGATACGCGGGTCGACCAGGGTGTAGCAGAGGTCGCCGATCAGTTTTATCAAAAGCCCGAACAGCGTGAAGATAAACAGCGAGCCGAACACCACCGGATAGTCCCGCGACACGGCAGCCTCATAGCTCATGCGCCCCAGGCCATCGAGGGAGAAAATCACTTCGATCAGCAGCGACCCGGCGAAGAACACGCTGATGAACGCCTGGGGAATCCCCGACACCACCAGCAACATCGCATTGCGGAACACATGGCCGTACAGCACGCGTCGTTCGCTCAAGCCTTTGGCCCGTGCGGTGACCACGTACTGGCGCGTGATTTCATTGAGGAACGAGTTCTTGGTGAGGATCGTCAGCGTGGCGAAACCGCCGATCACCAACGCCGTCACCGGCAGCACCAGGTGCCAGAAATAGTCGGCGATCTTGCCCACGGTCGACAGCGATTCGAAGTTGTCCGACACCAGTCCGCGCACCGGGAACCAGTTCAGAGAGGTGCCACCGGCGAAGACCACGATCAGGAACATCGCGAACAGGAACGCCGGCATCGCGTAACCGATGATGATTGCCGTGCTGCTCCAGATGTCGAAATGGCTGCCATGATGCACGGCCTTGCGGATGCCCAGCGGGATCGACACCAGGTACGTGATCAGCGTCGCCCATAGCCCGAGGGAAATGGTCACCGGCATTTTTTCCAGGATCAGGTCGGTGACGGTGGCGCCGCGGAAGAAGCTCTTGCCAAAGTCCAGGCGCGCGTAGCTGGTGAGCATCAGCCACAGGCGTTCGTGTGCGGGCTTGTCGAAGCCGTACTGCTTTTCGATGTCCTTGATCAATTGCGGGTCGAGACCGCGACTGGCCCGGGAGGTGCCGGACATGGTCTCCCCGGAGCCGCCGCCGACACTGGCGCCACCGATGCCTTGCAAATGCGCGATGGCCTGCTCCACCGGACCGCCCGGTGCAGCCTGGACGATGACGAAGTTGACCAGAAGAATGATCACCAGCGTCGGGATGATCAGCAGCAGACGCCGCAGTATGTAAGCCCACATCAATGCGGCCCTCCGGGTGTGCCACGGCGGATTTTTTCCGCCGTCATCTGCTGGTTGGTCAGCGGCGTGGTGCTCACTTCCCACCAGCTTTCGATGGCTTCGTCATTACTGGCCTGCTCGTTGGGCATGCCGAACCGGTTCCACCACACCGTTGAAGTGCCCGGCGGGTAATAGTTGGGAATCCAGTAGTAGTTCCATTGCAGCACCCGGTCCAGTGCGTGGGCGTAACGCAGCATTTCGGGCTGGGTGTTGGCGCGGACCAGGCCGTTGATCAGGGTGTCGACCGCCGGGTTCTTCAGCACCATGTAGTTGTTGGCGCCGGGGTCGTTGGCCGAGACCGAGCCGAAGTAGTTGAACAGCTCGCCACCCGGTGAAGTGGTGACCGGGTAGCCGGTGACGATCATGTCGTAATCGCGGCTCATCAGGCGATTCACATACTGGGACGCGTCGATGCGGCGGATGTTCAGGTCGATGCCGATCTGTTTCAAGGTGCGCTTGTATGGCAGGAGCAATCGGTCCATGCCGTTTTGGCTGACCAGAAAAGTGAAACTCAGTGGCGTGCCCTCGGCGTTGACCAGTTGGTCGCCGTCGGGTTTCCAGCCGGCCTGCTCGAGCAAGTCCAGCGCTTGCAATTGTTTGTCGCGAATCAGACCGCTGCCATCGGTTTTCGGCGCTTCGAAGACCTGGGTGAAGACTTCGTCGGGAATCTGCCCACGCAGCGGTTCGAGAATGGCCAGCTCGCCGGCGTCCGGCAGTTTGCGGGCGGCGAGGTCGGTGTTGGAAAAGAAGCTTTGCTGGCGGATGTACAGGTCGCGCATCATCTGCCGATTGCTCCACTCGAAATCCCAGAGCATGGCCAGGGCCTGGCGCACTCGGCGGTCCTGGAATATCGGTTTTTGCAGGTTGAAGACAAAACCCTGGGCCGATTGCGGGGCTTCTGTGGCCAGATGTGCTTTTTGCAGGCGACCGTCGCTCAGGGCCGGGCTTTCGTAGCCGATGGAGTAACCGGTCGCGGAGAATTCGCGGTTGTAGTCATAGGCGCCGCCACGCAGGACCTGGCGTGCGACGTCGGTATCGCCGAAGTACTCGATGCTGAAATGATCGAAGTTGTAGAGGCCGCGGCTGACCGGCAAATCCTTGCCCCACCAGGTGGCGTTGCGCTCGAAGGTGATGCTGCGACCGGAGTCGACCTTGCCCACCTTATAAGGGCCGCTGCCCAATGGCGCCTCATAACCACCGCCATTGGCGAAGTCACGGGTCTTCCACCAGTGTTCGGGAAATACCGGCAACGTGGCGATGTCGAGGGGCAAGGTACGGTTTTCGTTGCTTTTGAAGTCGAACCGGACCGTTAGCGGCGCTTCGACTTCGACGCCTTTGACGTCGGCGAACTGGGTGCGATAGCGCAGGCTGCCCTGGGTCATCAGCAGGTCGAAGGTGTAGCGCACGTCCTGGGCGGTGATCGGTGTGCCGTCGGCGAAACGCGCCTTCGGATTCAAATAGAAGCGCAGCGACATACCGTCGTCGGAGCGCTCCATTTTCTGTGCCACCAGACCGTACACGGTATAGGGTTCGTCCAGCGAACGCTGGGCCAGGGGCGAGTAGAGCAAGCCGTCGATCTGCGTGACGCCAATGCCTTTGTCGATGTACGGCAATATATGGTCGAAATGCCCGATCTCGATGGCCGAGCGACGCATCGTGCCGCCCTTGGGGGCTTGCGGGTTGGCGTAGGCGAAATGACTGAAGCCGGCGGGGTACTTCGCCGGTTCGCCGTACACGGTCAACGCATGTTGCGGTGCAGCATTCACACCGACGGCACTCAACAGCAGGGCCATGGCAGTGAACAACAAAGTGGGGAAAGCCAGTCGCATTGTCAGCCTTAGAGCCGGGTGGTCGATAACCGCAATTTGTACGCTAGCGGCGCGTCCCTCGCCAGCCGTATTACGTATCCGAAACACAACGGCCCGCCAAAAGGCGGGCCGCTGTGCAGAATATCAGAGTGCTGATCAGTCCTGACGGCTGGTCACTTCCAGCAGGTGGTAGCCGAACTGGGTCTTGACCGGGCCTTGCACCACGTTGATAGGTGCGCTGAAGACGACGGTGTCGAACTCCTTGACCATCTGTCCTGGACCGAACGAGCCGAGGTCGCCGCCCTGGCGGCTGGATGGGCAAGTGGAGTTGGCTTTGGCAACTTCGGCGAAATCAGCGCCGCCTTCGATCTGGGCCTTGAGTTCGTTGCACTTGTCTTCCGAGCTAACCAGGATGTGACGGGCAGTGGCTTTAGCCATGGAAAATTCTCCTTTCAATGTTCAGTAAAGTGCGGAGCCTACCGGATTCAGTGGCCTATTTCTCGACAAAGTTCCGGACAGATTATAGGCCGGCATTTCTCAGGCGCTCGGCATGCTGCACATACAAGGCAATCGGATCGATGCCCTTGCGCAGCGGGCCGGCGGTTTGACAGAGGCTGTCCAGATGATCCAGCGGATAGTCGGAACGGATGACTTTGCCTAAATGGGAGCTGTAGCGGCCCACCATGCCGTCATTTTGCTCTGCCTCGGTGGTGAAGTAGCGAGAGAAGGCCTGGAGGAAACCGTGCAGCGGACTGACCGCCCCCAGCCCTTTATCGAGAAGGTCACCCTGCAATGTGCCGCTCCAGGAGTAATAACGCACGCCGTTCACCAGTTCGCGCCCCTTGCCGCCCCAGGTTTTCGGCAGTCCTTGCGGGTATTTGTCGTTGAACGCGCCCACACCTTCGGTGGTCAAGGCGTTGAGCGCGGCGATGGCGTTCTGCGGCAAACGCTGATGACCGCTGAGCAACGACAGAAAATCAGCAAACAGCGTGGCAACCGTGGCCGCGACGTGTTCCGGCAGGCGTCCCGGTGTGAGGGCCTTGCGCAGGAAATCGGCCAGTTCCGAGCCGTGGTTCGGGCCGCTGACCGAAGTCACCGACGCGACGATCTCCGGCGCGATGGCGGCGGCGTAACGTGCTGCGAGGGCACCCTGACTGTGACCGATCAGGTTGACCTGGTGGGCGCCGGTTCCTTCCAGCACCCGTTCGATCTGTGCCAACAGTTGGTCACCGCGCACTTCGTTGCTTTGGGTAGCCGAGAGGTGGGGGATGAACACTCTTGCACCGGCACTTCTGAGGGCCTGCTTGACGTCATGGAAGAGTTCGACTTTGCCAATGCGATCAAAGCCGAAGAGGCCGTGGATCAACAGGATTGGATACTGAGTAGTTGCATTCCGTAGCATGTTCATTCCTTTTTCGCGATGGTTCAGAGAGGTGAATATGGGCTCACTCTAAAGCACACCAGCGGCTCGGCGATGTATGAGGAATCCGCTGTAAGTTGATGAAAAAGGTATAGAAAACGTAGGAAAGTTCGAAAGAGCCTGAGGTCCCGTTCGGAATATTTGGACATCTTTTTGTCGCTCGCCGAGCGCATCAATGCAACGGCCTACTGTGTCAACGCCGTTTACCTGTCAACCGATTCGCTTTTCAGACGCCCAGCCCTCGAATCGAGGGCTGGAAGGTCGGCGGTGGTTATGCCGGTCGCTGAACGCCGTTCTGTGCCCGCAGCCGGTCGACGGCCTGTCGCAACAGGTGTTCCGTTCCGGTCCAGCCGAGGCAGCCATCAGTCACTGATACGCCGTAGCGCAGCGATGGGCTCAAGGGCTGGCAGCCTTCGAACAAATGGCTCTCGATCATCATGCCGATCAGCGATTGATCGCCTTGCAGGCGTTGCTCAAGCACATCGTTGAATACGGCGGGCTGACGAGCCGGGTCTTTGCCGCTGTTGGCGTGGCTGCAGTCGACCATGATCCGTGCGGGGATCTTGAGTCGGGTCAAGTCGCTGTTCACTTGGGCGACGCTGTCGCGATCGTAGTTCGGCCCGCGATGACCGCCGCGCAACACCAGATGGGTGTCGGGATTGCCAGGGGTTTGAATGATCGCAGGATGCCCCTGGCTGTCGACACCGAAATGACGATGCGGGTGGGCGGCCGAACGCATGGCATCGCTGGCAACGGCCACGCCGCCATCGGTGCCGTTCTTGAATCCGACGGGCATGCTCAGGCCGCTGGCCATTTCCCGGTGGATTTGCGACTCGGTGGTGCGGGCACCGATGGCGACCCAGCTCAGCAGATCGTCGAAGTAGCCGGCCGCCATCGGTTGCAACAGTTCGGTGGCAATTGGCAAGCCGAGGCGCAGCATCTCGCGCATCAGTTCACGGGAGAGGGTCAAGCCGCCGGCCATGTCATCGCTGCCGTCAAGCTGCGGGTCGTAGGCCAGGCCTTTCCAGCCGACCGTGGTGCGGGGCTTTTCGACGTAGGCGCGCATTACCAGCAACAGCTGGTCGCTGACTTCGGCGGCGAGGCGAGCGAGGTGGGTGGCGTATTCGAGGGCGGACTGGGGATCGTGAATCGAGCAAGGGCCGACGATGACCAGCAGACGGGAATCTTCACCGTTGAGGATCGCGCGGACCGCGTCGCGGTGGGCGGCGACTTGCCGGGTCAGGGCGTTGTTGAGGGGCAGTTGCTGCTTGAGTTGCAACGAGCTGGGCAGACGCAGGGTCAGCGCTTCATTGGCGGGACTCAAGGTGGACAGCGGCAGAGCAGAGACGGACGAGTTCATATTCAGGCTTCCTGGGCTGGCGGCGGGTTCGTTCCCGCGCGCTCGGCCCTACTGGGGTGTTCGACAATTGGCCGGATTGGCTGCGTGTGTGTGCTTGCCACCTGTGGGTGACCGATCGGAGGCGGCAGGCTGTCCCGAGCGGAGGCTGCTAAATCGCCAGGCGGAAAAACTGTCGTAACGGTAATAAGTGGCGTAGTTCATTTCGTAAATCCTCTGGTTGTCTGGTGTGTCGCAAAAAAATCAGGGGCTGAAAAAACAAAACCCCCGGTCGGGAGGCCGACCGGGGGTTGAGAATTCTCTGGTGGCGACCCGTTTAAAGTGGGCGCCGTGTGGGTATCAGGCGCGCCAGTGGCTAAACCAATACCCAAAATAAAAGCTGACCGGAGCACAAACGTCAGTCGCCCGGGCAGCCGTAACCGAGCGCGAGGCGCTGGCGGTACGAAGCTGTAAGAGGGCGTTGAACATGGTCTGTCTCCGATGAATGCGCCGAGCTTACTAGAGGCCGGTGCGCGGTTTCAATCAGAAAATGCTATCGATGACCGATCACCTTTTCTATCGCTTGAGTGGTCGAGGTTTGTGACACACTTTGGGCGTCACTCACGAGTGATGTCACAAGGGCGAACCATGACGACACTGATCGTTGGCACCTGCGGAGGTTTTAATGGCTTTTGACTGGCGCCCGGCAACATCCGGCGACCTTGATTTCGCTCGCGAACTGACCTGTCGCAACATGCTCCGCTATTACATTCAAAATGACCTGCTCTGGCAGGACGAGGCGTTCGATGTCGCCTGGGCCGGGCGCGAGAACTGGTTGATTGTCCGGGACGATGTCTTGCTGGGTTATGTGAGCCTCAGTCGCGACTCCAGGGCTTTGTATATCCGCGAATTGCACGTGCTGGAAGCGTTTCAGGGGCAGGGTGCCGGTTCCTGGGCGATCGATCAGGTATTGGCCATGGCGAGCAAGGAACGGCGTCCAGCATTACGCCTGACAGTTTTTGAAACGAATCCGGCCAAAGCGCTGTACGAGAGAAAAGGACTGAAGGTAGCCGGCCAAGACGAGTGTTTCCTGAGAATGCAGCGTGATGTCGATGAGCTGTATCGCTGAAACACGCTAGCGACAAGCCTTTCAAGATGTATTGAAACTTTTTATATAGCGCTTGCCGCTAGGTCTGCCAGTCGCTTTTTGCTAAGGTGTCCGGCAACCCAATAAGACCATATCGCGAGGTGTCTGCTTGATTAGGGTGCTAGTAGTCGATGACCATGATCTCGTTCGTACAGGCATTACACGAATGCTGGCTGACATCGATGGCCTGCAAGTAGTCGGCCAGGCTGAGTCGGGGGAGGAATCCCTGCTTAAAGCGCGTGAGTTGAAACCCGATGTGGTGCTGATGGACGTCAAGATGCCCGGGATCGGCGGTCTTGAAGCCACGCGCAAGTTATTGCGCAGTCATCCGGACATCAAAGTCGTCGCGGTTACCGTGTGCGAGGAAGATCCGTTTCCTACGCGGCTGCTGCAGGCCGGTGCCGCCGGTTATTTGACCAAGGGCGCCGGGTTGCCGGAAATGGTCCAGGCCATTCGCCTGGTGTTTGCCGGGCAACGCTACATCAGCCCGCAGATTGCACAGCAACTGGCGATCAAATCCTTTCAGCCGACCAACGATTCGCCCTTCGACGCGCTGTCGGAACGCGAGATCCAGATCGCATTGATGATTGTCGGCTGTCAGAAAGTCCAGATCATTTCCGACAAGCTCTGCCTGTCGCCCAAAACGGTCAACACTTACCGTTACCGCATTTTCGAGAAGCTCTCGATCAGCAGTGATGTCGAGCTGACGCTGTTGGCGGTGCGTCACGGCATGGTCGATGCCAGCCTCTGAAAATGACCGAAGTCTTTGATCCAGGCGCTTTTCTGTCGACCGTCAGTGGGCGCCCCGGCGTCTACCGCATGTTCGACAGCGATGCTCGCCTTCTGTATGTCGGCAAAGCCAAGAACCTGAAAAATCGCCTGTCGAGCTACTTCCGCAAGTCCGGTCTCGCGCCCAAGACGGCGGCGCTGGTCGCCCGTATCGCCCAGGTCGAAACCACCATCACGGCCAACGAAACGGAAGCCTTGCTGCTTGAGCAGACGCTGATCAAGGAGTGGCGTCCGCCGTATAACATCCTGCTGCGCGATGACAAATCCTACCCTTACGTCTTTCTTTCGGATGGCCAGTTTCCTCGTCTGAGCATTCATCGCGGTGCGAAAAAGGCCAAGGGCAAGTATTTCGGTCCGTATCCCAGCGCGGGCGCGATTCGCGAAAGCTTGAGCTTGCTGCAAAAAACGTTTTTTGTTCGCCAGTGCGAAGACAGCTATTACAAGAACCGCACGCGCCCTTGTCTGCAATACCAGATCAAGCGCTGCAAGGCCCCGTGTGTCGGGCTGGTAGAGCCCGAAGTGTATGCCGAGGACGTTCGCCACTCAGTGATGTTCCTTGAAGGCCGCAGCAATGCGCTGACCGACGAGTTGTCCGCGGGCATGGAAGAGGCGGCGATCAACCTCGAGTTCGAGCGCGCCGCCGAGTTGCGTGACCAGATTTCGCTGCTGCGTCGAGTCCAGGATCAGCAAAGCATGGAAGGCGGAACCGGCGATATCGATGTGATCGCTGCGTTCGTCAATCCGGGCGGTGCCTGTGTTCACCTGATCAGCGTGCGCGGTGGGCGGGTGTTGGGCAGCAAGAACTTCTTCCCTCAGGTCGGCATCGACGAGGACGTTTCCGAGGTCATGGCTGCCTTTCTCGGCCAGTACTTCATTACCAGTCCTGAGCGCGACCTGCCGAGCGAACTGATCGTCAACGTGGTTCACGAAGACTTTCCGACCCTCATTGCGGCCATTGAAGAGCTGCGCGGTCGCGAGTTGACCATCAGCCATCGGGTACGGGGTACGCGAGCACGCTGGCAACAATTGGCGGTCACCAATGCCGAGCAGGCGTTGGGCGCGAGGCTGGCCAACCGTCAACACGTCGCCGCGCGTTTCGATGCCCTGGCAGAAGTCTTGAACCTGGACGAGCCGCCACAGCGCCTGGAGTGCTACGACATCAGCCACTCCAGCGGCGAAGCCACCGTGGCGTCGTGCGTGGTGTTCGGTCCGGAAGGCCCGATCAAGTCCGACTATCGTCGTTATAACATCGAAGGCGTCACCCCGGGCGACGACTATGCGGCCATGCACCAGGCCCTGACGCGGCGCTTCAGCAAACTGAAGGACGGGGAGGGCAAGTTGCCGGACATTCTGCTGGTGGACGGCGGCAAGGGTCAGCTGTCGATGGCCCGCGACGTGCTCAATGAGCTGGCGGTGCCTGACCTGATTCTGCTGGGCGTGGCCAAGGGGGCGACGCGCAAGGCCGGTTTTGAAACCCTGTACCTCAACGACGCAGCTCACGAATTTACCTTGCGCGGTGATTCCCCCGCGCTGCATCTGATTCAACAGATACGCGATGAAGCCCACCGTTTCGCCATTACCGGGCACCGGGCCCGCCGTGGTAAAACCCGGCGCACCTCGACACTTGAGGGCGTTGCAGGCGTCGGACCGACACGCCGCCGAGATTTGTTAAAACATTTTGGTGGATTGCAGGAGCTGTCTCGTGCCAGCATCGAAGAGATCGCCAAAGCACCCGGGATCAGTAAAAAGCTCGCAGAGTTGATTTATGCAAATCTGCACAGCGAGTAGAATGCCACCTCACCTCGTAGCCAGTTGTGCCGATGAATATCCCTAATCTGATTACCGTTCTACGCGTCCTGCTCATCCCGATCTTCATTTTACTGTTCTACCTGCCGTACCAATGGAGCTACATGGCCTCCGCTTCGGTCTTCGCATTTGCCGCCGCCACAGACTGGCTGGACGGTTATCTGGCCCGTCGTCTGGAGCAAAGCACACCATTCGGGGCGTTCCTTGACCCCGTGGCTGACAAGCTGATGGTGGCCGTTGCGCTGGTGTTGCTGGTGCAAGAACACGGCAACCTGTGGCTCACGCTGCCGGCGGCCGTCATCATCGGTCGCGAAATTGTCGTCTCGGCACTTCGCGAGTGGATGGCCGAACTCGGTGCACGGGCTCACGTTGCCGTGTCGAACCTGGGCAAATGGAAAACCGCCGCGCAAATGCTGGCGCTGGTGATCCTGCTGGCCAATCCATCGGACTTTACCTTCTGGGTCTTGATCGGTTATGCCTTGCTGCTGGTATCTGCCGGCCTGACATTGTGGTCCATGGTCCAATACCTGCGGGCTGCCTGGCCGCATCTGAAGACCGACGTGGAAAAGAAATAAAACTTTTTTGAATCAAAGGGTTGACGGGGCTTCTGGATTCTATAGAATGCGCCACACCAAGACGCGGGAATAGCTCAGTTGGTAGAGCACGACCTTGCCAAGGTCGGGGTCGCGAGTTCGAGTCTCGTTTCCCGCTCCAGATGTTGTTTTGCAGAGCTTCATTGAGCTCTGCAAATCTAGAAAATAGAGGCTTCGGCCTCTTTTTTCGTTCCGGCGAATTCTACCGAAATCTACCTGCAGCCACGAATTTTAAGTACATCAATGAGTACATTGAAATCCGGGCTTTGCTGATAGCCGTTTCCAGATAGATGACGCATCGCCGGACCCGTACATCTCTCACTCTTTAGCCTTTTTTAAGCGGACGCCCATTCCACAAGAATGCCGTCCCTATTTCGAGTCCTTCAAGGTCCAGGTCATTGCCAATATGTGGTGTCGCAGGAGCGCCTGCGGTTTGGGGATTGTATGCCTCCAGGCTTTCCGAACCTGATCACAGCCTGCTTTGCCGGAGTCTTGCCGGCGTACAGAAAATGATTAGGTGCAGAAAGTGGGGTTAAACGGCTTGGCGTTTCTCCAGCGGTTGCTACAAGAGATTGGGCTTGGGGAAGTGGCTTTACTTAAAGTTTGAAGACTTCCTTTAGCATCCCTTCCAAATGTTTTGGCTTACGGCCCAACAGTTTTTCAAGCGTACGACTGCTCTGGTCAAAAGCGCCTTCATCGATGGCGTTACCCCAGCCGCTGATGAATTTCGCGACCGCAGTTGGCCAGCCTTCACTTTCCCGAGCTGCAATGAATGCTTCAGCGGAAATTGGCTGGTACTCAACGGGCATGCCCGTCAATCGAGAGAACCCGTCTGCGACATCCTGGAATGACCACGTCTGTCCTGCATTTAGCAAGCAGGTGCGGTTCTCGTACCCAGTCTGGGTGAGCAAGGCAGCACCTGCTTCTGCAAGCTCTGCGTAGGTGACTGGCCCAATTCGACCTTGGCCTGCTGGGACGCTGAAGCCTTCATTTGCCGCATTGGCTCCGATGAAGAAGGGCAAGTCGTCGGCGTATAACGGATGTTGAATAATCGTGTACGTGAGGCCCGACTTTTCAAGAAGTCGCTCGGTAGCAATATCGCTCTCCGTCACCCCTTCAATAGGTGCCAGCTCATCGTTGATCCGTTGAATACTGGTGTAAACCACATGGCGAACACCCGCCCGGCCGGCAGCAACGATCACGTTTGTATGGTGGGCAACACGATCACTGAACGCAACGGCTGATACCAGGTAGATTTTTTCAACTCCTTCGAATGCCGCCACCAACGAATCGTAGTCGGTGTAATCCCCGTAGCGCACTTCTATGCCTAAGGCAGCCAGAGGCTCGGCCTTTTCAGTATCACGTGCCATCGCCACAACATTTGATGCCGGGATTTTTTGTACCAGTGAACGCAAGACTGCATTGCCCAATCTGCCTGTCGCGCCAGTAACTAGAATTTTTGTCATGAGTCTTTGCTTTCCAATCGTAATGATCCGGTAGGCACAATCATGACCAAAGCATCAGGGATAAATTAGTCTCCAATCGGTAGAATCACCTTCAACCAAAAGTTGGAGATGACCATGGAAACCCTCGGCAATCTGGAATCGTTCGTTCGCGCCGCGGAGGCCAGCAGCTTTTCCGAAGCCGCCAGGCGTATGGGGATTTCCGCTGCTGCCGTGAGTAAGAATGTGGCACGGCTCGAAGCCAATTTAGGCACCCGGCTCTTCCAGCGCAGCACAAGAAGCCTGACCCTCACTGAGGCAGGAGAATTGTTCTACCAGCAAGTCTCGGGCAGCGTCGAAACCATCCAAGGTGCTATCGCGCAAATAGGTGATGCCCGAGAAGTCCCCGCAGGGCGATTACGGGTCAATTTGTCTCCGTCTTTCGCTTACGATTATGTCCTGCCACTACTCAAAAGTTTCAAACAGCGTTACCCCGAGGTAGTTCCGGACTGGCACTTGGAAATCCGTCGCGTCGATTTGATTGGTGAAGGTTTTGATGTGGCCATTGGTGGCGGTATTGAATTATCTTCGGGAATCGTAGCGAGAGAGTTGGCCAAACTTCATCTTGTCGCTGTTGCAGCTCCGCAGTGGTTGGAGGGGCGGACAATGCCCGTTGTTCCTGGCGATTTGCAGGGGGTGGATGGCATCGTAATGCGTTCGACCAGCACAGGGCGTTTGCTCAACTGGACACTTCGGGATGCTGGAGAAGGGCGGTTTGATGTCAACCTGAAACCGACGGCGATAATGAACGATCCAGAAGCATTGTGTAGCTGTGCATTGATGGGGTTGGGTGTCGGGCTGGTACCGATGGAGCGCGCGTGGCCTTGGTTGCAACGCGGTGATCTGGTTCGTTTGTTACCGGATTGGTATGTGGATCTAGGTGTCGTTTCGCTGTACTTCTCGTCCCGAAAAGCTTTGCCGGCCAAAACACGAGTGTTCGTGGATTTTCTGCTGGAGCATTTTCAAGGATCGCTCAGCCAGCGTTTCCGTGCCGATTGAGCGCCCAACCTCGGTTGGGCGCCTTCTGACTCAGCCAGCGTGATGACTCTTTGCAAGGCCGTAGATGGATGTGTCGATGCCTTCGAAGCGCGCCTTTAACTGCAACGCCAGATACAGCGAATAATGCCGTGACTGGTGTAGGTTGCCACCGTGGAACCAGAGGTTTTCCTGCTGTGTGGGCTTCCACATGTTGCGCAATTCGCCCTCATACGGACCAGGATCATTCGTGGTTCCAGACCCCAGTCCCCAGCAACGGCCGACCTTGTCAGCGACTTCCTGGGAAATCAGCTTCGCCGCCCACCCATTCATTGAGCCATAGCCCGTGGCGTAGACGATCAGATCTGCAGGTAGGCGGCTGCCATCGTTGAGGACGACGGCATCTGCTTCGATGCGTTCGACACCCAGGCCTGGCGCGCTTTTGAGCTTGATCGTGCCGTTAGCGATTAGTTCGCAGGCGCCGACGTCGATGTAGTAACCAGAACCACGGCGGACGTACTTCATGAAAAGGCCAGATTCGTCGTCACCGAAATCCAGCATGAACCCGGCCTTGGCCAAGCGCTCGTAAAAGTCCTTGTCACGCTCCTTGATCGCTTCAAAGATCGGTTGATGAAAGCTTGGCATTACCTTGTAGGGGATCGAGGCGAACAGCATGTCGGCCTTGTCGGTGGTCAAACCCGACTCCAAGGCATCTTCGGAGTAGAGCCCGCCGAAGACGAGATCCATTAAGCTGTCAGAGCGTACGATGTGGGTGCTGGAGCGCTGCACCATGGTCACCTCGACACCGTTCTCCACCAAGTCGGCGCAGATATCGTGAGCAGAGTTGTTGGCACCGATGACAACCGCGCGCTTGCCGCGCCAGGCGTCCCCGCCGGGGTGGCGGCTGGAATGGTGCTGCTGGCCCTTGAAAATCTCAGCACCCGGGTAAACAGGAACGTTGGGGACGCCAGACATGCCAGTGGCGAGGATCAACTGGGTGGGCTGTAAAGTCACACGCTCGCCGTCGCGCTGAACTTCAACCTCCCAGGTGCCACTTTGCTCGTCAAAGTTGGCACTCACGCATTCGGTACGCGGCCAATAATTGAGCTCCATGACTTTGGTGTACATTTCCAGCCAGTCTCCAATCTGGTCTTTTGGGGTGAAGACTGGCCAGTGATCGGGGAAGGGCAGGTAAGGCATATGGTCGTACCAGACAGGGTCGTGCAGGCACAGCGACTTGTAGCGACCGCGCCACTGATCTCCAGGACGCTCGGCTTTGTCGACGATCAGAGTTGGCACGCCCATTCGCTTGAGCCGCGCAGCGAGCCCCAGCCCACCTTGGCCGCCACCAACGATCAGGCAGTAAGGTTGGGTGGTAATGCCTAGCGAAGCTTCTTCATCTTGGCGACGCTCTAACCAGTTGCGTTTGTCGGCGTGGGTGTGACCATGACTTGCACCCATTGGACGACGGCGGCCACTGGGTTCTTCAAAGCCTTTGAGCTCGCGCATGGCTGTCAACAGCGTCCAGCACACACCGTCTTTTAGGCGAACGTAGCCTTTACCTCGCGCCGCTTCGGTTTCCAGGCTGATCCAACCTTCGAGCACACCGTCATTCAGCGTCGCTTCACCTTCCAGTTTCCATCGCTCAGGACGAGTCTGGTCGAGGCGTGCTTCGAGCATGTCTCGGATGGCAGGCTTGCCTTCGAGGGTCACCAGGTTCCAGCTGAAAAGTAGCAGGTCACGCCAGTGACACTCTTCGGCAAACAGTTCCAGTACGCCGTCCACATCACGTTGGGTGAGACGCTCGCCGAGGTTTTCGACCCAAGCCGCGAGTTGAGCAGTTGGCGTGTGCAGAGGTGTTTCAACAGCGATGTTCATGGGGCTTCTCCGATCTTGTTGTTTTTGTACAACTTGCCCCTGAGCAAGGCTCGGGCCACCTTCGCGAAAGCCCCATTGCAGAGCGGCTGCTGCGGTGTTGCTCAGGCTTGGATTCGCAGATCTGTCACGATTCTGAAAATGGTGGATGACAGAGTGTCACTCGGTGCAAAAAGCGCTGGTTGCGATCTTTTCATATAAGCTGCGAACAGACCCGTGTCCTAACCGTAACGGAGAACAAGAATAATGAAGCCGGCCTTGATCAACGCCCATGCACAACAAGTGCTGCAAGCCGTGCAGGGTACTCACGCCACCCATGGCCCTATTGCTGACTTGGCCATCACACGATCCTGGCGCCGGTGCCTGGATCAATATCAGCTCGATCCTGCCAGTCGCCGCGCACCTAACGTGGTTGAGCATCCACGCTTGCAGGATCACCGCGCGCCACTGGAACACATCATCGCTGTGGCTCACTGGCAGATGAGCAACTTGCACCAACAGCTCGGACGTGATGGCCACGTGGTGCTACTCACCGACGCTCGCGGTGTGGCGATCGACAGCGTGTTCAATGACTCCGAACGAGCCGAATTGCAGCGTTCCGGACTGTGGCTCGGTTCGGTATGGAGCGAGGATTGTGAGGGAACCAACGGTGTCGGCACCTGCCTGGTCGAGCGACAGCATGTCACTATCCGTCGTGATCAACATTTCCGTGGCAAGCATGCCGGCTTAACCTGTTCGGCCAGCCCGATATTTGATGCGAGCGGAGAGTTGCTCGCCGTTCTTAACCTCTCTTCTGTGCGAGAAGAACAAGGTCTTCAGCAGCACTTCAAAGCAATGGCATTGACCAACCTGACGGCCCATTTGATCGAGAGCTGTTATTTCCTGGGGCATGATCCGCAGCGATACTTGCTGCGCTTCCACCCGGAGTCCGGCTACGTCGGGCTATTGGGGGAGGGGTTGCTCAGTTTCGACGAGAGCGCTTGTATCTGTTCAGTTAATCATGCGGCGCTCGAGCTGCTGGGCCTCAGCCGTGAGCAGGTGGTTGGGCAATCTCTGACGATGCTGTTGGAGACACCTCTCGATCAGGTGATGAGTCAGGCCAGCTCGCAGCCAAGTGTCTGCTGGCCAATGCGGCTGCTGGACGGACGCCAGCTCTACGGACAGTTGCGAGAACCCTTACGCCGAGTGCCTTCCGGCACTCCTGCAATCCCCAAAATTGACGACGGGCAAGTGTGTCTCGAAGATCCGCGCTTGCAACGCGGCTTTGCTCGCGCATTGCGTGTTTTGGAGCGTGACGTACCCGTGTTTTTACAAGGTGAAACCGGTACAGGCAAAGAAGCTTTTTCTGCTGCGCTGCATCGCGCCAGCTCCAGGGTTAGCCAGCCGTTTGTAGCGATCAATTGCGCGGCCATTCCAGAAACGCTGATCGAGAGCGAGCTGTTCGGCTATCACGGCGGCAGCTTTACTGGCGCACGCAAGGACGGAATGATCGGTAAGCTGGAGCAAGCCCATGGCGGCATTCTATTTCTCGATGAGATCGCCGATATGCCCCTGGCGTTGCAGACTCGCCTGCTGCGGGTGCTGGAGGAACGTCAGGTGGTGCCCCTAGGCGGCGCGACGGCACGTCCTCTCGATATTCGCCTTATCAGTGCCAGCCACCAGGATCTGCACACCTGTGTGGTCGAAGGGCGTTTTCGCGAAGACTTGTTTTATCGCATTGCCGGTTTCTCCGTGCAGCTCCCACCGTTACGTGAGCGTTCAGACAAGGGTCGTTTGCTCGACCTTCTACTGCGCGAAGAGACAAAAGATGCAAGGATTCGGCTCGAGGCCGGAGTTAGAGAGCGTTTGCTGACGCATCCTTGGCCGGGTAATGTCCGGCAGCTGCGTACGTGTCTGCGCACACTGATAGCGTTGTCGATGGAGGGACGTGTCACTCTGGAGGACTTGGCGGAGTTGCTACCGGCCGTTCCAGCCGTGTTAGCCGAAAACCCACTTGGAGTGTCCGAACGGCAGACACTGCTAACGTTGATTGAGGCGGAACATTGGCACATCGCTCATGTCGCTGCCCGCCTGGGGATCAGCCGTAATACGCTCTACCGAAAACTGCGCCAGCAAGGTATTTCGCGCCCCGGTTGAATGCCGAACCGCTGTGTCTGACTGACGTCTTGAAGGATACCGGCCAAGTGATGTCGGTTTGAGTGCATAAGCCCCAGACGTCTATTTTCCTGACTACCAGGGCAGTGCGGACGGCCGTAGGTTCTGGCAGCACTTGGCAGGGGCAAGTGAACATGTTGTGAAGCGCAACAAGCAATCACAGGAGGTCTGGCTGGAGGCGGGCTACAACCCGGACCAAGCCTTAGCTTTCTTCACCTCACGTCGAGCTGCCATGAGCTCATCTACGAGACTCTGCCGCACATCCTCCTTAAGCGATGGATTAGAACATCGCCACAGCTGCCCTTTGACAACAAAGTAACGACCGTCAGGTGTTACTGGGTTCATTCCACACCTCCGATCTTCCAAAGGGCGCTCGTTCAATGAAGTCACAATGGATGACTACCTAAGTTCTCGGGTAGGACGGCGGTTACGTTGTTTAACCCCAAGCAGTATCCCTGCTATTAGCACTGTGCCCGTCGCGCTTTTTCGTCAGCCTTGATAGCTGATGTGCGATACGTCAGCAAAACGATACAGGTGACCACAATCGCCCCACCCAGAACCTGCCCCGCACTGAGCATCTGATCCAGCACAATCCAGCCCATCAGCAACGTCGCCAGCGGCTCGATGTTCATTACCGGCGCATTGCGTGGCATGTCCAGCCGAGGCACCAAAATAAACAGTACGATAAAACCCGTGCCGTACAGCACCACCAAGGTGGCAAGGGCCAACCATCCGGTTGACGTCGCGGGCAGATTTAGTCCGCCTGGAAGGGCGCCAGCCAACCCCGCAAGATTGACGCTGCCGAATACGATAAAAATGGTCAACAGACTGCGCACCGAACCACGTACCTGAGACAACTTGTGGTCAGTAATCCACAGCGCGCATGCGAACACGCTGGCGGCGCAGAACGCGAACGCGACGCCCAGCAGCCATTCTTGGCTGACGTTGGTCGTGGTCGACACACGCCCGGGGACATCCAACACAAACACCAGCCCAACCAGAATCAAACCCATCAACGTAGCGGTGCGTGCAGTCGGTCTCGGGCCACCCACTACCCAGGTGAGCAACGCCAGCAAGATAGGAAATACGTTGGCCACCAGCAGCGCCAGCGCCACTGGGATCCGTGCTACAGCGGAGTACAGACACAGGCTCTGCACGGTAATCAGAAGGCCCAACAGCAACTGCCAGTGCCAGGTACCCGGCGGCGGACGCAGACTTTGTTTTTGCCACAACACCAGAATGGCGAGCACCAGCAAGGTCCCGCCAGAACGCATCAAAATCGCCAACAACACACCCGCGCCATCATCAAAAGCAACCCGTGCCGCCACATGGTTACCGGCGAACGCGCAGCCCATGCACAAAAGTATGATCACGGCGAGATGGCGGGGGAAGGGCGGCGGTATGGTTTGGGCATACGTAGGGCGGGGCATGGCAGGTCTCGAAGAGTGATAGGCCGACTCAGGTGGCGGGGGCATTTTTATAATGTTGTCGTACAACTGGATTGGTTTGTATCGTATTCGAGTAGGCCGGGCAAGAGGGTTTCGAGCGTTGCAGGCTCTGGTATTGCGTTGGAGGGGTGATTTTTGCTTCTTTGGTTAATGATTGGAGATCGTATGACTAGGGTGCGCAGGCCTATTCCGACCATATTTTTGCTGGTTATGGCGATAAAAATGTTCGGCCAGACGAGAGCCTTTCAGGCCCTCTCCAATTGCCATACATCTTTAAACTAGCTATTCGCTTGAGGACTTGCTTGTCCGTTGCTTACCTTGAACCGATCCACGCTGCTCGACGCAAAGCGTGAGTTCCATGATGGCGGCCTCAAAGGCAAGCTGGTTCTGATAGATCTTGAGTAGCAGGGAAGGGAGCAGATCTGAATTTGGCATCGCGAATCCTCCGTCGAAGAGATCGGCGTAGCAGCACGAAAGTTTTTAGGACTGGAAGATCTTTCTAGTAGGGCAGAGCAATCCGCAGACCGCACAGGTTTTGATCGGTAGTTCACTCTTCTTCAAAACGACTCCCCGGCATCCAGTTTGGCGAGCAGCTTCTGGCCACGATCCCAGAGTGCTTGCTGCTTGGATTCAGTCATACGATCGAGGTTTTTATAGACCATGCCCATGCGCTGATTGCTGCGTAAAAGGTCGCCGTGACGCATCAGAAAATGCCAGTAAAGCGAATTGAAAGGGCAGGCGTCGTCCGTCGTGCTTTCACTGACTTTGTACGCGCAGTTACGGCAGTAGTCGGACATACGCTTTATATATTGGCCACTGGCGCAGTAAGGCTTTGAGCCCAAGTAACCACCATCGGCATGCATGACCATGCCCAATGTATTGGGTAGCTCGACCCAGTCGAATGCGTCCATGTAGATCGCCAGGTACCAGTCGCAAATCTGGGGCGGCGCGATGCCGGCCAGCAGTGCAAAGTTGCCGGTCACCATCAGCCGCTGGATGTGGTGGGCATAGGCATGTTTCAAACTTTGGCCGATCGCCTGGCCCATGCAGTTCATCTTGGTGTCGCCTGTCCAATAGAACTCTGGAAGCGGCCTGCTGTTGCCAAACAGATTGCCGCCGGCGTAGTCGGGCATTTTCAGCCAGTAGACGCCGCGTACATATTCACGCCAGCCAATTAGTTGACGAATAAAGCCTTCGGCAGCGTTTAATGGAATGCTGTGCGCCCAGTAAGCAGCCTCGACGTCGCTGCACAATTGACGCAGATCCAACAGGCCAATATTCAGCGCGGCGCTGATCCGCGCGTGGAACAGGAAGGGTTCATCACTGGCCATCGCATCCTGGTAGTCGCCGAAGGCTGCCAGACCCCAGTCAAGGAAGTAGTCCCACAGCGCTTGGGCATCGGCGTGAGTCACCGGGTAGTCAAAGGTGTCGAGGGCGCCGTAGTGGCTGGAAAAGTTTTTTGCAACCAGCGCCAGCACGTCCTGAGTGATGGCATCGGCCGAAAAACGGAGGGGTGAGGGGGCTCTAACGCCTTTAGGCAGTGCCTTGCGATTTTCGGCATCAAAGTTCCAGGCGCCGCCGACCGGGCTGCCATCGCCGTTGAGCAACAAGCCACTCTTGCGTCGCATCTCGCGGTAGAAGAACTCCATGCGCAGCTGCTTTTTGCCTTCGGCCCAGGATGCAAATTCGAATCGGGTGCAGTAAAAACGGGTATCGGTATGCCACTGAATCGCCAAGCCGCAATCTTTGAGCGACTGCTCCAGGCGCCAGTCACCGCATTCTGTCAGGTGCAACTCATCCGGCTGCAGCAGCGACTGCCAGCGCCGTAACTCGCCCGGCACCGAGCCGCTATTTTGCGGATCATCGAGCGTGACGTATTGCACGCGAATGCCACGCTGCTGCAATGCCTCAGCAAAATGGCGCATGGCACTGAAGATCAGTGCGATTTTTTGCGGGTGATGGGGCACATGACTGGCTTCCTCCATCACTTCGACCAGTAAAACCGTATCACGCTCGCTGTCCAGCCCCTTCAATGAGGCCAGGTCAAAGGACAACTGGTCGCCCAAAACCAGGCATAGTCGGTGAGTCTTATTCATTCGACAGAGTCCAACGGAAGGTGACTCACCAAGGCGCAGTCAGCGAGAAAGGAATGCGTAACGGCTCAATGCGCCCTTCACGTGAGCCGCACATCTCGTCATGAACGCACTGCTGCACAAGCACGCAGGGGAATGGCGGGACAAACTGCAACAACTCACGCAGGTGATTGATGGAGCGAAGGTGCATAGGCTTCGCTGTATCGTCCAGCAGCGTGAACTGGCCGTGATCCAGCCCGACTCGCGCCAGATAAAAACCGCCTTCCAGAGACAGCAGCTCCAACTCTCGTACTTCGCCATTGGCGGCCCGTTCGGTCAACGCTTGCAGATTCAAGGTTCACTCCCTGCCTACCACGGTAGGCGTTCTCCGTTATAAGCAAAGAAATTGCCGCTGTCGGCAGGCGCCAAGCGATCAATCAGTGATAACAATTCGCGGGCAGCGAGGCTTGCAGGCCTGGCGGCAGAAGCGCCTTTAAAGGGCTGGGACAGGCCCGAAATGACCGTGCCTGGATGAAGACTCAGCAAGCGGGTCTGAGGGCGTGTTCGTGCCAGTTCAATCGCAGCCGTTTTAATCAACATGTTCAACGCTGCCTTGGAGGCGCGATAGGCATACCAGCCGCCCAGACGGTTATCGCCAATACTGCCGACCTTGGCGGAGAGCACGGCCATTGCGCCGCGAGCGTCAAGCAAGGGCAAGAAGTGACGCAAAATCAGTGCAGGCCCGAGTGTGTTGACTTGGAATATCGCCTGAAGCGCATCCGCTTCAATAGAGGTGTAACTTTTTTCAGGTTTGATGTCTTCGCGATGAAGCAGACCGGCAGCATGCAAAATCAACTGATACGGGGCTTCTTCGGCTAATTCGGCGGCTGCGCTGGCGATGCTGTCGGGCTTTTCCAGATCCAATCCTGGAGCACTATTGCGCCCCAGCTCACGAACAAACGAGCATCGTGGATCTTCGTTGAGCAACTCACAAAACGCCGCGCCGAGCGCTCCACTGGCGCCTATCACCAAGGCGCGGTAGCCGTAGCCGAGTGAGTTCATCTCAAAGGAACTGTTCATTTTGCCTCTCCCACACCTTGTGCAGATTTTGGGCCTTAACTGCGTCGCCCAATCAGTTGCAGGAACTCGAGACGCGTAGCGGATGACTCGCGAAAGGCCCCCAGCATCACTGAGGTCGTCATCACAGAGTTTTGCTTTTCCACGCCCCGCATCATCATGCACATGTGCTTTGCCTCAATGACCACGGCCACGCCGGCCGCATCGGTGATGTAATGGATGGCATCAGCAATTTGTTTTGTGAGGTTTTCCTGGATCTGTAAGCGGCGGGCGAACATATCGACGACTCGGGCGACCTTTGATAGACCCAGTACCCTTCCTGTGGGGATGTACGCGACATGAGCCTTGCCGATGAAGGGCAGCAGGTGATGCTCACACAATGAATACAGCTCGATATCGCGCACGATGACCATTTCATCGTTTTGCGATTCGAACAGGGCACCGTTGGTCACGTCTTCCAGACTCATCGTGTAACCGTTGCAAAGGTATTGCATCGCTTTGGCTGCGCGCTTGGGCGTGTCCAGCAGTCCTTCACGCTCAGGGTTCTCGCCTACGGCGACGAGAATTTCACGGTAATGCTTGGCTATTGATGGGTTCATTTAGATTCCTCGCAGCCATGCTGCGCTTCATGTTTCGGCAATCCTTGGCAGTAGGAGAGTGCCTGCTGCGCACCAGAAAACACGTTGTGCACCCGATCAGCTATGACCCAGTTCCTTCGTCGGGCCAATGTCAAAGCGAAGCGTTCTAGGGCTGCTTTGTTTTCAACGTGGGCCGCTCGTCTGGTGCGGGTTTTGACTCCGGCACCCCGCAACGGTCATCCACACAGCGACGGCGGCCATCAGGGTGAGGAAGCCATGCCAAATGGGGGCGTAAGCGGCAGAAGCAGCGATAACCTAAAGCAAGCAGCGGTCGGATGGCACGCCATGTCAATGGCGCAGCCCAAAACCCCAGGCCTGCGGCTCGCCAGCTCCACAAGGTGGCGTCCAGACCGGTTACCCAGCGGCCATCGGCGAAACGGGCGTGCAGCGAGGACTGCATTTGCTCGAAAGTGAACCCGAGTGCCTTGGCGTCGAACGCACCGCTGCTGATGTCAATAAAAAGCAGTCGACTCTCTGTGGCGTGTCGATTCGGGATTTTGATTTCACGCGCACACAGTGGACATTGACCGTCGAAGTACAGCGTCAGTGGCCAATCCTTTTTATTGTACATTTCTAGCGACCTTGTATAGGTTTTGTACAAGATATGCTGAAAGAAAAGGACTGACAATGGGCACGATTCATTTGGCTGTTACGCTCAAACTGGAAGAGCGGCTGGTGTTCATTCGAAGGCTGCACTTTTCCCCGAGCATTTTGAGCAGGTTCGTCAATGGGAGTCCGGAATTTGCGCATCAGGTCAAGGCGCAATTGCCAGGCTAGATGGACAGCATTGAAACCGCGCTCAGGAGCCTGGCGCTCATGTGCTACGTGTAATGTGCGATACCGTAAATCCGCCGGGCTTCATGAATCGCCTTGGTGAATCCCCCCGAAAATCAGGGCTTGCTGCAGTTGGTGCCGGTCATTAACCGCAACGACGACGACCACCGGGCCAAACACCTCGTGCTTAAGTAACTCGTCATTGTTGATCAGTAGCTCAGCGTCGGCTTCGAATAGCTGTGGATGAGCCTGGCTGCCTTCTTGATGATGGCCTGCTCGATGGTGAATTTGACCAATTCCAGACGGATCCACCGCAAATGGCGTCTGCCTCTGTCCTAATCTTGAATACTCAGTGCTTGCCAGCTGAACCTCCCTCGACAAGATCAACGACCCTAAATTGCTTGGGCGGTTATGTTCGGCATTGAAAGAGGGAGGCTTCGGCTTGAGAAAAAGGGCTTATGTCCAATGCGGTCGTGAATGATTTCATCCCGCAGCGGATCAGCGTCGTCCGGTCCGGGTGCTCACGTCTATCCATACGGCCAACACCAAAATGCTGCCTTTGACGATCATCTGCCAGTAACTGTCGACGTCAAGCATGGACATGCCGTTGTCCAGGCTAGTAATGACCAGCGCGCCGAGGAGGGCACCGTAGACCGTACCGGAGCCCCCGCGCATGGAGGTGCCACCGATAAAGCATGCAGCGATGGCGTCGAGTTCGCCCATGCTGCCGGCCGAGGGCGAGCCGGCGGCCAGGCGCGCCGTGTTCACCACGCCGGCGAGCGCGCACATTACGCCCATGATGCCGAAAATCCAGAGCTTCACGGCTTGCACATTGATACCGGACAGGCGCGTTGCTTCCATGTTGCTGCCCACGGAATAGACGCGTCGACCGAAGACGGTCTGACTGGTCACGTAGCTGAACACACCCAGCAGAATCAGCAGAAGCAGAACCGGCACGGGGATGCCGTCATAGCTGTTGAGCGTTTGGACGAATCCGGCCAGCACTGCACCGATCAACAGCACTCGAAAAACGTCACGCGCCAGTGAATGTGGCGCCAGACCATGGAGCGCGCGATTGCGCCGTTGTTTCCAGGTCAGGAACAGCGTCAATGCGAACAGCAGAACGCCCAGGGCCATGCCCATCGTGTGTGGCAAATAACCCTGGCCAATGTAGACAAACTCCGGCGACACCGGTGCGATGGTCGTGCCGCCGGTAATCCCCAGTAAAATGCCGCGAAAAGCCAGCATGCCCCCCAGCCCCACGATGAAAGACGGGATGCGCAGGTACGCGGTCATGTAGCCGTTGGCAAGACCGATCAGCAGTCCGCACAGGGCGACAAGGCTGAGATTCGCCAGCAGCGGTATGTGGTAGATCACGTCGAGGATGGCCGCCACCCCACCGAGCAAGCCCAGCAATGAGCCGACCGACAAATCGATCTCGCCACTGATGATGACCAGCACCATGCCGCAGGCAAGAATCCCGGTGATGGACATCTGCCGCAGCAGATTGGACAGGTTGCGCGGTGTTAGAAATCCGCCCTCGGTCTGCCAGCTGAAGAACATCCATATCATTGCCACGGCAACCAGCAGAGCGAGCATTTTGTAGCGGGTAAAAAGTTGTTTGACCTGATTCATTACGCGGGTATCCGATCATTATTGTTATAGCCACCAGATTGACTGAGTGCGGCGGCGAGCACCTGTTCCTGGGTGAGTTCGCGGTTGATGAAGTCGCCACGCAACTGCCCCTCGCCGATGACCAATACTCGGTCGGACACACCTAGCACCTCGGCCAGCTCCGAGGAAACCATGATGATCGACACGCCTTCGGCCGCCAGCGCTCCCATCAACTTGTAGATTTCGTACTTGGCGCCGACATCCACACCCCGGGTGGGCTCATCGAGGATCAGGACCCGGGGTTTGGTCAGCAGCATCTTCGCCAACACGGCTTTTTGCTGATTGCCGCCGGAGAGACTGGTAATCGGCAGGAACGGGCTCGCGGTATTGAGGTGCAAGCGCGATATTTCCCGATCGATGCAACCCAGCTCGGCTTCGGCATCAATGCGGGTCAGTTTCGAGTAACCGTCCAGCACGGCCAGGGTGATGTTCTGGCCGACGCCCAGGTCTGGAATGATGCCTTGGCGCTTGCGGTCCTCGGGCACCAGGCATAGGCCGGCACGGATTGACTTGAGCGGCGTGCTGGTGTCGATGGGTTGGCCGTCCAGCCAGACCTCGCCTTCATGGCGGCCGGGGTAGGCGCCAAACAGCGCGGTCACCAGTTCTGTACGGCCTGCGCCGACCAGACCGGCGATTCCGAGGATTTCCCCACGTTTGAGAACGAACGAAATATCGTCGACCCGTTTGCGTTTGGGGCTATCGACGTCGTAGCACGTGATGTGGCGAGCCTCGAAAATCACGTCGCCGATGTCGTGCGGCTCGGTAGGGTAGAGGTTGCTCATTTCCCGTCCGACCATCTGGGTGATGATCTGCGCAATGTCCATGTCCGCCATGGCGGTCGTGGCGATGTGCTTGCCGTCACGGATCACTGAAATGGTGTCGCACACGGCGGCCACTTCGTCGAGCTTGTGGGAGATGTAGACGCAGGCAACACCCTTGGCCTTGAGGTCGCGGATGATGTCCAGCAACACTTCGATTTCTGAGCGGGTCAGGGCCGATGAAGGCTCGTCGAGGATCAGCAGGCGCGCTTGCTTGTTCAGTGCCTTGGCAATTTCCACCAGTTGCTGATAGCCGCCGCCGTACTGCGAAACCGGTAGCGACACGTTCATGTCCGGCACTTTCAGTTCACGCATCAAGGCTTCGGCACGGTGGATCATCGCCGGGTAATTCATGCGTCCACCGGGCAGCGTCAGTTCATGGCCCATGAAAATGTTCTCGGCCACCGACAGGTCGGGAACCAGCGTCAGTTCCTGGTGAATGATGACGATACCGGCGGCTTCGGTTTCGCTGATGGATTGGGCCTTGAGCGGTTGACCATCCCAGAGAATTTCGCCGTCCCAGGTGCCATGGGGGTAGACCGCCGAAAGGATTTTCATCAGTGTGGACTTGCCGGCGCCGTTCTCGCCGCACAGTCCAACGCACTCACCTGGCCTGACTTTGATGTCGATGCCATTGAGCGCTTTGACACCGCCGAAGGTTTTGACGATACCGTTCATTTGCAGCAGATAATCGGGCATGGCAGAGACTCATGAGCGTGAGGTATGTGGCTGACACTGCAGGAACCAGGGGCTGGCCGGGCTCCCGCAGCGGGCCGTTGAGACGTTACGCTCTGCTGTTCATTTCCCGGCAATCTGTGCCTTGGTGTAGAACCCGTCCTGCTCCAGCAGGTCAATGTTGTCCTTGGTCAACGGGGTTGGCGTGAGCAGGATGGTGTCCACTTTTTTGCTGCCATTGTCGTACTGCGAGCTATAGGCGGGTTTCTCGTTACGCGCCAGTTGTACCGAGAGTTTGGCGGCTTCGGAGGCGATGAGTTTCAGCGGCTTATACACGGTCATGGTTTGAGTGCCATCGATCACTCGCTTGACCGCTGCAAGGTCCGCGTCTTGCCCAGAAATCGGCACCTTGCCAGCCAGTTGCTGAGACGCCAATGCCTGTATGGCGCCGCCTGCCGTGGCGTCGTTGGAGGCAACGATGCCATCGATTTTGTTGTCGTTGCGGGTCAAGGCGTTTTCAACAATGCTCAGTGCTTCGGTCGGGCTCCATTCCTTCACCCATTGTTGGCCAACAATCTTGATGTCCCCCTTGTCGATGGCCGGTTGCAGCACTTTCATCTGCCCTTCGCGCAGAACTTTTGCGTTGTTGTCGGTGGGCGCGCCACCCAGCAGAAAGTAATTGCCCTTGGGCGCTGCGTGCAGCACGCCGCTGGCCTGCATTTCGCCGACCTTTTCGTTGTCGAATGAAATGTACGCGTCGATATCGGCGTTGAGAATCAGACGGTCATAGGACACAACCTTGATTCCGGCCTTCTTCGCTTCGGCGACGGCGTTGGTCAGGACGGTGGCATTGAACGGCACGATGACGATCACATCGACGCCGCGGGAAATGAGGTTTTCGATTTGCGAGATCTGCTTTTGCTCGTTGCCATCGGCCGATTGTACGAAGACCTTGGCGTCCATTTTATCTGCTGCCGCGACAAAATAATCGCGGTCCCGTGACCAGCGCTCCAGCCGCAGATCATCAATGGAGAAACCGATTTTCGGGTGGGCGGCATCGGCCATCACCGGCAACGACAGCAGAGCCAAGGCGCCGGCCAATAGCGTGCGTTTTACGTTCTTCATGGTGGTGCGTCCTTTTATTGTTGTTGGAAAGACACTGCCTGATGATGAGTATCGGGCTGGTAGGACTGTAGAGAGTCGGCAGGCGTTGCGGACACAGATTTGTCGCGTAAATGTCACAGCCCCGCTGCCGGCTGACTTCGCTGGCGATCAGCGATAGATGAACCGGTTGACGACGTTCTCGAGCATCTCCTGCCTGCCGCTGACGGCTTGCGGGTTCAGCTCGTTAGCGAATGCATGTTCGGCCAGTGACTGGAGGTTGAAGTCACCCGTCAGCACCGCCTGCCCGAACGGCTGCTGCCAGCCGGAGTAGCGTTGATCCTTGAGTTGCTGCAGTCGGTCGTCTTGAACCATGGTGGCTGCCCGTTCCAGGGACAGGGCAAGAACGTCCATTGCACCGATATGGCCATGGAACAGATCAATCTCATCGAGGCTCTGGCGGCGGACCTTGGAGTCGAAGTTGAATCCGCCATTCATGAACCCGCCGGCCTTGAGAATTTCATAGGTCACCAGGGTCATTTCTTCGACGCTGTTGGGGAACTGGTCGGTGTCCCAACCGTTTTGCGGATCACCGCGGTTGGCGTCGATGCTGCCGAAAATCCCCAGCGAGACGGCCGTCGCAATCTCGTGATGAAAGCTATGGCCTGCCAGGGTTGCGTGGTTGGCCTCGATGTTGACTTTGATTTCCTTTTCCAGACCGAACTGCTGGAGAAAGCCGAAAACGGTCGCGCTGTCGTAATCGTATTGGTGCTTGGTCGGTTCCTGCGGTTTGGGCTCGATCAGCAGGTCGCCTTTGAAGCCGATCTTGTGCTTGTGCTCGACCACCATGCGCATGAAGCGGCCCAGTTGTTCGCGTTCACGTTTCAGATCGGTATTGAGCAAGGTTTCGTAACCTTCGCGACCGCCCCACAACACGTAATTGGAGCCTTTCAGGCGTTGGGTGGCGTTCATGGCGCTGAACACCTGGGCGGCGGCGCAGGCAAACACTTCGGGGTCCGGATTGCTGGCGGCACCGGCGGCAAAGCGTGGGTTGCTGAAACAGTTGGCGGTTCCCCACAGCAGCTTGATTGCGCTGTCTTCCTGATGTCGCTCCAGGTGATCAACCATTTGCGCGAAGTGGTTGCGGTACTCCTTCAGCGAATTGCCCTCCGGGGCGACATCCGTGTCGTGGAAGCAGTAATAGTCGATACCCAGTTTGGAGAAAAACTCGAACGCGGCGGCCGCCTTGTCAATGGCCACCTCCATCGGGTCGCCGGTGTGTTGCCACGGGCGCTTGAAGGTTGCTGCACCGAACACATCGGACCCTGGCCAGACGAAGGTGTGCCAATAACAGGCAGCCATGCGCAGGTGTTCACGCATGGGTTTGCCGAGGATGACTTTGTCGGCGTCGTAGTGCCGGAAGGCGAGAGGCGAGTTGCTGTCAGGGCCTTCGTAGCGAATCTGGTCGACATTGGGGAAGTACGGCATCAGGCAAATGTCCTTGTTGTTCTTTGCGGTGTCCCGATACTAGCAACGGCCCCGTTACCGCTGATTACGAAAATCATCAACACAGGGTGCGATTTTGAGTATTGAGATTCGTCGACCGGGCGCCTAGTCTGTGCCAATCGCCGTCCAGGACGGCTTGCCTCCAGACCATAATAAAAACAATGAAAACCGTACCTCCCGTGCACCGCATCGCGCTGCTGTTCAACGGCAGCAAGATCTATGACCGCGGCATCATCAGCGGCATCGGCAATTACCTGAGCAGCACCCGTGCCTCTTGGGACCTTTTTCTGGAGGAGGATTTTCTCTGTCGCCTGAAAGGCATCGAACGATGGCAGGGGGATGGGATCATTGCCGACTTCGACGATCCGCTGATCGGTGAGGCGTTGGCCGGCATCGAGTTACCCGTGGTGGCGGTAGGCGGTTCTTACGAGGATGAGCGCGCCTATCCGAAAGGTATCCCGTATGTGGCCACCGATAACGACGCCTTGATTACCCTTGCCTACAAGCACTTGATCGAGGCAGGGCTGACACGTTTTGCCTGCTTCAGCCTGCCGGAAGCGCAGGCCAACCGTTGGGCGCAGGAACGGGAAAAATCCTTTCGACGATTGATGCAACGCGATGGTCTGCACGCTGAGGTCTATCGGGGCATGGGCACCAGCGCGCCACTCTGGGACAGCGCCGTCGAGCAGCAGATCGACTGGCTACAGAGCCTGCCCAAACCCATTGGTATCATCGCCGTCAGTGACGCCCGCGCCCGGCAGCTGCTGCAAGCCTGCCTGACCGCCGGAATCGCCGTCCCGGAGCAGGTGGCACTGATTGGCATCGACAACGACCCGTTGACCCGCTGCTTGACCCGGGTCCCCCTGAGTTCGGTCATCCAGGGCACCGAAACCATGGGGCGCACCGCTGCGCGATTGCTGCACCAGATGCTGCACGGCATGCCCTCCACCGGCATGCACATCCTGATACCCCCGGATGCGATCAACGTGCAGGTCTCGAGTTTGCACCAACCCTTGGGCAACCCATATGTCATGCAAGCCCTGCTGTTCATTCGCCAATATGCCTGCCAGGGCATCAAGTCCGCGCAAGTGGCGGCCTACGTGGGGGTGTCTCGCTCATCGCTGGAATCGCACTTTCGCGATGTGCGAGGCTGCAGCGTCCACGACGAGATCCTGGGTTTCAAATTGGCAGCCGCCACCAACGGGCTGGAGAACACCGATTCAGCCATCGCCGACATCGCGCGCAGTTGCGGCTTCAAATCGGCGCAGTACCTGCACACCGTTTTTCGCCGCGAGTTTGGGTGTACGCCCCGTGAATACCAGCAGGGCGCCAGATAGCGACGCGAGGCGTGTTTGGTCAATTGCTGTGGGTTGCGACTGCGACCGTCAATTGCCTCCCTTTCTTTGCAAGGTCGGCGATACCGCCGCCCGCTGTCAGTGTTCTCATTGCCTTATCCGATTGGCGCTGTGACCGGAGCGATCACTCCATGCGCCGCGAGGATGAGATCGGCTGCTCGCTCGCCAATGACGACGCAAGGAGCCATGGTGTTGCCAACGGTGATTCGCGGCATGATCGAGGCATCGGCGATCCGCAGTTTCTCGATGCCATACACGCGGAGTTGATGGTCGACCACCGACATCGCATCTCGGCCCATTTTCGCGGTGCAGGACTGGTGCCAGTAGGACACTGCAGAATTGCGCATGAACTGGTGCATGGCGCGGTGATCTTTTGGCCCGGGGACCACCTCGCGCTTTACCAACCCATTGAAGGCTTCGCTGTTGCCGATTGCCCGGCAGAGGTCGATCGACGCAAACGCCGACGCAATGTCCTCGGGTGCGCTCAGCGAGTTCGGCTCAATCAGCGGTGCATCCAATGGCCCGGCGCCCGATAGGCGCAAGCGTCCTCGACTGAGAGGCCTGGCCAGCCCTGCGAACGTCGTCCAACCCTGTTGCGGCGGCGGGATACCCACTTCAGCCGGGGAGGGCACCGCAAATTCAAGCTGACAGTGCAGCAGGTCTGGGGAGTCCAGGCGACTGTCGCTTTTCCAGTACACAGTGGTTTCACAACCACCGCCGCCCACAGCTTGGGGTCGCAAGTATTCCCAGGTACAGGCAAAGGCAATATGGTCCTGAAGATTCTGACCCACGCCGGGAAGGTGACTGATCGGAACGATGCCATGGGTGCGCAGTTCGCGCTCCGGGCCGATTCCTGACTGCATGAGCACCTTGGGCGTATTCACTGCGCCCAGGGACAAGACGACTTCGGCTTCGGCATAGAAGCAGTGGCGTTGACCTTCGATTATCACTTCGACACCGACCGCCCGTGAGCCGTCAAGAAGAACACGGGCCACCAATGCGCCGGTGAGAACCGTCAGATTCGGTTGGTTCAGCAGTGGCCGGATATAGGAATCGAAAACGGACTCGCGCCTGCCCTGATTGATGCGCAGATCGGTGATCGCGGCCCCGCCCGGGCCTTCCATCATCGCGCCGTTGGGACTGTCATATCGGGGAATACCGAGACGGCTGGCCGCTTCCAGTATTGCCTTGGCGAGGGGCTGAGGCGTAGCCGGCTGCTCGACATGCACGGGGCCACCAGAACCCCGCCGTGCGGCATCCGGGCTGCCGTGCCAGTTCTCGATCCTCCGGTAATAATCCAGTACCGAATCGTATCCCCAGGCAGCGTCGCCGGACTCGGCAGCGAAGTGATCCCAGTCCGATCGATGCCCGCGTGCCCAGACCATCACGTTGATGCTGGATCCACCCCCGAGCCCCTTGCCCATGTTCAAGGAAAGACGACGACCGTTGAGGTGGGGATTGGCTTGTCCTTCGAATGCCCAGTCGCGCTCCGAACCGAGGTTCAGCGGCCACTGCGCGGGTTCTACAACCTCTGGGCCGTTGTATTCGTTGCCTGCTTCAATCAATAACACGCGTGCGTTGGACTGTTGGGCAAGGCGGGCAGCAACCACGCAGCCCGCCGTGCCTGCGCCACACACGATGAAGTCGTAGTTGCGCTCACTCAGATGATTCATGCGTCCGTTCCGTATCGATGCAGCGGTTGAGTTCTGGGTTATTAGTGGCGCCGCACGCAGCAATCACTGCTCGCCGACTTTTTTCACTGCCTCGAGAATCACCTTGGCCACTTCGGCTGGCTGCGACTGCTGGGGGACATGGCTGGTGCGCAGCTCCGCCAGGGTGGCGCCGATACGCTTGGCGGCAGAGCGCTGGACATCGGGATGGATCATCCGGTCCTCGGTGGCGAGCAGATACCACGACGGTTTGGTCTTCCAGGCCGAAACGGTCGTTTTATCCTCGAACGCGGAGGCTTTGATGGGGCCTTGCGTCGCGGTCATCACGGCGGTCTGCGTCGCAGGGAGGTCCTGGGCGAAGTCCTTTGCCATGCCTTCTGGCGTCAAATAGAGGAAACCGTTGCCGTCAGCCTTGATCTGGCTGATGCCCGGAGGCGTGGGCGCGCCTTTTCCTTGCTCGCCGCTTGTTTGACCGGCATCAGGCGCGAAGGCGGCGACGTACACCAGGGCGCGGACTTTTTCGTCGCTGCCGGCCTGAGTAATCACGGTGCCGCCCCAGGAGTGACCGACCAGAACGACCGGGCCTGGCTGATTGTTCAAGGTTCTTTGCGTCGCGGCGACGTCGTCGGCAAGCGAGGTGAGCGGGTTTTGCACGACCGAAACTGCAACCCCTTTGGCCTGAAGAAGCGGCACGACCTTGGCCCAATCGGAGCCGTCGGCGAATGCGCCGTGTACGATGACCACCGAAGGCGTTGTATCTTTGGCCTGACTGACACCCGCGACCAATGTGCTTGCAAGGGCAAAGGCGACGGTGGCGGCTTTCGATCTGAATGTTTTCATTTGCATCAGCTCCTGTGTGGGAGCTCAAATTCTGCTGACTGGCCTGCTTCGTGGGCATCGGTCATTTATCCGACCCAAGGCATTTTTTCATGGATAGCGCGTTGCACCTGGACATCTCATTGAGCGGAGCGTTGCGGGCGATCGGCCAGGTCGGGGACCTCAGCATGGGACAGCCTCTCGGGCATTCCCGACGCGTTGCCGCACTGGCGCGGAGGTTGGCGCAGGCCGCACACGGCGAGGGCGAGCATCAGAGGGTAGCGGAGCAGGTCGCCTTGCTGCGCTGGTCAGGTTGCACCGCCAACGCCGAAGGGTTTGCAAATCTGCTGGGTGATGACGTCGATGGCCGCCGTGCGATGCTCGATCTGACCCTGAGCAAAGAGAAGATGAACGCGGTGCATCAGGCGGTCCCGCTTGCCGTGGTGCACTGCGAGGTCTCTGGCGAAGTCGCGAGAACCCTCGAACTGGGTGCCGCTGTCGAGGCCGGCTTGTGCGGCGTATTCGAAACCTACGATGGGACTGGCCGACCGCTGGGCTTGACCCATGAACACATTCCGGAGGTTGCCTATCAGGTGGTGCTTGCAGGTGATCTGGATATTCTCAGTCGAGCACATGGCCTCGACGCGGCGCTGCGCTGGATTCGCGACCAGTCGGATCGGCGTTATCCCGCCTCCCTCGCGTCGTTGCTCATGGATAACGCCAGGGAGTGGCTGGCAGACCTGGAAGGCCTCTCGCAACACCCGGCCGACGCGCAGGCCGAACGTTCGGTCTCGCTGACATTAGTGGGGGACGTGATTGACTTGAAGCTACCCTGGCTGGCGGGGCACTCGCGACGGGTGGCGCATGTCGCGATGGAGGCTGCACGTTCGTGGGGGCTAGATGAACCCTCCCTGACTGCGATCGGCAAGGCAGCGCTCGTTTACGGTCTCGGCCGGGCAGCCGTTTCCAACCAGCTCTGGAATACCGCCGGGGCGCTTTCTTATAGCGCCGTGGAGCGGGTGCACCTCGTCCCCTACTGGACGCAGCAGGCGCTGAGGCCTATCAGTGAGCTGGCCGTGTCTGCGGAGATTGCAGCCCATGCTTACGAACGGCTGAATGGCAGTGGTTATTTTCGAGGCGTGATGGGTGATGCACTGTGTGCCGAGCACCGACTGTTCGCCACCTCCGTGGCCTGGGTCGCACTAAGGGAAGCCCGGCCATGGAGGACGGCCTATGGCGAATCGGAGGCGGCCAGACTGCTCGCACAGGATGCCGCCGGTGGCTTGTTCGACAAGGATGTTTGTGACGCGGTTATCGCCGCTGCCCGTGGCGAGCGGCGGGCTCATCAGCCGAAGGGCTCGTTACTCACCGCACGCGAGTGTGACGTGCTCCTGGAAATCAGCCGCGGCGCTAGTAACAAGCAGGTGGCGCGACTGCTGGACATCAGTCCGAGCACTGTTCGCACCCACATGGAAAGCATATTTCGCAAATTGGAATGCTCGACCCGAGCCGCCGCGACCCTGAAAGGATTGACGCTGGGTTTGATCGCCTGATGCCGAGTAGCGCCAGGTTAATCAGTGCGTGAGGCTCGTTTGTACAATCGATGGGCGACGTTTACGCGGGTCCATCTTTGGCGGGCGGATTGGCGCGAGCCAGGGCGATGAATGCCTTGATCGCGGCGGAGGGGTTGCGGCGGTTCGGGTAGTACAGGCAGAGCTTGTCTCTGGGCGGCGTCCAATCTTCCAATACCCGCTCGAACTGTCCGGCCTCGATTTCATCCCGAACGTCCTGCTCCATGAAAAAGCCGAGCCCCATGCTTTCCTGCACCGCTGCTTTGACGACGCTCGGTTCATCAAGCGTGAGCGGCCCGCTCACATCGAGCCTGGTCACTTCTCCATCTCGCTCGAAATGCCACGGGAAAATCGCCCCATTGGGCAGACGGACACGCACGCACCGATGGTTGAGCAGATCAGGCGGTGTCCGTGGCCTGCCGTATTGGTCGAAGTACGCCGGTGTACCGACCACGGCGTACCGTTGCGGCAGGCCGAGGGGGATCACGATCATATCGCTCGGCACGAGGCTCGCGGAACGTACGCCGAAATCGAAGCCATCAGCGACGATATCCACCAGGCGGCCTTCGGTGACAAGGTCGATGTGTACCTTCGGATGATGCCGCAAGAATTCCACCACCAATGGCAGGAGTGCTGCGCGAGCAGCGCTGGCGAACGCATTGATGCGCAGCGTACCCGAAGGGCCGGCATTGTGGGATCGCACCGCGTCGAGCGCCGCGCGCAAATCCTGCAGCGCCGGCCCCACCTGCTCCAGAAAAATCCTGCCGGCCTCGGTGACGGCCACGCTGCGGGTCGTGCGATTGAACAACCGCGTTTCGAGGCTTGCTTCCAGTTTAGCGATGGTGCTGCTTAACGCGGTGGTTGAGACATTCAGATCGATGGCGGCTTGTCGAAACGAAGCCCTGCGGGCAACCGCTATAACGGCGTCCAGCTCGCTCAGGCCTAAACGAGGGTCTGACATGAATTGTCCTGTATTATGGGATAGGTCATAAAGTTTATCCCAGTTGAGCAAACTATCAGTCAGGTCGCAAGATCACTCCAGGTAATCCATCCAGGAGATCAGCAAATGAGCCTTCAGCTTCCCGTCGCCGTTGAGACGTACTTCGATGTCAGCAATGGCGGCGACCTATCACAACTTGCGAGCTGCTTCTGCTCGCATGCCAGGGTGTTCGATGAAAACAAAACGCATGAAGGCATTCAGGCCATCGACGTCTGGCAGAAGGAGGTCCGGCGGGCTTTCTCTTTTGAAGTCCAACCTCTGCAGGCAATGCAGGGAGAGGGCAGGCTGACCGTCATTGCACGGCTTACCGGCCGTTTTCCCGGTAGCCCGGTCCAGCTGAGTCACGTCTTCACACTGGAGAGCGATCGCATAGCCTCCTTGGAGATCACGCCATGCTGAACCTTGGCTTGAGTGGTAAGCGAGTCCTCGTCACCGGAGGCACCAAGGGCATCGGGAAGGCCGTGGTCGACCTGTTCCTGGGCGAGGGCGCGAAGGTGATTACCTCTGCTCGGGAGCCAAACAGTGCCCTGCCGGATGGCCTGTTGGTTCTGGCCGATCTTTCGACCCGGGAAGGCTGTGATGCAGTCATCGCCGCGACCCGACAGCGACTGGGCAGTGTGGACATCATCATCCATGTCCTGGGTGGTTCGTCGGCACCTGGCGGCGGCTTCGCTGCACTGGACGAAGAGCAGTGGCAACGTGAGCTCAATCTGAATCTGTTTCCGGCCGTGCGCCTGGATCGTGCCTTGCTCCCGGATATGCTGGAGCGAAAGGAAGGGGTCATCCTCCACGTGACCTCCATCCAGAGTCGGCTGCCTCTGCCGGACGCTACGACAGCCTACGCAGCGGCCAAGGCTGCGCTTTCGACTTACAGCAAGAGTTTATCGAAAGAGGTTTCGCCCAAAGGCGTCCGTGTTGTCCGGGTTTCGCCGGGCTGGGTTGAAACCGAAGCCTCGGTCGCATTGGCCGAGCGACTCGCGCAGGAGGCAGGGACTGACTATCAAGGCGGCAAGCAGATCATCATGGACGCACTAGGGGGCATCCCGCTCGGGCGCCCATCGACGCCGTCAGAGGTTGCCGACCTGATTGGCTTTCTGGCTTCGCCTCGAGCTTCATCTATCACGGGCAGTGAGTTTGTCATCGACGGCGGAACGGTGCCGACTGTCTAGCCGTCTTTTTCGCGCGAATTTGCCGAATGCCGAAACCAGCGACCAGCGCGTGTTCACTGCCAGTGGACATTTGGCGGATGTCCGCTTGGCCGTTAGCTGCATTTCATCATTGGCAGCTACCGACCCCGGCATTCGCCCCCTCGGAATCGGGCATCAGGACGGGACAATTTGCCTGATTGAGCTACTGTCTAATCACATTACCGCAGGCCACAGCGCTATGAGCAATTCGGATTCTTTGCCTCCCGTCCCTGAACCGGGCCGGATTGCACGTCGCGGTGTCGGTAACGAAACCGGGTGGGGTCGCTGGCTTCCTGGACTTCGCACGCTACGCGGGTACCGGGTTGCCTGGTTGCGTCACGACATCATGGCCGGGCTGGTGCTCACCACGATGTTGGTGCCCGTTGGCATCGCCTACGCCGTGGCATCGGGCGTGCCCGGCATCTACGGCCTCTATGCGACCATCGTTCCTCTGATCGCTTACGCGTTGTTTGGGCCCAGCCGAATTCTGGTGCTTGGCCCGGATTCTTCACTGGCCGCCGTTATTCTCGCGGTCGTCCTGCCCCTTTCGGGCGGCGATCCACAACGCGCCATCGCACTGGCGGGCATGATGGCGATCGTTTCAGGAACGGTGTGCATCCTGGCGGGTATCATGCGCTTAGGGTTCATTACGGAGTTGCTGTCCAAACCGATCCGTTACGGGTACATGAACGGCATCGCGCTGACTGTACTCATCAGCCAATTACCAAAGCTCTTCGGTTTTTCGATTGAGTCCGACGGCCCGCTGAGAAACATATGGGCTGTCGTCACTGCGGTGATGGAAGGAAAGACCAACTGGACCGCATTCATGATCGGCGCAGCCACCTTGATCGTGATCCTGCTACTCAAGGATTACAAACGCGTGCCGAGCATCTTGATTGCAGTGGCAGGCGCCACTGTCGCTGTCGGTATGCTGGACCTTGGTACACGCGCGGGGGTGTCGGTACTCGGTTCGCTTCCACAAGGTTTACCGGAGTTGACCATCCCCTGGATCACCCGAGCCGATATTATCCCCGTGCTCATCGGCGGCTGCGCCGTCGCACTTGTGTCGTTCGCCGACACCAGTGTGCTCTCTCGTGTCTATGCAGCACGGACCAGAACCCACGTCGATCCGAACCAGGAGATGGCAGGGCTAGGTTTTGCCAATCTGGCGGCCGGATTTTTTCAAGGCTTTCCGATCAGTAGCAGTTCCTCTCGTACCCCTGTCGCCGAAGCTGCGGGCGCCAAAACCCAGTTGACCGGCGTTGTCGGCGCATTGGCCGTGGCCCTGCTGCTGATGGTGGGGCCGGACCTGTTGCAGAGTTTGCCCAGCAGTGCATTGGCAGCGGTGGTGATCGCGTCGGCCATCGGTCTGATTGAAGTCGCTGACCTGCGACGCATTTATCGCATCCAGCGCTGGGAGTTCTGGTTGTCGATCGTCTGCACTGTCGGCGTGGCTGTGTTCGGCGCAATCGAGGGCATCGGCCTGGCCATCGTAGTCGCCGTCATCGAATTTCTGTGGGATGGTTGGCGGCCGTATTCCGCAGTGCTGGGACAAGCCAAGGGGGTCAAGGGCTACCACGATATCCAGCGCTATCCCGACGCAAGCCTCATCCCCGGCCTGGTGCTGTTTCGCTGGGATGCGCCGTTGTTTTTCGCCAACGCCGAGCTGTTCAATGACCGCGTGCTGGACGCAGTGGCGGCATCGCCAACGCCCGTGCGCTGGTTAGTCGTTGCAGCGGAACCCGTCACCAGTGTCGACGTCACTTCTTCCGACATGCTATTGGAGCTGGACGAAACCCTACGCGCAGCAGGCATCAAGTTGTGCATGGCCGAGATGAAGGACCCGGTCAAAGACAAGCTGAAGCGATTCGGTCTTTTCGCGCGACTTGGCGAAACAGCATTCTTTCCCACCATTGACGATGCCGTCGACAGCTACCTGGTGATCCATTCGAGGGATGGGGCAGGGCAGGACGAGACACGCTGAGTGGCGATCGTGCTCGAGCGACTGCTATTGGGCCTGCAGCAGTCGCTTGCGAGTTGCAGAATCGGCGATAAGCGGTCCGCCTGCGTCCAGGGTGATGCCTCTGCATGCAGATAGGATCTCTGCCTATCGGCACTCCGACTTCCGCTACGACCTACCGATTTGAAATAACTTGCAAACCTTGCGTGATTGAGAAACCCCACACGCCTCTCTAGATTTGAACTCGCAATGCCGGGCCCCTCTGACAGCTAACCGCTGCCATGTCGGAGTTGCAGTTTGTATAACTTCGACACCTAGAGGAGGGGCTCATGACTGCCCTGGAACCGTTCTTCCTGGCCGAGTTTCTCGGCACCGCCACTTGGTTGTGGCTCGCCTTTATCAGCATCGTAATAGGCCTGTTGGTGTTCGACCTCGGGGTGTTGCACCGTGAGCAGCGAGAAATCGGTGTTCGTGAAAGTCTGCTGCTGTCAGCCGGCTATATCACGGCCGGTTTGCTGTTCGGCCTCTGGGTCTGGCAGATCAAAGGCGGTGACGCCGGAATGGATTTCTACACCGGCTTTCTGATCGAGAAATCGTTGTCGATGGACAACGTATTCCTGATGGCAATGATCTTCAGCTTTCTCGCAATCCCCCGTAAGTATCAACACGAGGTGCTGTTCTGGGGCATTCTCGGTGTCATCGTGCTGCGCGCGATCATGATTGCCCTGGGGGCGGCGCTGATCGCCGAGTTCAGCTGGATTCTCTATGTGTTCGGCATTTTCCTGCTGCTGACCGGCGTGAAGATGCTGTTCAGCAAGGTCGATGCCCACCCGAACCTCAGCGAAAACCTGCTGGTGAAGTTTCTGCGCAGACACATGCGGGTGACCGAGCGACTGCATGAAGGGCGCTTCTTCGTCCGCCAGGCGGACGCCAGCGGCAAGTCCGTGGTCTGGGTGACGCCGTTGTTCCTGGCCCTGGTGCTGATCGAGTGTGCCGACCTGGTGTTCGCCGTGGACAGTGTGCCGGCGATCTTCGCCATTACCCAAGACCCCTTCATTGTCTACACCTCCAACATCTTTGCCATCCTTGGTCTGCGTGCGTTGTATTTCGCTTTGGCGGCGATGATTCACCGTTTCGCCTACCTCAAGTACGCGCTGGCACTGGTGCTGGTGTTTATCGGTGCCAAGATCTTCCTGGTCGGCATCATCGGCAAGATTCCGGCGGTCATTTCCTTGAGCGTGACCCTGGGGTTGCTGCTGAGCGGTGTGCTGCTGTCGCTGTGGAAAACCCGCGATCAGGCCTCTGCTGGCCCGCAGGTGTAAATCCCCAAAGGTGGCGGCCAGCACCTCTTGTTCGCCTCAGTTTCAACCGAAACTGACGCCCAAATCCGTCGACCACTGGGTGTCAGTGTCGGTGTCCTGTGCCGTGTTCAAGACGGGCGGTTCTGGCAAGAGCAGTGGCAAGGCGCACATAAACGTAGCGCCTTGTCCCTTGATGCTCGTGGCCCAGATCCTGCCGTGATGAAATTCGATGATCGAGCGGCAAATAGACAGCCCTATGCCCAGCCCTTCAGCCTTGGTGGTCTAGAACGGGTTGAACAGTAACGGCAAATCGGCGACATCAATGCCTTCGCCGCTGTCATTGACTTCTATGATCACTTCGTTGCGCTCAACCCTCGTGCAAATGTTCAGCGAGCGCGCTCCTTCACACAGATTGCCCATGGCCTGGCAGGCGTTCATGACGAGATTGATGATGACTTGTTGCAACTGCACGCGATCGCCATTGATGCGAGCGTCGGCGGCATCCAGCAACAAATGCTGTTTGATGTGTTTATGACTCATCTCATGCTGAACCAGCAGCAGAGTGTCAGTCACGATTTTGTCGAAGGCATGATGTTGACGTTGTGGGACGCACTTCTTCGACAACGCACGGTCACCAGCGAGACAAGGCACCTGATGTAGCCAACAATGCTGCCTGTGGCTTGGTAGAAGTAATCGATGATGAAACTGCCGGTGACCAGGAGGAAGCAGAACAGCGCGACAATGGTCACTATCCGGATCGAAAAAACATGCGCCGACATGAACAGCAGGGTGATGTAGAGCACGGCATGCGCGAGATCCGAGTCAATCAAAAGATTGATGACGGAGATAGTGGCGATTGTTGAACCGCAGGTCGGGGCGTATGTAGCGCAGGATCAACAAGCCAAACCCCAGCGCCAGGAAGCCATAGACACCGAACAGGGCAGCGTGGGCATGTAGCGGGGTGGTGTTCAAACCTTGTATGTAGAACAGCGCGATTGGCGGGTTGATCAGGAAACCGAAGACTCCGGCACCGAGCATGTTCCAGAAGGCGCAGGCCACGAAAAACTGTAATGGCCAACGCACGCGTTCCATCCACGGGGCGCGGTCGCGCAGACGCCCGTTTTCCCCAGGCCAACTCAGTTTCCCACTCAAGTCGTTGGTTTCGACTACAGTGGTAAGACTCTGCATAAAGCCATAACAAGACGGAGAGTTTTCCATGCGAGTAACCAGTCGCTTTAGCCTCTTTGCGGCCACCGCTGCGTTGACAGTCTCGTGCGCAGCTAACGCCGCACCTGTGTTCATAAACATCCTTACAGGTGGTACTAGCGGGGTTTATTACCCCATTGGGGTTGGGCTGTCACAGATATACAGCGATGGGATACCGGGTGCGAAGACTTCTGTCCAAGCGACCAAAGCCTCGGTGGAAAATCTCAACCTTTTACAAGCTGGTCGTGGGGAGCTCGCTCTGGCGCTTGGTGACTCTGTGGCTGATGCAAAAAACGGAGTAGAAGATGCCGGCTTCAAGGCCCCGCTGACAAAGTTGCGAGCAATTGCAGGCGCCTATCCGAACTACATTCAAATTGTTGCGAATAAAGAGTCCGGCATCAAAACCTTGGCGGATTTGAAAGGGAAAACCATCTCCGTCGGCGCCCCTAAGTCCGGTACCGAACTGAACGCACGTGCGATTTTCAAAGCGGCGGGATTGACGTACGAAGACATGAGCAAAGTCCAATATCTACCCTTCGCGGAGTCGGTAGAGCTGATCAAAAACCGTCAGTTAGATGCCACGCTTCAGTCCTCGGGGTTAGGCATGGCGGCCATCCGCGACCTTTCCTCAACCATGCCATTGAACTACGTCGCGATCCCTCCTGATGTGGTTACGAAAATCGGCAATGCCGCTTATCAGCCTGCACAAATTCCAGCCAATACCTATGACGGACAACCTGAGTCAGTGCCTACTGTGGCGATCACTAATATTTTTGTGACGCGCGAGGACGTCTCAGAGGATGTTGCCTACCAGATGACCAAGCTGATGTTCGAAAACCTCACTCGCCTGGGTAATTCTCACTCAGCCGCCAAGGACATCAAGTTGCAAAATGCTGCCAGGAATCTACCCATTCCACTTCACCCCGGTGCCGAGCGCTACTACAAAGAAGCTGGAGCGCTGTAATCCAAAAACGCGCCACGGGGATGGTCGCTAGAGCGATAGAGCGGTTCGTACCCTTCTATGTAGTTTTGAGGCAGGTACCCAATGAGCGAAGATCATCATGGCATCGCCGCCAACCCACGCGACTGGCCTAAGACGCTGTTCTACGTGGCGTTGTTGTTTTCTGTTTTCCAGATTGTTACCGCTGCGTTTGCGCCTGTTTCCAGCCAGGTGCTGCGCGCGGTGCACGTTGGTTTCCTGCTGTGGGTGGTGTTTCTGAGTTACCCGGCTTACGGCAGAGCACGTCCTTGGCAGCCGCTGGCCTGGATATTGAGCCTCGCGGGGATTACCACTGCTTTGTATCAATGGTTCTTCGAGGCGGATTTGATCCAGCGTTCAGGTGACCTGACTACAGCTGACATGGTGGTTGGGCTGGTATTGATCGCCTTGGTGTTTGAGGCGGCGCGTCGGGTGATGGGGATCGCTTTGCCTGTCATCTGTGGTTTGTTTCTGGCCTACGGTCTATTGGGTGAATACCTGCCAGGCGACCTGGCTCATCGAGGCTACGGATTCGATCAAATCGTCAACCAGTTGTCATTCGGCACCGAAGGTCTCTACGGGACACCAACCTACGTTTCCGCTACCTATATTTTCCTGTTCATTTTGTTCGGGTCCTTTCTCGAACAGGCCGGCATGATCAAATTGTTCACAGATTTCGCGATGGGACTGTTTGGCCACAAACTCGGGGGGCCGGCAAAAGTATCGGTCGCGTCATCGGCTTTGATGGGGACGATCACAGGCTCAGGCATTGCGAACGTTGTCACAACCGGGCAGTTCACGATTCCATTGATGAAGCGCTTCGGCTACAAGGCAGCATTTGCTGGCGGCGTAGAGGCGACTTCGAGCATGGGCAGCCAACTGATGCCGCCTGTGATGGGGGCTGTCGCGTTTATTATGGCGGAAACAATTAATGTCCCGTTTGTAGAGATCGCCAAAGCTGCGTTAATTCCAGCCATCCTGTATTTCGGTTCGGTGTTCTGGATGGTTCACCTTGAGGCAAAACGTTCCGACCTTAAGGGGTTACCCAAAGACCAATGCCCCAGCGCATGGGGTGCGGTAAAGGAAAGCTGGTATTTGCTGATTCCGCTTTTTGTCTTGGTCTACCTGCTGTTTTCCGGACGTACTCCGCTGTTCTCCGGAATGGTGGGGCTGGCGCTAACAGCCATCGTTATTCTCGGTTCGGCAATCATTCTTCGGGTGTCCAGTTTCGCGTTGCGGTGTGCGTTCTGGATCGCGCTTGGTGTCCTCTGCGTCGGTTTTTTCCAGTTGGGTATTAGCGTGATCTTTGCGGTGATCGCCACGTTAGTGGTCATCTGCTGGTTCATTCAGGGAGGCCGAGCAACCCTGAGTATTTGCCTGCATGCGTTAGTCGAAGGTGCTCGCCATGCTGTACCGGTCGGGATTGCTTGCGCGCTAGTGGGAATCATCATCGGCGTAGTGTCATTGACGGGGATAGCCTCGACTTTCGCTGGTTACATACTGGCCATCGGCAGGGATAATTTGTTGTTGTCACTCATACTGACGATGATTACCTGCCTTGTGTTGGGCATGGGTATCCCGACGATTCCCAACTACATCATTACCAGTTCGATTGCAGCACCTGCTCTGCTTGAGTTGGGTGTGCCGCTGATCGTGTCGCACATGTTCGTTTTCTATTTCGGAATTCTTGCAGACCTTACGCCACCGGTTGCCTTGGCATGCTTTGCCGCGGCGCCCATCGCCAAGGAAACAGGATTCAAGATCAGTCTGTGGGCGGTTCGTATTGCATTGGCTGGCTTTGTCATTCCGTTCATGGCGGTCTACAACCCTGCGCTCATGATGCAAGGCGACAATTTGTGGATGACGGCTTATATGTTGGTGAAGACAGTGTTGGCCGTTGGCCTCTGGGGAATGGCGTCCACAGGTTATCTGCAACAGAAGATGCCGATTTGGGAGCGTGTATTGAGTTTCGCCGCAGGTGCTTTGTTGGTCGTTGCGCTGCCGTTGACTGACGAAATCGGTTTCGTGCTGGGTGTGTTGATAATACTTCAGCATGTCTGGCGATCTCGTCGTGTCAGACCGGCCATCGCATGATTGGCTTGTGCCTGGGTTTGGCCGGCGTCGCCTGGGCCCAACTCCCTGTTTCAAGCTTTACACTGGCTTGGAACCACTCAATTGAAAAAATTCGTTGGGAAGAAGACTACCGCGTCTCGGAGCAGGGACTTGTGCTCACCGAGGCCAGGGTCAAAGGGAATGGCGCGGGTATGGAGATTCCCCCGGAGGCCAGGTTGGAAAAAGGCAGTTGGCACTATCAACGTCACCTGCCGCCTTTGCAGCCTCTGAGTCTGGGACGCACCCCGCAAGCAGGTGACTACCAGTTATGCTTCCAACAGCAATGTCATGAGATGAGCGAGTGGCTAGGGCCACCCGTCAGCAACCCGGCCTCAGTGGATCTATGGAGTTGCTGGACGGACTCAGGACAACGCTAAGTGACCGGGGTAGCACAAACGTGAAAGCCCTGTCCGGATACGAACGTCCAGTACCCGGACAGGGGGCGCATCAGCTCATGCCCAGCCAGTTTGGTAAAGCCAGGGAGATCCAAGGCACGTAGGTAATCAGGATCAGGAACAGGAACAGTATCATCAGCCAAGGCATGGCGGCTCTGATCGTCGCCGGCAGTGTCATACCCGTCACAGCAGAGGTCACGAACAGGTTCAGACCCACGGGCGGCGTGATCAAGCCGATCTCCAGATTCACCACCATAATGATGCCCAGGTGAATCGGATCGATACCCAGCTTCATGGCGATGGGGAAGAGGATCGGTGCCAGGATCAGGATGATGGCCGAGGGTTCCATAAAAGCCCCTGCAATCAACAGCACAATGTTCACCACCAGCAGGAACATCACCGGTGTCAGCCCCGCTTCAATCACCCACGCGGTGATCTGTTGCGGTAGCTGCTCAGTGGTCAAAACGTGCGCGAAGAGCATGGCGTTGGCAATAATGAACATCAGCATGATGCTCAGCTTGGCCGAGTCCAGCAGGACCTTTGGCGTTTCGCGGAACGTCAGGTCTTTGTAGACGAACAAGGCGATGAAGGCCGAGTACACGGCCGCCACCGCCGCAGCTTCGGTGGGGGTAAACATCCCGGAGTAGATACCTCCCAGGATGATGAACATCAGCAGTAGACCCCAGATCGCCTTGCGTGCCGTGCCAAGCCATTCACGGAACGTCGCGCGCGGCATGGCGGGCAGCTTTTTCTTCACGGCGACGATGTAGATCGCCACCATCAGCGCCAACCCCAGCAGCAGGCCTGGTAACACGCCCGCCATGAACAGTTTGCCGACAGACGTTTCGGTCGCGGCGGCGTAGACCACCATGACGATCGAGGGTGGAATCAGGATGCCCAGGGTCCCAGCGTTACAGACGATCCCCGCGCCGAAGGCCTGCGGATAACCGGAGCGGACCATGCCGGCAATGGCAATTGAACCCACCGCCGCCACAGTGGCTGGGCTCGATCCTGAAAGGGCAGCGAACAACATGCACGCCAACACGGCAGCGATAGCCAGACCACCACGGATATGACCGACACAGGCATTGGCAAAGTCAATCAGCCGCCGAGCGACGCCACCGGTGGTCATGAAGGCCCCCGCGAGCAGAAAGAACGGGATGGCCAGCAGCGTGTAGTGCTCCGACGTTTCGAACAACTTGATCGCCAGTGAGCGCACGGAGTCCGGGCTGAAAAAAACGATGGTCAGTGAGCCTGCTAACCCCAGGGAGATAGCAATGGGAACGCCGATCAACATCAGCACGAACAATGATGCAAAGAGGAAGGCAATGGTCATGACTTGTCATCCTCGTGTTCGGTCAGCTTCAACGCATCTGCGGCTTCATCAGCCAGGCCCAGGCCGGTCTGCCTGTTTTGCAGGATGCGCACGAGAATTTCAGCGAAACGGATGAAAACCAAGGCGAACCCTACGGGGACGATCAACCCGATGTGCCATTGCATGATCCCGTATTGGCCCAGGTCTTCGGCGCCAATTTGGGCAACCATCAAGGTCTGGATCCAGCCAAAACTGGCGATGCTGAGCAGCCCGGCATAAGTCAGGCAGAAAAGGCAGGCGATAATGCCAATGAACCGTTGCACCGGTTTGCTGGCCAGTTTGACCAGGGCGTCGACGCCGATATGGCCTGCGGTGCGCACGCCGTACGACAGCCCGAAAAATATCAGCCAGCCAAACAGGGCCTTGGTCAGTGAGGTGCTCCAGGTCATGGCTTGTGCCATACCCATGACGCCGTCGCCGATGGCGAACAGCGATTCGCTGGCGCCTTCCCAGCTCTCGGCGAGGCGGTAGAACAGGGTGTAGAGGTTGTTGAGGACAACGTAGACGAATGTTACCAACGTCATGGCCGCCAGAAGGAAGACGATGAAGCCTTCCTCGAAGTGTTCCCAGATGCGCCGAAGAGCATTCATGGATGGCATCTCCTGTAGCGGATGGCAGGCAGGTGCTGCCAAGGCGGCAACACCTGTCGTCCACCGATCATTGGGCCTGGTTGGCAGCTTCAGCCGCGGTGATCAGCTCGGCGCCGATATCGCCTTCGAACTTCTTCCACACGGGCTTCATCGCAACGCGCCATTGGTCGCGCTGCTCAGGCGTCAGGATGATGATCTCGGTGGTCTTGGCCGCAATGATGCTCTGCTTGGCGTTCTGATTCAGCTGCTCGGCCTCTTTGTTCACATGGGCGGTGACTTCGACGAGGATCTTGTCCAGCTCGCCACGAAGCTCTGGCGATAAACCATTCCAGAATTTGGTGTTGGTGATCAGCATGTAGTCCAGTACACCGTGGTTGGATTCGGTGATGTACTTCTGTACTTCATGCATTTTCTGGCTGTAAATGTTCGAGTAAGGATTTTCCGCTCCGTTGACAACACCGGTCTGCAAGCCTTGATAAACCTCGGCGAAGCTCATCTTGCGTGGATTGGCGCGTATGACCTTGAACTGTTCCTCTAGCACGGCAGAGGCCTGCACCCGGAACTTCAACCCACGGGCATCACCCGGCACTCGGAGCGCTTTGTTCGCGGACAGTTGTTTCATCCCGTTGTGCCAATAGGCCAGTCCTGTGATGTTTTTGTCTTCCATGGACTTGAGCAGTCCCTGGCCCTGCGGGCTCAGCTGAAAGCGGTCAACGGCGGAGATGTCATCAAACAGGAAAGGCAGGTCGAACAGTTGAACGGTCTTGGTGTAGTGCTCGAACTTGGCCAGCGACGGTGCAATCATCTGTACGTCCCCGAGCAGTAAGGCTTCCATCTCTTTGCCATCGCCAAACAACGAAGAGTTGGGGTAGACCTCTACTTTGACCTTGCCGGGCAAGCGTTCTTCCACCAGTTTCTTGAACAGCAGGGCGCCTTGGCCTTTGGGAGTCTGCTCTGCAACGACGTGGGAGAATTTTATAATCACCGGATCAGCAGCCATGACCGTGCTCATGGTGCCAAGGGCAAGGGCGCAGGCGAGTGCTTTCCACATGGGTTTGAACATGGGGGGAATTCCTCTTGTTTTAGTTTTTCGTGCGATTCCATGCTCTGAAAAGCATGCGCACGGCGGACAAGAGCAAGTCTAGGCAGAAAACCGCGATTTGAAAGGCGATGACTGAATGTAGTTAGAAATCTTGTCTGTAAGAGGGTGTCGCCTTCGGAAACACTCTCTTACAATATTAACGCTTGGCGTGAATGCGCTAAGGGTTAGCGGCGTGTCGTGTTTAATCGGCTTCGGTGATTTCAGCGTTGTTATCCGGCGTTTATCGCATGGTCAACGTCAACTGATACGCCCCCTGGGCCCGGTTAGTACGGGTGATCGTCACGACGCCACTGCCCACTTCAAGTTGCACGTTCTCGCCTTTCAGTATCGATTCGTCAATCTTATGCGGTATTGATAAGCCCAGCGCTCTCACCGAGAGGCGCTTGGTGGCTTTGATCATTTCACGCTTGGCATCATCGGCGAGAGAGGGCGACGCGATATCGATGATCAGACTGAGATGTTCAGGTATGTGGTCGGCGCCTTGTGCAACAAATCTAATAGTATTGCCGCTAGTACTGTCGGCGCGGATATCCCGTACAGGACTCGAACAACCTTCCGTCCCATCCGCGCTGGTCGACCATGTATTCGCGCGCAGTCGAGTATCGCTGTCAGGGCCCGAAAACACAGTATCTTTCGCAATCCAGCTAGGCGGACCAGCGAATCCAAAATTCGCTATCGCAACAATAGCCAATAGCCAATAGCCAATAGCCAATAGCCAATAGCCAATAGCCAATAGCATGGGCAGAAATTTTATAGCGTTTTCTCCAATGCAAATATATGGGCTAAGACATCCCTCCACGGAACAGATTTATTGTCCGCTGAAAATAGCATTTAATGGCTTCTACGATCGGTTGCCTGACTAACCTCTTAGTGTGACCAGGTAACACCTAAGAATAATTACTCGGCTTGTCTAAGCGCTTCGATAACGAAGGTGACAGCTGCAATTGTGCGCAGTGCCTTTGTATCGCCGAATTATACAAACGCTGTGAATTGTCATGGTTCAATGAGGCGATAGGAGCGCCGAATCTTTATGAGGGCCGCTCATTGAGCAAATGCCCAGTCGCAAGAAAACGCTTGTCAAAGCGAACAGCGTTATCGCAATGTCCAGGTGGAGTTGGCGCACGCTAACCGTGTCGCGACGATGGGCCAACTGGCAGCTTCGATAGCCCATGAAGTCAGCCAGCCTATTGCCGCCACCGTTATGGGGGCTCACGCTGCGCTGCGTTGGATGGGCGCCCAGCCACCTAATCTTGGCGAGATAAAACAGGTACTCGACAACGTGATTAAGGATGCTCATCGCGCGGCCGAGGTTCTGGATCGGATCCGGGGGCATATCCGCAAGGCCCCGCCACAAAAGGGACCCGTAGACATCGCGAAAATCATCGGCGAAATGGTCGAATTCACTCGCAGTCAGGCAACCAGTAATGGTGCTTCGGTGCATACAGACATCGCGCAAGATTTGCCGTTAGTACACGGCGATCGTGTAGAACTGCAACAGGTGTTGCTGAATTTGATTCTTAACGCTTTAGAGGCAATGAGCAGCGTCAACGGCGGCGAGAGACAGTTACAGATCAACGCCGAGATGGAAGAGCAGGGCAGCGTGCTGGTGCAGGTGAGCGACAGCGGCCCAGGGTTCGCTGCAGGTGAAACCGAGCGGGTGTTCACCGCTTTCTATACGACCAAGGCGACCGGCCTGGGCAAGGGGCTGTCAATCTGACATTCGATCATAGAGGCGCATGGCGGTCGATTATGGGCAAGTTCGAATCAGCCCCGGGGAGCGATGATTCAATTCTTTCTGCCGCCTCATACGCCTGCCTGATCGGTCGCGACTAGCCCTCTGCCTTGTCGATATTCGTGGGTAGGTCGTCCTGCCCCGGTAACTCAGTAATTACACTGAAGTCACTCACCTCAACGGCCCCCAACCCGTAGCCCAGCAAGTGAAAAGAGAACGCCTTGCGCGGCTGCGGATTGTCGAAACTGAAGTGCATCTCCAATGGCTGATCCGCAGTGACAATCATTTCTGCGGGGAGGCCCAACGGGACATCCTGTTCCCGCTCCTTGGCCTTGAGCAGAATGTAGGCATCCTGTTGTGGATCTACCGAGCGCACGGTCAGACGCACGCGAGTGAGTGAGCCCTTTGGCATTTCCAGGTACTGCGCGCCAATGAGGTTATCGGCCCAGTCATCCTTGATCGCTGTCTGAAGAGGGATGATGGCGGAACTGCCGAACTGGTAGTGCTGGTTCAAGGGTGTGCGCAGCAGCGAATGATCCAGCGCCGTCGCTCTGGCTGCGATTTGACGGGCGCGCTTGCCTCCGTACTGACCAGTCAAGGTCGCATGTTCCGCGATGAAGCCTGGGCTGGCGTAATTCCGGCAGCGCTGTTGAAAGTCACACTCGGTCAAGGTGCCCTGACCATTGTGATAGCGCAGCTTGTCGTTGGTGTACGACATGATTTCGCGGCCCGTTTCATAGTCGCGAAACAGCGAGCGACCGCTCAAGGCTGGGGGGAAGGGCAAGGCGAAATAGTCGAGTATCGAGGCACTCAGATCGACATGCCCGTAAACCCCGGACTTCACCTTGGGCAACTGATCCTGCTCGGGCGCGAGCATTAGATTGAAGCCCCAAGAGGACGCCAGGCGCACTCCATCGATACCGTGGGATTCATCCGAGGTGATCACCACCAGGGTGTCTTTCAACATTCCCTGACGTTCCAGGCCGTTGAGGAATTGCCCAAGCGCATCATCCAGATACCCGACGGCGGCCTGCTTGGGTGTGTCGTAGCGCTCCAGGTAGTCTTCAGGAGCCGAATAGGGCTGGTGGGTGCCAACGGTCAGTAGCGTCAGCATCCACGGTTTTTTCTGTTTTTTCAGCTGGCCAACGTACTCAAGGGCTCCTTCGAAGAAGGCCTTGTCGTCCTTGCCCCAAGGGAATTCCAGGTAGTTGCTGTTGGTGAACCATTCCAGTCCATGAGTGGCATCGAAACCGATGTGCGGCATGATTTTGTCTTTTGCCATGAAACGCAGGCCCGCACCCTGGAGATAGTGCGTGGCGAATCCGTTCTGGTGTAACTGGGCTGGCAGGCACGCTTGATTGCGTTCGCTCTGGGTCAACATTTCCACCCCCTTCGGCGTGCCGTTGTCCAGTTTGTCGTAATCGCCACACAGCATTGCATACAGACCGCGAATGGTTTGGTGGCTGTGAAGGACGTAGTCCGGCGTATTCATGCCGCGCTCTGCCCATCGACTGAGATTGGGCATGAGATTTTCCTGATAGCTGCTGTGCAAGGCTTCGCGATTCACACCCACGTAGGCGCCGGGAATACCTTCCAGTGCGATGATCAACACATTCCGCGCCCGCCCGGGAGCGGCGAGCAGTTTCTGTCCTTCCAGATCGAGTTGGGTGAGTCCCGCCATTTGTGGAGTGACATCGACAACATCACCTGCTAACCATTCTTCAGCACTTGACTGAACGTCTCCAACGCTCGCGGACAGTAACTGATGCGGGAGGTTGAACAAGCGCCAAGGGTCTTCGTCGGTGGGGTAGAGGTGCTGGGCGCCCCAGTGGCCGATCAACAGCAGCAACGGTGCTGCCCACACGCTACGTGGTAAGGCCGGAATAGGTTTGGAGCGGCCCATCCACTGCGTGATCAACCAGATCGCCAGTCCAAAGCACAGAGTGGCTGCCAGCCATGGCTGGGCGAAACCACCTCCGGTAGAGTTTTCCAAAAATTGAGGGTCAATCAAGTACTGCAGGTCTGTGGCGTTTGGAAACCTCCCGACCGCGCTGACGAGTTCAGCAGTCGCCAACGTCATAATTCCCCAAACCAGCAACACCGGCAGCGCTAACCACCAGGGACGACGATGCAGGGTGACGATGAGAAGACTGGCAATTCCCAGATCTGAAAGGTAGCCGAGTGGACTCGACCAACCCAGTGCCGCACGCAGGCATAGAGGCAAGATCAGGACCAATCCGATCAGCGCGACGAGGCGCGCATAGGGTTGTCGTAACCAGTGACGGATAACGTTCACAAAAAGACCTTCCAGACATTAAAGCTTCATACAAGTGTGCTGAATGGTATCAAGCGATGGCAGGACTGGTCGGGACATTCGAATAGGAGGAGGGGTACTGAAACGGTGGGTAGCCTGGATATTGGCCTGCCGGCTAAAAGCTTCAGCTCTTGACCCCCGTTCCAGAGCCCTGAATGAAGGATATTAATGCCGGGTGATGGCCGTGAACATTAACTGTTTCAGGCTGTTTAACGTGTTCCGTCCGATTGCGGGCGGACGTGCGCACGGCATCACAATGCCGGGTGACGAGAACGTTGTAATTCGCCACACTTTTGGCTTTTGGCTGTGGTTAAACTATAAATCGATTCACCATTCCACTTAGATCAACAGCCGGCCGTGACAACTCATTACTGGCCGCACTGGTTTGATTGGCACCTGCTGCAGACTGAGTCGACAGGTCGCGGATATTAACCAGATTACGATCAACCTCTCTAGATACTTGTGCCTGTTACTCCGAAGCGCTTGCAATGACCAGATTTCGCTCGTTGATCTGAGAAATAGGCTCGGTTATCTGTGTTAAAGAATCACCCGCGGCATTTCCCAGGTATTTCTCCGCACCATCCCCGCTCAACAAGTTGGCTCATCGTGCATGCCGTCGGTAATAACAAGGGCAGGTCATAAATCTGCCCCAGACCTGGTATGAGTGACTCTCTCTCGCTCGGTTGACGGGTCAATCCTTGATTTCACTCGGATCGCTGACCAACATTACTTTGTCCTGGATAGCGGCCAAGGCGTATTCGAGAAATGACCTGCCTCGTCCCAAATTCGCCGCCTTATCCTGCTGCAGTGCCTGTTGCAGAACGACGAGAAGATTCTGCGTCTTCGAGGATGAGGCAGGCGTCAAATTGTCTTCTTCCAAATTCCCCTTTACGTATTTGGCAATGCGAGTGGACTGGCTTGCCGAATGGCTGATGGAAGCCTCGACCAACTCACCTTCGGCATAACCGATGCGGCTCGTGCTGCTGGCCTGATCGTTGATCTGGTAGTACAGGTAATTCTGCGATTCCGAGTCCGTCGTCAGTTCCAGCTTTTGCCCGGCATACAGAGGCTTATGGTACTGGGCTGTCAGATGGGATTGCTGATCCTGAACAAGCGTGCGATTGAGCCGATTCGCACCTTTGGATTGCGTGGATTGGGAAACGTCATAGCTGAATGAATCAAGTTCGGCAGGCCGCGCAGGATTGCCGTTTACAGTCTTCTCGGTGACCGTCGCACTGAAATCGGCCAGGCCGGTAAGCAAGCTGCGGTCGGTGTCTGTCAGGTAGTTCGAGCCTGGGGGCTGCCGCACGGTTGCGGCGAGGCTTTCCGAGTAATTTGTGTGAACGGCCTTAAATGCACTTTCGAACATCGATAGCAGGTGTCGGTCGCCGTCGCCTCGGTCGCGCGCCGCTTCTATTTGACGGATGTACCCCTCAAGCGCCTTGGCCTTCTGAGTGCTGTTGCCCAGAATCGCAGCATTTTTCAAGTCCACGGCTATGTTGAGATCGCCCGATGCGCCCTTCATGCTTACCCGGCGCTGGCTTGCATCGGCATGCAGCTCAAGGGTCTGCGTGCTGTCATCGCTGAGCTTGAATCGTTTCACCAGATCGACCGAGGAAAACACCTTGGAGTCGAACTGAATCAAGGTGTCCAGTTTGAGTTGCGGAGGCACCGCAGTGAGCCCTTGAATGGCCGACTCAAATCCGTCTGCCATTGCGCCCAGCGCAGCAAGTTCTTCTTTGCTGAGATCACCACCCTCGACCTGCGCCTGTACCGCCAGCGCATTGTCCTGACTGGAGAGGGTCAGTTGGATAGTTTTGCCACTCGCTGTATTCAGCGTGAGGCTGATGGAGTTATCTGCGATGCCACTATGGAGTTTGGCTTGGGCAGCCGCCAGTTCGCCAGCTTCAAGAGGCCTTCCAGTCGATGAGCGAAGGACTGACTGGGAAATGTTCTTGTTGGTCTCAGCCAGTTGCAAAAGCAGCGATGCGCCCAGATTTTGGAACCGGCCGGCCGTCGACGAACTTCCGAAATTGCCCCTCATGTGCAAGGACACTTTGTCATGCTGCGTGTATTCCCAGGAAAGCGGTGCGTCAAGCTGCGCTATCCCGCCCCGGGAGGTATACGTCAGTGCATCGACGGCTTTGTTATCTTGCAGCAAGGTGACTATCGACGAGGGCGAATCAGTGACGGCTGTTGATTCGATGGGATTGCCGATGGGCACGGTGGCCACCACTTTAGCGATTGCCAGTGGCTGGGGGGCGGAGATTGAAGATATCAGGGTCACGGCAGCTCCATGCTCATTAAGTTCCTACCTCACTAGTCGGCGGTGATAGTGACAACTTGAGGTCCGCCCGGAGGTACTACCGGAAAACGACAACCTTGCAGGGATCAGATACCAAGCCAGTCACCTTATGATCAGTCTCTTGTTGCCTGGCTGTAGAATCGTGCATCAATGCCCGGGCGATCAGAGGGAAGGGCACAAACACCCGGGGGCCAACAAAACTTGCTGCCAGAATTTTTTTTGAAATCAAGGGGTTGCCAGCCTCAGGAAATGAGTACATAATTCACGCCATCGAAAGCACAGACGGCTGAAAAAGCTCAATGTTTTCAAGGAGATAGAGCGTGAATCATAAGCTCGTTTCCTGTTCCAGGTTTGTACACATTTGATGTTGCGCTACATGACATCAAATGTTTGAGGCCGAGTAGCAAAATGGTTATGCAGTGGATTGCAAATCCACCTACGCCGGTTCGATTCCGACCTCGGCCTCCACTATAAACAAGCTCCGTAGATCTATGATTTACGGAGCTTTTTTATTTGCGCAACCTTGCAAGATTTTGTCTTGAAAAGGGGATCTGCGAACTTGCTTCACCGGGGCGGGATGTATATATTTCGTCCTCTGTTGCACAAGCCAGACAGCTTCACCGCGCTACCGCCCGAATGGCGAAACTGGTAGACGCATGGGACTTAAAATCCCCCGCTCGTAAGGGCGTGCCGGTTCGATTCCGGCTTCGGGCACCATACATATCAAAGGCCTGCATGAGGAAACTCATGCAGGCCTTTGTCGTTTCTGCTCCGCAATTCTTGATAGATGATCCTCGTCAACCTCAAACCTGGTTCTGCCAGATTTTTGTAGCAGCGGTGCGCCGAACATAATCGTTGAAGTCGCGCGCGGGCCGGCCAAGTGCGCGCTGAACGCCATTGGCTAACGGCGTGTTGCGACCGTCGAGCACCGTGGTGAAGAGATAAAGCACCAGGTCAATCGACTGCGCAGGAAGTTGTGCCTGCTCCAGTGCCTGACGATATGCATCCGGCGGTACGGCGACGAAACTGATCTCGCGCCCGGTCCCTTGAGCAATCTCCTCGACCGCTTGGGCAAAAGTCAGTGCCCGTGGCCCGGTCAATTCATAGAGTTGGCGTGAATGCCCCGGTTGGGTCAGTGCCTGGACTGCAATTTCGGCAATGTCCTCCACATCGACGAAGGGCTCCGCGATATTGCCGACGGGAAGGGCCAGTTCTCCTTCAAGAATGGGCTCCAGAAAATGCGCCTCGCTGAAGTTCTGGAAGAACCAGCTGGCCCGCAGGATCGTCCAGTCGACACCGCTGTTTTGAATGACGCGTTCGGCTTGTTCCGCTTCAACCTCGCCACGTCCGGACAGCAGAACCAATTTGCCGACGCCACGTTTGACGGCCAGGTTGGTAAACGCCTGGATAGTATCGAGGGCGCCCGGAACGGCGAGGTCCGGTTGATAGGAAATGTAAACAGCGTGAACGCCATCAAGCGCCGCATCCCAGGTCCGTCGATTTTCCCAGTCAAAGGGAGGATTCGCGCCGCGAGAACCCAAGCGCACAGGCAATCCTGCGGCCTGGAGATGCTGGGTGATCCTGCGCCCTGTTTTACCGGTCGCACCGAGAACGAGGAGGGTGTCCTGAGTGGTTTTCATCGCGTTCGTCTCCATCGGGTTAATGTGAGTAATACTCACGTTAAGAAGATGATAAACGCTCATGTTCTACCGTCAACCAATGTTAAGGAGGAAACCGACATACGGATGCAACCACTTGGGGGCGTTCGCGGGGGGTGCTAAGGTGAGTGCTTGTCATGTTATTGATCGGAATCACGCCAGTGCCAAAGAAAGCTGCCACCGGGCTCGAGCAACCTGCTGCAGAGCCGACCCGCCGCAATCCCACGCAACAACGCAGTCGCGAGCGGCAGGAGCGAATCCTGGCGGTGGCGACGCAACTGATCGCAACCAAGGGCAGCGACCAGGTAAAAATGAGCGAAATTGCCGAATGCTCGGAGATCTCGATCGGATCGCTTTATCAGTACTTCCCTGACAAGAGCTCGGTCATTCGTACACTGGCCGAGCGCTATAACGCGGCAAGCCGTCGTTGTATCGAAGAGGCGCTGGTGACGGTGCAAGATGCGCAAGGGTTGGCGGATGCCTATTCGGACCTGCTGGATCAGTATTACGAGATCGTTCAGGCCGAACCTGCGATGCGTGATATTTGGTCAGGCATGCAGGCAGACAAGCAGTTGCTGGCGTTGGAGCTGGAGGAGAGTCGTGTGGCGGGCGGCTTGCTGGCCGATGCGATGCTGCGGGTGTTTCCAGGCAGCGATGCGCAGCGGGTTGCTGATTCTGCCTTTCTGATCTGGCAGCTAGGTGAAGCGACTATGCGACTGGCCATTTCTTGTGCGCCCGAAGAGGGCCGGCGGTTGTTTGAAGCCTTCAAGCGCATGTCGCTCGCTGAAATCATGGAGCCGGCGAACCTGAACACGTGCGACTCATCAACAGACTTGTCAGGGCCAATCCCCCGGTGAGAGCGAGCCGGCTCGCGATGGTTGAAGGTCAGTCACATCAATGTTGAATGTGCTGCCCTCATCGCGAGCAGGTTCTCTCCCGCACGAGATATTTCCTGGCGCAGTTTTTAAACGAAAGGCTGGCCGGTAAAACCACGGGGTAACCTTTGCAATCCGGCCATGGCGGTCAACCGTTGTACCCAGGCGGCGCGCCAGTCATTGGCGGTGTGAGTGACTTTGGCCTTACGCGCAGCACGGCGTGCTGCGTTACGTTCGGCTTTGCGCGCGTCCTTGAACGCGTCGGTGTTGCGGCAGCTTCTGCACTTTACGCGGGTCAATTCGCTGGTTGATGTGAGATTGCTGCCTTTGTGACCGCAGGCCAGATGCCCGCTGACTTTGAAGTGAGTGACCATGGGACGTCTCCTTCGTGACGTGTGACTGTTTGACCTCCAGCTAATGAAGACGTTCGTTGGCTGCCCAGCGGGCAAAAAAATGGCCTGCATGCGGGCAGGCCAAGGGGTTCATCAAAGGAGTGAACCCACTGTAGGGTGTGTGTTGTGAACGTTACGTGAAAAGAAGTCACAAAAAATCCCGGCGTCAGGCCAGGTAGGGTGTGGAGAAAAAGATAATCAGACAGGCACGGACGCGCTGACGATGAAGTCGCCATTCACACGTCCTGGATCAGGCCCTGTTCTTGAATCGCGCGCCCAGATCGAATCATCTGAACCGAGGAAGAGGCGGGTCGACAGGTTTTAACGAAGACAGGGTGTTTCGAATCAGTGGCGCGTCTTTTTCAATGTCGTTCAGGCGGTCACGAATTCTGAGGGCTGTCGGATGCCCTCCTTGATGATCTACCCAATCGGCAATCTCCTTGCACGCAGCGGCAAGTCGAGCCTGGCGGGAGTCGAGCAGGGTAAGCAGGGTGGTGATGGACTCTTTTTCGGACATGGCAAACACCTCCGTTCAAGAAACCTGACAAATAGCAGCAAAAAGCCCGCTGGGTGCGAGCTTTCTGCCGATGGGGTCGCTGGTCCTTCAGCTGATTTCAGTATAGACCCGGACTTCAGGCTTGTCGGGCCGTCACTTGTGACCTGGTATTGAGCTGCCGGCATTCACGTTGGGCATCTTCTTCAAGATCAAAGCCGTCACCGATAAAGCCACGGGTGCGGGTATCTTCAATGCGATACCAGACGGCGGCGTCGGGTGGTGGGTGGCCGGCTTCTCCGGCCCGGCGGCCATGAATGATGATCTTGTTGCAACGCTTCACAACGAAAATGTCTTCCATGGCGTCACCGCAGCTGATTCATGTCCACATCAACTATAGAAGCTCTTTGCAATCGTGCAAAAAATGGACGGGTCATTTTGTCGATTCTGCCTCAGCGATCATTTTCTCCAGATACATGGCGAGCCCGACTTCTTCTGCCCTGAGACCTTTACGCAGTCTCGGCCGCGGCAGTTGGGCCAAGGCGCCGAGCATAAAACCTTCGAGCACCGCCGGGTGGATGTAGCACTTGCGGCACACGGCCGGGGTGTTACCGAGTTGCCTGGCAACGTTCTTGACCATCTCGACCACATGCCGTTTCGCGTCCGACTCAGGCTCCCACTGCAACTCACGCAGCACCGACAACGCCAGGACGCTCCCGGCCCATGTCCGATAATCCTTGGCCGTGAAGTCGGCGCCGGTGAGGGTTTGCAGGTAAGCATTGACATCTGAGGAGCTGACGGTGTGTCGCTCGCCATTTTCGTCCAGGTATTGGAAAAGGTCTTGTCCGGGAATCTCCAGGCAGCGCTTGATAATTCGCGCCAGGCGTCGGTCTTTCAAGGTGATCTGGTGTTCGACACCACTCTTGCCGCGAAACTGGAACAGGATCGCGCTGCCGTTGACCTCGACGTGACGGCTGCGCAGGGTGGTCAGGCCATAGGATCGATTTTCCCGGGCGTATTGCGTGTTGCCGACCCGGATCAGCGTCGCATCGAGCAAGGTAATCACGGTGGCCATGACTTTATCTCGGCTGAAATCCGGAGCGTCCAGCAGCGTTTCAAGCTGTTTGCGCAGCTTCGGCAGTGCCAGGCCAAAGTCCCGCAGGCGTGAGTATTTATCGGCATCGCGCACTTCGCGCCAACGCGCGTGATAACGGTATTGCTTGCGACCGCGAGCGTCACGGCCGGTGGCTTGCAAATGACCACGCGGGTCGGCGCAGATCCACACATTGGTATAGGCCGGCGGCACGGCAAGGGCGTTGAGGCGCTTGATTTCGTCGGGATCGGTAATGCGCTGGCCCGCAGAATTGAAGTAGCAGAATTTGCCGCGCAAGCGTTTGCGGGTGATTCCAGGCTGCGTGTCGTCGACGTAGTGCAGGTCGGGTGGCAGCACATCGGGCAGCGCGGTATCGGGCATGGCAAAAAATCCTTGGCGACGAAGTCAGGGGGCCTGTACAGCCATTGACCGCGTCCATTCGCCGTGGTGCCGACGAATTTACGCCAGCACGGCCACCGCTTTGATCTGCGCCCAGAGTTGCTGGCCGGGGTGCACGCCCAGTTGGTCCCGGGAGTAGCGGGTGATGCGTGCCAGCAGCGGTGTGCCGGCCGCATTCAGGCGGATCAGCACGTGGGCGGCGTTATCGGCGCCGATTTCGCTGATCACCGTCACCGGCAAGCGATTGAGGATGCTGCTGTGCTCGACGCCTTGCAGGCTCAGGCTGACATCCCGCGCCTGGACCTTGCAACGTAGCGCCTGGCCTTGGGTCATCGGAGCGTGCGCCACGCGAATGCTCAGGTCGGTATCGGGCAGCTGCAGCGTCAGCAACTGATAGTGCGGGTCATAGGCGCTGACATGGCCTTCAATCACCACGCCCGCATCGTCGCCCAGCGCCAGGGGCAAATCGAGACGCGCCAGGGTTTCACCGATTGGTCCGCTGGCCAACGCCTTGCCCTCGCTGAGCAGGACGATGTGGTCGGCCAGTCGGGCGACCTCATCCTGTGAGTGGCTGACGTACAGCACCGGGATATCGAGTTCATCGTGCAGGCGTTGCAGATAAGGCAGGATTTCGTTTTTGCGCTGGCTATCCAGCGCCGCCAGCGGTTCGTCCATCAGCAACAGTTTGGGGCTGGTGAGCAGCGCGCGGGCGATGCCGATTCGTTGCCGTTCGCCTCCGGACAGGTGCTGCGGATGGCGGTCCAGCAGATGACCAATGCCCAACAGTTCAGTGGCATGCGCCATGTCAACCCGGCGTTGCTGCTTGGGGATGCGCTTCAGCCCGAACTCCAGATTGGCCAGCACCGAAAGGTGAGGAAACAGGCTGGCCTCCTGAAAAACATACCCCAGCGCACGTTTATGCGGCGGTACGAAAATCTTCTTGTCACTGTCCTGCCAGACTTCATCGTTGACCTGAATAAAGCCCTGTTCGGCCTGCTCCAGACCGGCGATACAGCGCAGGCACGTGGTTTTGCCTGACCCGGAATGGCCGTAAAGTGCCGTTACTCCGCGGCCGGGCAATTGCAGATCCACCTCCAGGGCGAATCCTGAATAAGTCAGTTTAAGGCGCATATGAATCATCGATCAGCTCCAGCCCGCTTTGGTTTTACGGCTGGAATAGAGCGCCAGCAATACGGCAAAGGAGAACACCAGCATTGCCCCGGCGAGCCAATGGGCCTGGGCATATTCCATGGCTTCAACGTGATCGTAGATCTGCACCGAGACCACGCGGGTCTTGTCGGGAATGTTGCCGCCAATCATCAGCACCACGCCGAACTCGCCGACAGTGTGGGCGAAACCGAGAATGGCCGCGGTGATGAAGCCGGGGCGAGCCAGCGGCAGAATCACGCTGAAAAAGGTGTCCCATGGATTGGCGCGCAAGGTAGCGGCCACTTCCAGCGGGCGGGTGCCAATGGCGGAAAAGGCGTTTTGCAGCGGCTGGACCACGAACGGCATCGAGTACAGCACCGAACCGATCACCAGTCCCGCAAAACTGAATGTGAGCGTGCCGAGCCCCAGTGACTGGGTGAATTGGCCGACAAAGCCGTTAGGGCCGAGCGCCAACAATAAATAAAAGCCAATCACCGTGGGCGGCAGGACCAGGGGCAGGGCGACAATTGCCCCGACCGGGCCGCGCAACCACGAGCGTGTGCGCGACAGCCATAACGCAATCGGAGTGCCGATGATCAACAGGATAAGCGTCGTCAGGGACGCCAGTTTCAGGGTCAGCCAGATGGCGGAAAAGTCGGCACTCGTCAGCGTCATTTAGAGTTGGTAACCGTAGGACTTGATAATGGCGGCCGCTTTCGCCCCCTTGAGGTAGTCAGCCAGTGCCTTGGCGGCCGGGTTGTCCTTGCCCTTGTTGAGGATCACCGCGTCTTGTTTGATCGGGTCGTGCATGTCGGCCGGGACGATCCAGGCCGAACCGCCGGTGACTTTGCCGTCTTTGTAGATCTGCGACAAGGCCACGAAGCCGAGTTCAGCGTTGCCGGTGGAAACGAACTGATAGGCCTGGGTGATGTTCTGGCCTTCAACGAGCTTGTCTTTGACCTTGTCGGTCAGGCCCAGTTTGGCCAGCACCTGAGTGGCGGCAAGGCCATAAGGCGCGGCTTTCGGGTTGGCGATGGAAAGGTGCTTGTATTCGTTCCTTTTCAACACATCGCCCTTGGCATCGACGTAATCCTCCTTGGCTGACCACAGTGCCAGCGTGCCTACGGCGTAGGTGAAGCGCGAACCCTTGACGGTGTCGCCTTCAGCTTCGAGTTTTTGCGGGGTGGTGTCGTCGGCAGCGAGGAACACTTCGAACGGCGCGCCATTCTTGATCTGGGCGTAGAACTGACCGGTTGCACCAACGGAGGTGACCAGTTTATGCCCGGTGTCTTTTTCGAAATCGGCGGCGATGGCCTGGATCGGCGCGGTGAAGTTGGCGGCGACGGCCACCTGGACTTCGCCTGCCTGAGCGGAGCCGAACGCGAAGACGGCGAGCAGGCTTGCGAGGCAGGCCGGGGCAAAACGTGAGGCACGCATGGGCATGAAACGGCTCCGTGATAGGCGAATGCAACGAGGGGACGAAACGCTATATATCGAAATATATAGCGTAATGCCCGCAAACGGAATGTGTTGGAGCCGAATCTGTGAAGTTGCGTGATCCTGGAGCAGCAGGCTACAGCAGCGTGCTTCAGCGACGGAGCAACTTGGCCAAACCTTCCTCCGCCAAACGCCGAGTCAGCTCTGCCGTACTCACTTCAACGCCCAACGTGAATGCCTGCCCAGCCCAGAGATTGCTGAAATCCGCTTCGCCCTTGGCCCGCAACGGCATCAACGCACCACCGGCCAACGGGAAGGCCGGGGCTTTATCGCTCATGGGGCCGAGTTCGCGCATCACCCGATTGAGGATTCCTCGTGCTGGGCGGCCGGTGAAAAGATTGGTCACCGCCGTCTCGCTTTCCTTGGCCGTGCGCAACGCCTTGTGGTGAGACGCGCTGACCTTGGCCTCTGGCGTGAACAGGTAAGCCGTCCCCACCTGCACCGCCGAAGCGCCCAGCAGAAAAGCTGCCGCCACCCCCCGCGCATCACTGATCCCGCCCGCTGCAATCACCGGCACTTTCACCGCATCGACGACCTGAGGCACGAGGGCGAATGTGCCGACCTGACTGCTCAAGTCATCGCTGAGGAACATTCCCCGATGTCCGCCTGCCTCGTAGCCCATGGCGATGATCGCGTCGCAGCCATGTTGTTCCAGCCAGACGGCTTCTTCGACGGTGGTCGCCGAGGAAAGAATTTTCGCCCCGGTGGCTTTTACCCGATCCAGCAGTGATTGTTCCGGCAGGCCGAAGTGAAAACTCACGACTTCGGGACGGAATTCTTCGAGCACTTCGCAGGCGGCGTTATCGAACGGCGCGCGATTGGATACCGGTGTGGGGGCCTCGAAATCGACGCCCAGTTCCCGATAATACGGTTCCAGCAGGTTTTTCCATTCCCGAGCCCGTTGCTCATCGGCGGCCGGGGTCTGATGGCAAAAATAGTTGATATTGAACGGACGCTGGCTCTGTTGGCGGATCGTCTTCAGCTCTTCGCGCAACTGCTCGATGCTCAGCATCGCCGCGGGCATCGAGCCCAGGCCGCCAGCGTTACTCGCGGCGATAACCATGGCCGAGCCGGTAGCGCCGGCCATAGGTGCCTGGATGATCGGCAGTTCGATGCCGAGCAGGTCAAGAATACGGGTGTCTGGCCATTGGCTCATTTCAATGATTCTCCGGCGGATAGAACCGGTTTTTTACCAGCAATGGTTGATGTAGAGCCAGTCGACTTTTGTATCCGGGACGTTTTCCATTATTCAAGGGCCTTAAAAAAAAGGCGTAACCGCACGTCATGGTAGCGCTCGGTGCATCGTAGGTTTGGCTAAAGTCTTGTACGGCGAGATGTTTCTTTGTGGTATTTCAATGCCCCCACAACCTGATCGATTGCATTGAGAGGCAATGATGTTCAAAGGTATTTTGATCGACAAAGACGACAGCGGTTACCGGGCCACACTGCAAGAGATCAATGACGATCAACTGCCCGAGGGCGATGTGACGGTGCGGGTCGCGTACAGCACCTTGAACTTCAAGGATGGCCTGGCGATCACCGGCAGCAGCCCGGTGGTCAGGAAATTCCCCATGGTGCCCGGAATCGACCTGGCCGGTACGGTCGAAGTCAGCGAGCATCCGGACTACAAGGTCGGTGACCAGGTCTTGCTCAATGGGTGGGGCGTAGGCGAAGGGCATTGGGGCGGGCTCGCACAAAAAGCGCGCCTCAAGGGCGACTGGCTGATCCCACTGCCCAAGGAATTCACCGCGGCTCAAGCCATGGCAATCGGCACGGCCGGTTACACGGCGATGCTGTGCATCCTGGCGCTGGAACATAATGGTGTCACGCCTGAGCAGGGCGAAGTCCTGGTCACCGGGGCCAACGGCGGCGTAGGCAGTTTCGCCATCGCGCTGCTGAGCAAGCTTGGCTATAAAGTCGTAGCGTCCACGGGGCGCACCGCCGAGCACGATTACCTCAAGCAACTGGGCGCCAGCGAGATCATTGATCGCGCCACTCTGTCCTTGCCGGGCAAACCGCTGGCCAAGGAACGCTGGGCGGCGGTGATCGACTCGGTCGGCAGCCACACGCTGGCCAACGCCTGCGCCAGCACCAAGGCCAATGGCACGGTCGCCGCCTGTGGTCTTGCACAAGGCATGGATTTCCCGGCCTCCGTCGCGCCGTTCATTTTGCGTGGCGTGACGTTGGCCGGGATCAACAGCGTGACCCAGCCCAAAGCCAAGCGGATGGAAGCCTGGAATCGGCTGGCCAAGGATCTGGACTTCGCGTTGCTGCCACTGATCAGCCATGAAATCGGCTTGAGCGAAGCTATCGACGCCGCACCGCGCTTGCTCGCCGGACAATTGCGCGGGCGAGTGGTGGTCGATGTGAATCGGTGATTACACGGTTTCGCGTTCCAGCAACTGACGCTTGCGCTCGACACCCCAGCGATAGCCCGAGAGGTTGCCGTCGCTGCGTACCACGCGGTGGCACGGGATCGCCACTGCAATACTGTTCGCGCCGCAGGCCTGAGCCACGGCGCGCACGGCTTTGGGCGCGCCGATACGCTGAGCGATATCGGCGTAGCTGGCGGTGCTGCCTGCAGGAATCTCCCGCAGCGCCTGCCAGACCCGCTCTTGAAAAGCGGTGCCGCGCACGTCCAGCGGCAAATCCAGGCCAATTGCCGGGGCTTCGATAAAACCGACAACCTTGGCAATCAACTGCTCGAACGCGTGATCGGCGCCAATCAGATTCGCACGCCGAAACTTGTCCTGCAGGTCGCAAACCAGTTGATGCGGATCATCCCCCAGCAGGATCGCGCAAACACCGCGTTCACTTTGCGCCACCAGAATGGCCCCCAGGGAACACTGGCCAACGGCAAAACGAATGTCGTTGTTCTGGCCCGCCGCGCGGTAATCCCCCGGCTTCATGCCCAGCAGTTTATCGGCCGATTCATAGAAGCGGCTGTTGGAGTTGAAACCGGCGTCATACAGGGCGTCGGTGACTGAGCCGCCGTCGGCCAGGCGTTCGCGCACTTTGCGGGAACGATGGGCGGTTGCGTACCCCTTGGGTGTCAGCCCGGTCACGGCTTTGAATACGCGGTGGAAATGGAAGCTGCTCAGGCCTGCTGCCTGCGCCAGCTCATTTAACGCAGGCGGATTTTCGGCGGATTCGATGTGGCGGCAGGCGACAGCGACGGTTGCTGCGTGTTGTGCGGCTACATCGCTTTGATCCTTCGTGGCCCGTTTGCTGGGACGATAGCCCGCCGCCAGGGCTTGTTCTGCCGTGTCGAAAAATTCGACATTCTGCGGTTTCGGCAAGCGTGCCAGGCTGCTGGGGCGGCAATAGATTCCAGTGGTTTTCACGGCGTAGACAAACTGCCCGTCGGCACCGGGATCCCGTGCAACGACGGCGGCCCAGCGAGGATCGTCCTCGGTGGCAATCCTGGTCGAATGAGTTGTCATGGTTTCATGTCCGTTGACCCGTTTTTTCCAGATTAACAAGCCCCCAGCACCACAGCACTCCGAGTCTTGCGGTTGAATTCTTGGGCTTCATCCGGCGGTTCGAAAGGTGAAGTTGATCCGTTGTTCACCCAGGCGCGGGTGATGGCCGTCCTTGATCGGCAGCACGCCGTGATAACGCAAACGATCGACGCCACCCCAGACCACGATATCGCCATGCAGCAACGGTACACGCTGGCTTTTATCGCTTCGTTCAAACCCGCCGAACAGGAACATTGCCGGCAATCCCAATGACACCGACACGATCGGTGCGGCGTAGGAACCTTCGTTCTTGTCTTGGTGCAATGACATCCTGGCCCCGGGGACATAGCGGTTGATCAGGCAGGAGTCAGGGACAAACCCGGCAAATCCCGCTTCCCGTGCCGCCGCTTGTGCCAGTTCGAAAAACACGTCAGGCATCTCGGGCCAGGGGCGTCCGGTCTGTGGGTCATTGCGCGTATACCGGTAGCCGCTGCGGTCGGTGGTCCAGCCCCAGGTGCCGCAACTGCTCAAGGCCACCGACATGGTAAAGCCGCCGGGGGTGACCATCTGCCGAAACGGAGCGGCCGCCAGAACCGCTTCAAGTGCTGGCAACAATCGATCGAGCCGGGGCAGGGCAAAGCCGCGCAAGACGAAGGACTGTTCACCGATCTGCTCACGTCTGGGCTCCTGCTCGGGTTCGGCATCGGCAAAAAGATCGAAAGTGGTCGGGCTCATGGGGTCATAACGCATCGTGAAAGATGATTCCAAGGGTATGCCGTTTTCCGCTGTGCAGGCGACTCACGCCGTGACGCATGGTCACTCGGTAATAGCCGCGAACGCCTTTGACCGGTCGCTGGCTCACGGCAAAGATCAGACCATCGCCTTTCTTCAGGCGGATCACCTGCGGGCGTGACTGCATCCGCGGGCGTTGTTCGGTTAGCACAAACTCGCCGCCGGTAAAGTCTTCGTCCGGTTCCGACAGAAGAATCGCCACCTGCAGCGGGAACACGTGTTCGCCGTACAGATCCTGGTGCAAACAGTTGTAGTCCTGCGGGCCATATTGCAGCAATAACGGAGTCGGGCGTTCCTGACCGGCGGCATGGCAGCGTTGCAGGAACGCTTCGTGGGTTGCGGGGAAACGGGACGGCAAGTCCATGCATTCATACCAGCGGTTGGCGATCGGCACCAGTCGAGGGTAGAGCGCACTGCGCAAGCGGGCGACTGTGTCCGGCAAGGGGTAGTTGAAATACTTGTACTCGCCACGGCCAAAACCGTGTCGCGCCATGATCACTTGAGAGCGGAAGGGCGCTGACTGGGTATAGAGCGCACTGACGTCATCGCACGCCTGCGCACTCAACAGCGACTTGATGACAGCGCAGCCATCCTGATCGATTTGTTGCCCCAGGGCTGCCCAGTCCAGCGCATCGAAGGTTTGCTCGCTCATCGCTGAGCCTCGCGATCCAGCAACTGCCGTTTGCGCTCCATTCCCCAGCGATAACCGCCGAGGCTGCCGTCCTGGCGCAGCACCCGATGGCAAGGCACGATAACGGCCACCGGGTTGGCTCCACAGGCATTCGCTACCGCCCGGGAAGCGCTGGGCTGACCCAGACGCTGGGCGATATCACGGTAGCTGGCGGTTTCACCGACGGGGATTTTCCGCAGGACCTCCCAGACTCGCCGTTGAAATACGCTGCCGCTCAGGTGCAGTGGGAGATCGAGTGCGGTGTGTGGGTTTTCGAGGTGGCGCAGGGTTTGCTCCAGGGCCGGCATCAAACCTTCATCGCGCTGCGGCGGTGGCGGGCCAGGGAAACGCCGCGCCAGATCGCGTTCGAGCGTGATCAAGTCTTCACCGAGCAGCAACGCGCACAGGCCCTCGGCGCTGAACGCCAGCAACAAGACGCCTAGGCTGGAAGTGCCGCTGATGTAGCGAATCGGGGAGGTAGACATGTTCTGACTCCTTAACCAAAGGTCGAGGTGGCCAGTCTAGGGGGCGCCAAGGGAGTGAACACTCCGGCGCTTGCGGTCGAATTCAAGACGGGCGCGGAGCACGACGTCCATGTTGTCGCTCCGGGTGCCGGGTCGCGTTACAGTGCCTTGCTGACGGCAATGTCGCTGATGACGTCGTCGCTCGAACCATGAATGGCGTCCAGCGCAGCTTTGGCTTCTTCTTCAGTGCCTTTTTCGAGCTGGGCAAATTCGAAGCGGCGTTCGCCGTTGAGTTTGTATTTGATGACGTACTTGGTCGTTTGGGCCACGGTCATACCTGCTTTTATTCGTGTGGGAGCGTCACTCAGCTCAGTTTTGTACTGGAGCGACGGATGATCTTGATCGAGTGCGTCAGGGTCGGTTTGCGGGTCACGCTGATCGGACGGCGGTTGACCGTATCGATGGTGATGTTCCAGAAACCGGTGCTCGGTGCAGTAATCCGGGCCGGGAAAGTATCGAACGCACCGCCGTGGTAAGTGTGACGGCCGCCGTTCTTGAAGCTGCGGAAGTTGGCGTCGTTCATCAAGCGGATGTTGCATGTTTGGGAGCACTGGATGACGACGATGTCGTCTTCGTTGAGGTGCTCGCGCTGGTGGATAAATTTCATGAGGCGCCTCCAGAAGGGCTTTTTCTACAAAATCAAAACGATAGCATGGGCGATTGGCGCAGTTTATCAGCCCGAACAGGTTATTATCCGGTCGTCGAGGTTCGCTTTGACAATTAAAAACAGTTATTCGGAATTCTATGAGCGATAAACGCAGCGAGCCTCGGAGAAAATCAGCATTTGTGCTGTCGGAGGGTCTTTATCGGAGGTTTTGTATGAAGTGGGGTGTGTTGGCCTTGCCGTTGGCATTGGTGATGAGTGGCTGTGCGAATGTCTCGGAGATTAATGAGACGTTGCCTACCATGAACGTGATCTCAGGCAAAAAGCCCAATGAATACGCGCAATGCCTGGTCGAAAAACTGGCCGACAGTCGTGGCGCCCTGCAACTGGAGTCAACCAAGGACGGGATGCGCGTCATCGTGCCGGCGAAATTTTCATCGGCCCCGGCAGCCGTGTTCGACATCGAAGACCGTTCGGGTGGCAGTGGTATAAAGCTGCATGAGCGTATGTCCAATGTGCCGGTGCGTCCTAAAGACGTGCAGAAAGCCGCCAACGCCTGCATTTCCGGCTGATAGACTAGCCACCGTTCACACCGATGCCGTCAAAGTCATGCTTTGGCGGCATTGTCTTTTCTGGAGTCGAGCATGAAGCGAGAGCAGGTACAGGAACGCCATGCAGAGGGACTGATCTCTGCCACCCACGTCATTCAAAATCCCGCGAACCCGGGGGAATGGATCGTGTTTTTCAAGAAGAGTGCCGGGCGCAGCTATTTTCTGGTGGATGATAACGATGAGGTCGAGTCGTTTGCTCGTCTCGACGATTTGATCGAGACCGTGCGTGGTCTCGGAATCAAATTTGCGGAAATTCACATGTAGGGCAGGGCGCCCTACTTGCAGACCACCACGACACTGCGGTTCTTGAAGTTGCCGACATCGACCCCCAGGGTTTTGTCGCTTTCCTTGGTGGAAGGCGATCCGTCGGTGCCGACGATCCGGTAGCCGGTCCCCGCGCAAGAGGCATCGGCTTTTTCATAGCACGTGGCCCACGAGTTGGCTTCGCCGGAGCAGTCGATTGCCAGGCCTTGCTCTCCGTTGTTCAGGTACATTTTCTCGGAAGTGGCGCAGCCGCTCAGGGCCAGGATTGCAATCAGGGGCAAAAATTTAGTCATGTCGTTGTCGTCGTCAGGATGATGGGGCTAAGCCTGTGACAGCGCAGGCAGCAAAAGGTTATAGCGAATGGCCACTTGTTTGTACCTGGCCACAAAAAAGCCCTGCTCAATGGCAGGGCTCTGCGAGTGCTGCAGGATATCAGTCCTGACTCTTGCCGCGTCGCTTCGGCGCGGGGGGGGTGTAGTCGAGCACCGACGCCACTTCAACCGCCATCGCTTCGCTGGGTAACGGCCCGGAAACATCTTCGCCATTGGCGGCGGTAATGTGCCACTGGCCATCTTTTCCTTTGTCGACCGTGTACCCGTTGATGATTTTTGCTACGGTCATCTATCTGTCTCGTTCACTGGTTCAAAGTCGCCATGATACCGGCAAATGCTCGCATTGGGGGACGATAAGCGTATGGTGGTCGAGTTTGTCGGCCTCTTTGAGCTACGCTGATTTGACCGCGTGAAAATGCGGATTGAACTATCCGCGGGAATATTTCTCTATGATGGCATTGGTTAGCCAGCGCGGGGCATTGTAAGGTGCACGCCGCCTGATTAGACTGCGCCGAAACTCGTACACACAGCCCTTTCAAGGACTTATATGATCAAGAAATGCTTGTTCCCAGCAGCCGGTTACGGTACTCGCTTCCTGCCAGCGACTAAAGCCATGCCCAAAGAAATGCTGCCGGTGGTAAACAAGCCACTGATCCAGTACGGCGTCGAAGAAGCACTGGACGCTGGTTTGACTGAAATCTCCATCGTCACCGGTCGTGGCAAACGCGCCCTGGAAGACCACTTCGACATCAGCTACGAGCTGGAAAACCAGATCAAGGGCACCGACAAAGAGAAGTACCTGGTCGGTATCCGCAAGCTGCTCGACAACTGCTCGTTCTCCTATACCCGCCAGACCGAAATGAAAGGCCTGGGCCACGCGATTCTGACCGGTCGCCCACTGATCGGCGACGAACCGTTCGCCGTGGTGCTGGCGGATGATTTGTGCGTCAACCTCGAAGGCGACGGCGTACTGACCCAGATGGTCAAACTGTACAAGCAGTTCCGCTGCTCGATCGTTGCCATCCAGGAAGTCGACCCGCAAGAAACTCACAAGTACGGCGTGATTGCTGGTGAGATGATCCGCGATGACATCTACCGTGTTCACAGCATGGTCGAGAAGCCAAAGCCTGAAGATGCACCGTCGAACCTGGCGATCATCGGTCGTTACATCCTGACGCCGGACATCTTCGACCTGATCGAACAAACCGAGCCAGGCAAGGGTGGTGAAATCCAGATCACCGACGCCCTGATGAAGCAAGCCCAGAACGGCTGCGTCATGGCTTACAAGTTCAAAGGCAAGCGTTTCGACTGCGGTGGCGCTGAAGGTTACATCGACGCGACCAACTTCTGCTTCGAGAACTTCTACAAGACTGGCAAGGCTTACTGATAGCGCTTGACCTGCTTGTATTGAAAAGCCACCTTCGGGTGGCTTTTTCATTTGCCGCCCCCCGATATCACTTGCAGCGCTTGCCCAACGGACGTCTGCGGGTATGCTGGTTGCCTGCCGAGGAGATTGAAAATGGCCTACGATTTTGACCTTTATGTAATTGGCGCCGGTTCCGGCGGTGTACGGGCTGCGCGTTTCGCTGCCGGTTTTGGCGCGAAAGTGGCTGTGGCTGAAAGTCGTTACCTGGGTGGTACGTGCGTGAACGTCGGCTGCGTGCCGAAGAAATTGCTGGTCTACGGCGCGCACTTCGCCGAAGACTTCGAGCAGTCTTCGGGCTTTGGCTGGACGTTGGGTGAAGCGAAGTTTGACTGGGCGACGCTGATCGCCAACAAGGATCGCGAGATCAATCGCCTGAATGGCATTTACCGCAACTTGCTGGTCAACAGCGGTGTGACCTTGCATGAAGGCCACGCCAAGATCGTCGACCCGAACACCGTCGAAATCAATGGCGAGCGTCACACCGCTAAAAACATCCTGATTGCGACCGGTGGCTGGCCGCAGATCCCGGAGATTCCGGGGCATGAACACGCGATCAGTTCCAACCAGGCGTTCTTCCTCAAAGAGTTGCCCAAGCGCGTTCTGGTGGTGGGCGGCGGTTACATCGCTGTCGAATTCGCCGGGATCTTCCACGGGCTGGGCGCCGACACTACGTTGTTGTATCGCGGCGAGCTATTCCTGCGCGGCTTCGACGGTGCGGTACGCAAGCATTTGCAGGAGGAGCTGACCAAGCGCGGCCTGAACCTGCAATTCAACGCCGACATCGAGCGCATCGATAAACAGTCCGATGGCAGCCTGAAGGTGACGCTCAAGGATGGTCGCGAGCTGGAAGCGGATTGTGTGTTCTACGCCACCGGTCGCCGGCCGATGCTCGACAACCTAGGACTGGAAAATACCGGCGTCAAACTCGACAAGAAAGGTTTCATCGCGGTCGATGATCAGTATCAGACTGCGGAGCCGTCGATTCTGGCGCTTGGCGATGTGATCGGCCGTGTCCAGCTGACCCCCGTCGCGTTGGCTGAAGGCATGGCCGTGGCGCGTCGCTTGTTCAAGCCTGAGCAATATCGTCCGGTGGATTACAAGATGATCCCGACCGCCGTGTTCAGCCTGCCAAACATTGGCACTGTCGGCTTGAGCGAGGAAGATGCGCGCGAAGCTGGCCACGAGGTGCAGATTTTCGAAAGCCGTTTCCGGCCGATGAAGCTGACCCTGACCGAGTGCCAGGAGCGCACGCTGATGAAGCTGGTGGTCGATGCCAAGACCGACAAGGTTTTGGGTTGCCACATGGTCGGGCCGGATGCCGGTGAGATCGTTCAGGGCTTGGCGATTGCCTTGAAGGCTGGTGCGACCAAGCGCGATTTCGACGAAACCATCGGCGTGCATCCTACTGCCGCCGAAGAGTTCGTCACCATGCGCACGCCGGTTGCCGGTTAATCGCTCTTTTCACTCTCTGATGCGTCTGGCGCTGTTGCAATGACAGCGGCCAGGCGCAGGCTTTCGTCGAGGCTCGCCTGAGTCTTGAGCAAATCGATTTCCAGCGCTTTGTTTATCTGCGACTGCTCGTCGACGCTTTGCTTGAGCGACTGACTTTCCAACAGCGCGGCACGCAAGCGTTCCTGGAGGAGGGTGCGCTCACTGTCGATGCGGTTGACCTGCTCCAGCAGTTGATCCTGGCGGCTGTGGGTGTGTTTGAGTTGCTCCTGTAGCAGCCCAAGTTCGCGTAGCGTTCCACGGTTCTCAGTGAGCAGGCGCTCGTTGTCGCGGTGCAATTGAGTGATTTCGTCCTGACGCACCAATGCGCTTTGCTGGGCCTGGCGCAATTCCATCTGAATCTGTTGCAACTGGCCTTCGTGGCGGCTCTGTTCCTGCTCGCGCTGTTCCTTGATGGCGTTGCGGTAGTGTTCCAGTGCATCGCGTGCGTGCAGGTGCTTTTCTTCCAGTGAGCGGATCTGCACATCCTTGTCTTGCAAGCGTAAATCGAAATCGGCCAGTGCCTGGTTCAATCCGGCGTTGCGGGTTTGCTCGGTCTGCAGCATGGCGCGGGTTTCGTGCAGCGCTTCGGATTCTTGAGTCAGGGCCAGGCTTTGAATTTCGTATTGCTGGTGCAGTTCAGTGTTGGCTTGCCGGGCTTCAGTCAGCTGGATTTCCAGTTCCTTCCGTTGCTGATCGAACTGCGTGCGTGCCTGGTCGATGGGCTCTTGCGCCTGCTCCTTGAGGCGCTGCGCCAGACGCGCGACCAAGCCTGCGAGCTCATCATCGATGGGTTCAGAGGGCGTTTCAGCGCGCTCGCTGCCGTCGTCCAGCTCCTTCAAATAGCGGTGAATGGTGGTTTTTGAGCCGGTATTGCCCATCTCGATCCGTACTGCATCGATGCTGGGGTTTTCGCCACGGGCAAGGATTGCCAACCGTGCCGCCTGCACCACTGCTTTGTTTACGCCGCCACGAGCCATTTCTTCTCCTACGATTTCGTACTGTGGTACATGCCACTAAAGTACGCAGTGTACCATCATCAACAAAAAGATAAAAAATGTAAGTTATTAAGGCGGGATATACTGGTATTACCCCGCGTGATACGCCGTGTTACACGTTTTACTTCACCAAAGCGGTACATTTTCGAGAGATAAGCCCATGACCGATCTGGATCGCTACCTGCAAGCCGCCACCCGCGACAACACGCGTCGCAGCTACCGGGCGGCCATCGAGCATTTCGAAGTCAGTTGGGGTGGTTTCCTGCCTGCGACGAGCGACAGCGTGGCGCGTTATCTGGTGGCCCATGCGGGCGTGCTGTCGATCAATACGTTGAAGCTGCGTTTGTCAGCGCTGGCGCAGTGGCATAACAGCCAGGGATTCGCCGACCCCACCAAGTCGCCGGTGGTGCGCAAGGTCTTCAAGGGCATACGGGCGCTGCACCCGGCCCAGGAGAAACAGGCCGAACCATTGCAGCTTCAGCATTTGGAGCAAGTGGTGGCATGGCTGGAACAGGAGGCCAAAACCGCCAGGGCGCAAAACGATCAGCCAGGATTGCTTCGCGCCAAACGTGACACCGCGCTGATCTTGCTGGGCTTCTGGCGTGGCTTTCGCAGTGATGAATTGTGCCGCGTACAAATCGAACACGTGCAGGCGATCGCCAGTTCAGGCATCACCCTCTACCTGCCGCGCAGCAAGAGTGATCGCGAGAACCTCGGCAAGACTTACCAGACCCCGGCCCTGCAGCGCCTCTGCCCAGTGAACGCCTACATTCAATGGATCACGGAAGCTGCGCTGGTCCGCGGGCCGGTGTTTCGCGGAGTCGACCGCTGGGGTCACTTGAGTGAGGAGGGCTTGCACGCCAACAGCGTGATCCCTTTGTTGCGTCAGGCCTTGGAACGTGCCGGCATTTCGGCGGACCACTACACCAGCCATTCCCTGCGCCGCGGCTTTGCCAGTTGGGCCCATCAGAGTGGTTGGGATCTGAAATCGTTGATGAGTTATGTGGGTTGGAAGGATGTGAAGTCAGCCATGCGCTATGTTGAAGTCAGCCCGTTTCTCGGGATGGCCCGAGTCGCTGAAAAGCCATTGGTGAGCTAGATACCGTTTTCTTCTATTAATACTGTCCGCTAATAGCGAAAACCAATCAGCAGCATGAGCTTTGCCAATGAGCCAGGCGGCGATCGAGTGGGTAGGATTCACCCCATCAACTTCTCAACCAAACTTTTCAACCCTGACGGAGAGTCATCGATGCCTATCATCAACAGCCAAGTTAAACCGTTCAAAGCTGACGCCTTCAAAAATGGCGACTTCGTAAAAGTGTCGGACGCTGACCTGAAAGGCAAGTGGTCTGTCGTGTTCTTCTACCCAGCCGACTTCACCTTCGTTTGCCCGACCGAACTGGAAGACCTGGCTGACAACTACGACGCGTTCCAGAAACTGGGCGTCGAGATCTACAGCGTTTCCACCGACACCCATTTTGCCCACGCTGCCTGGCACAACACTTCGCCAGCCATCGGCAAAATCCAGTACACCATGATCGGCGACCCGACTCACGCTATCTCCCGCAACTTCGACGTGCTGATCGAAGACGCTGGCCTGGCTGACCGTGGCACCTTCGTGATCAACCCTGAAGGCCAGATCAAAATCGTTGAACTGAACGATGGCGGCGTTGGCCGTGACGCTTCCGAGCTGCTGCGCAAAATCAAGGCTGCCCAGTACGTCGCTGCTCACCCAGGCCAGGTTTGCCCAGCCAAGTGGAAAGAAGGCGAGGCCACTCTGGCTCCGTCCCTGGACCTGGTCGGCAAGATCTAAGTCTGTGAAAGCACTATCAGGGCGGGTTTCCGCACCTCAGTGAGCTGCAACCGCCCTCAAAAACGCCCGGGCGAGATTCGCTCGGGCGTTTTTTTTCGTCTCAAGTAAAAGGAAATCGCCCGTATGTTGGACGCCAATCTTAAAGCCCAGTTGAAATCGTACCTGGAACGGGTCACCCAGCCGATCGAGATCATTGCTTCCCTCGACGACGGTGCGAAATCCCAGGAAATGCTCGAACTCCTGAAAGACGTTGCCAGTCTTTCCAGCCAGATTACGTTGTTAGATAACGGTGACGATGCACGCAAGCCATCGTTCTCGATCAATCGCCCGGGTGCCGATATCAGCCTGCGTTTTGCCGGCATCCCGATGGGCCATGAATTCACTTCGTTGGTGTTGGCCTTGCTGCAAGTGGGCGGCCACCCTTCGAAGGCCAGTGTTGAAGTGATCGAACAGATCCGTTCGCTCAAAGGCGATTTCAGCTTCGAGACCTACTTTTCGCTGTCCTGCCAGAACTGCCCGGACGTGGTCCAGGCGCTGAACCTGATGGCGGTACTGAACCCGAACATCCGCCACGTCGCCATCGACGGCGCGTTGTTCCAGGCCGAAGTCGATGATCGTCAGATCATGGCCGTGCCAAGCATTTACCTCAACGGCGTGAACTTCGGCCAGGGCCGCATGGGCCTGGAAGAAATCCTCGCCAAGATCGACACCAGCGGCATCGAGCGCCAGGCCGAGAAAATCAGCGCCAAGGAAGCCTTTGACGTATTGGTCGTCGGCGGTGGCCCGGCCGGTGCTTCGGCAGCGATCTACGCTGCTCGTAAAGGCATTCGCACCGGTGTGGCGGCTGAGCGTTTTGGTGGACAGGTGCTCGACACCATGGCCATCGAGAACTTCATCTCCGTGCAGGAAACCGAAGGCCCGAAACTGGCAGTAGCGCTGGAAGAACACGTCAAGCAATACGACGTCGACATCATGAACCTGCAACGTGCCGATAAACTGGTGCCGGGCAAGAACGGTGAGTTGCACGAGGTCCATTTCGCCAGTGGCGCGACCCTGAAAGCCAGGACCGTGATCCTCGCGACCGGTGCGCGGTGGCGTGAAATGAACGTCCCGGGCGAGCAGCAATACCGCAACAAAGGCGTGGCGTACTGCCCGCACTGTGATGGTCCGCTGTTCAAAGGCAAGCGCGTGGCGGTGATTGGCGGCGGTAACTCCGGCGTCGAAGCGGCCATCGATCTGGCGGGCATCGTGTCTCATGTCACGTTGCTGGAGTTTGACGTACAACTGCGCGCCGACGCGGTCTTGCAACGCAAGTTGCACAGCCTGCCGAACGTCACCGTGATCACCAGTGCGCAAACCACTGAAGTGTTGGGCGACGGTCAGAAGGTCAATGGCCTGCGTTACAAGGATCGTCAGTCTGACGAGCTGCGTAACGTAGAGCTGGAAGGGATCTTCGTGCAGATCGGTTTGCTTCCCAACACCGATTGGCTCAAAGGCACCATCGAGCTGTCGCCTCGCGGCGAGATCATCGTCGATGCCCGTGGTGAAACGTCGATGCCGGGCGTGTTTGCTGCCGGTGACGTCACCACCGTGCCGTACAAGCAGATCGTGATTGCAGTGGGCGAGGGCGCCAAGGCTTCGCTGAGCGCATTCGATCACCTGATCCGCACCTCCGCGCCGGCTTAAACACCAACGCTGAAACACAAAACCCCATGAGCGATCATGGGGTTTTTGTGTGCGTGATACTGATCGTTCCCAAGCTCTGCGTGGTAACGCCTACCGGGCTGAATTCCACGCAGAGCTTGGCAGCGAATTTTTTACATCGGTGCCGGTTGGATGATCTCGACCCAGTACGCATCCGGGTCTTTGATAAAGGCCAGGCTCTTCATGCGCCCGTCGTTCAGGCGTTTCTGGAAATCGCAGCCCAGCGCTTCGAAACGTTCGCACGCCGCACGGATGTCCGGCACGGAGATGCAGATATGGCCGAAGCCGCGCGGGTCGGTGTTGCCGTTGTGGTAGGCGAAATCCGCGTCGTTCTCGGTGCCGTGGTTATGGGTCAGTTCGAGAATGCCAGGGATCGATTTCATCCATTCGGTACGGGCGGCGGCGTCAGCCGGAATCTGGTTTTTATCAACCAGCGCCAGGAAATACAGACTGAACTCGGCTTCCGGGAAGTCGCGTTTTTCCACCAGCGAAAAACCCAGGATGCGCGTGTAGAAATCCAGGGACTTGGTGATGTCCTTGACCCGTAGCATGGTGTGGTTGAAGACGAACTTCTGGGTGGCGGTGTCAGGTTGAGCGGTCACGCCGGGGAAAGTGTTCAATTCGTGCAGGCTCATGGGCCCTCCGGAAAATAAGTGGGGCTAACGAATGGCGACAATGATACGCAAGGGCTGGGACATCACCAAACGCTAAGAGTCTGCTATTGCCTGACGGACGGGTGAGGCTCAGACTTTACGGTTCAATCCGTGAGTGCTCATTGCAATGATCCGATTCTGTAAATCGACGTGGGTCCTGATTTTCCTGTTGTCAGGTGTCGCCAGCGCTCAAGCGGATGCACCGGTGGTGACCTGGCCGAAGGGCTGGGAGGTGGAAGCCGTTCCGCAAGATGATGCCAAACCAGGGGTTTCCCGACAGCGCGCGGTGAAAGTCGACCAAGGCGGCACGCCGGTAATGGTGATGGAATTGACCATGACTCAAGTAGAAAGCGGTCATCAGGTCAATCTTGAGGGTGTGCTGCTGGAAATGCGCAAGTCGGTGCAGAAGGACTTCTTTCAAGGCGGCTATCAAAGTGTCTGCAACAAAATTCATCCGGCGACCTTGAGCCGCTTATCGGGATTGGAAACTACCTGCACGATTACGCAGAATGGTCGACATGTGCTGTCGCAAACATTGGTCGCGGCGGTGGATGCCGATAAGGCTTATGTTCTTTCCTACGCGGGGCAGGCTGAGGCTTATAAGGCAAGTGAGGATGAAATTGCGGCGGCTCGTAACAGCTTGAAACTTTAGTTGCGGGTTTGCGTGACTGCAGATTTCAGCGCGATCTGAAATCTTTAGATACCCAAACGGATTAAGCATAAAGTTTAGTCGGCAAGTAGCGAGTTGAACGACTCCCCTCGTTGCATTGAGAGGCCGGCCATAAAAAAAGCCCTGCATTGGCAGGGCTTGTTTATCACCGCGAGCGCTTAGCCTCGCAGCCAGGAATCTACGGTGGCGGCACCGTATTGTTCCTTCCAGGCTTTCAGGCCACGGTGGTTGCCGCCCTTGGTTTCAATCAGCTCACCGGTATGCGGGTTGTGATAAACCTTGACCACACGGGCGCGACGGGTTTTAGGGGCTGCTGCCTGCAGACCGGATTTTGCCGGGTTCGGATCGAGGATGGCGATGATGTCGCGCAGGCTTTTGCCGTAGGTTTTCATCAGCCCCTGGAGCTTTTCTTCGAATTCGATTTCTTTCTTGAGCCCGGCATCATTCTTCAGCGATTCCAGCTGCTTGAGCTGTTCTTGAAGGGCCTTCTCAGCGGCACGAAATTCAGCGAGTCTGGACAAATTCATTACTCCAATAGTGTGTTTGGCTGATACCAACCGCAAACAAAGCTATAAGCCAAGAGCCTTGAAGCGACTCGGTGATAGTGGCTCACCTGCCAATCTTGCGCAGGCATGAAAAATTGTAGTAGTTAATTGGCCAAGAGTAAATCCTGTCTTTTTCTTCATGTAACTACAGTAGTCTTTTGATTCAATTTGGTGCGCTGCTTCGTTGCATCGTCGCTTAAACCGCAGGTTAATGGTGCCTTAATGCATTAATGAATTCGGCTCCTGGCATCGGTCGACCGAACAAATAACCTTGCAGAAAGTTCACGCCGTGTGCGGCCAGATAGTCACTTTGCTCCTCGGTTTCCACGCCTTCGGCGACGATGCCCAGATCAAGCTTGGCCGACAATTCGATAATGCTGTCCAGAATGTGCCGGGAAAGCGCGTCAACGCCGATCATCGCGACAAAACTCTGATCGATTTTCAGAAAGTCCACATTGAACTGACGCAGATAACCGAGGCTTGAGTGACCTGTGCCAAAGTCATCGATAGCGATCATTACGCCCAAGGTGCGAAGCTGCTCGAACAGCTGGTGCGTAATGGCCGTTGGTTCGATCAGTTCGCGCTCGGTCAATTCCAGCACCAGGTGGATGGCCCCTGGTGCGAAGGCACTGAGAAACTCCCGGCAGTCTTCGACCAGGTCCAAGTCCTTGCAATGACTGGCGGTGATGTTGATGCCAATGTGAAATGGCCCATCGAACGAAGCAGCGGCAGGCGCCAACAGCGCCGCGGTGTGCCGCATCAACGAGCGGGTCATTGGCACGATCAACCCGGAATGCTCGGCAAAAGGAATGAACAGGTCCGGGCGTACCAGGCCTTCCTTCGGGTGATTCCAGCGCATCAACACTTCGGCGCCGGACCAGGTTTTAGTATCGCCATGCACCACGGGCTGAAAGTACGGAACAAACTCACCTGCCTCCAGCGCACGCTGCATTTCATGGCTGGGGGACGACGAGCGTTTTTGCAGGACATGTCCGATTGCGCCCGAGACCACGCCGAAGAAGATCAGCAAACTGAACAGCGGTGGGTACTCGCTGTTCATGTAGCGCCAGGTTTCACCCTCGGGGAAACCGGCTGCGACCGTAAAGCCATAACGCGTGGACGTCAGTTTGCTCTCGGCTACGGGCGGGACGGGAAGGGCGACATCGTGAACCTTGCCGTCGGCGGATAACCAGTTGGGACCGACTTGCAGCAACAGGATCGTCTTGCGACCAATCATGCGCAGCACGTTGCTCAGGTGATAACCGTCCAGCGTACTTAAAGCTCCCTGTTTTCCTTCGCCCAGTCGATACACCAGTATCGCAGTGTCAGGCGTGACCAGGTTGCCTTTCATCAGTAGCAACCGGCCTTTGGAGTAGTCGCCGGCACTGAGCTTTTCGTGGTAGTCACCGAACAAAGAACTGCAATAAATGCTGTCGTCCCACACCAGATTCGTCGCGCGCACGAATGGACCGCGGGTGACCTGTTCACGCAGGGCCAATTTGACGTCTTTGCAGTTTTGGCCGGCCAGCGGCAGCAGTTCTCGTGCCGCCTGGGCGTTACGGTCGAGCATCAGTTCGAATTGGCGGATGGCTTCTTCGGCCGTCAGCTCGGTGCTCTGCTTGAGCGCACGCTCGGCCTGCATATAGAGAATGACAACCCCCAACAGCACCGGGAGTACCCCGCTCAAAACGGTCACAGCCATTCGTTTGCCGCGTTTGTGGGTCTTGGCGTTTAGTGGCATTCACAAAGCCTGTGACGAAGGGATACGGCTCTCAAATGCAGGGAGGACAACGGCACGCCTCCCAAAAAAGAGTTCAGGTAGTGGGCATGATAGATGGCTGTCGGTACTTATGCCGGTCAACGATAGTCAAGGTTTGTAGCCATTTGGATAAACGCCAGCGTTGCGGGCGACGATTGACGTTGGTCGAGCACTGCCAGGCCCACCTGCCGATTGACGGATGGAGACAGCGGTTTTTTCACGTAGCGGCTGTCGTTGTCGTCGGGCAACGAACCTTCGGCGACCACGGTCACGGCATCGCCTCGGCCTACCGTGTCGAGGGTGCTGAGCAGCTGCGAGCAGCGATAACGGATGTTCGGTGTCAGCCGGGCAGCCGTGAACAGCCGTGAAACCAGCTCCGAAGACCCGGCTTCGGTCAGCACGAACGGGTCGTGACACAAGTCGCTCAAACTCAGGCTGTCGCGACCGGTCAGCGGGTGATCGGAGGGCAACAGCGCGACCATCCGGTCTTCGATCAGCCTGAAGGTATCGAAGCGATCTTCGGGCAGCACCACGAAACCGATATCGATTCGTCGTTCTTCCAGCCACTGGATAATCTGCCGGTCCGGACCTTCGTCGATGTGCACTTCGATACCGGGGTGAGCGGCGCGGTAGTGCGCCAGGATCTGTGGCAGCAGTTTGATCGATGAGGTGGGGCCGAACGAGCCGATGCGCAGGGTGCCGCGCTTCATCCCGCGAGCGTCGGCGGCTTCCTGGCGCAAGGTGTCGGCCAACCCGAGCATGGCCCGGGCGCGCGACAAGAGCTGTAGACCGATGTCGCTCGGCTCGACTTGGGACTGGTGGCGCCGGAACAACTCGACACCCAATTCCTGTTCCAGCGACTTCAAGGCATGCGACACCGCCGATTGGGAGATCCCCAGCCGATTGGCCGCCGCCGTGAACCCGCGCAGTTCGGCGACCAGCGAAAAAATCTCGAGTTGTGTCAGGGTCATGAGTCTTTACTCATTTTACGATGATCATGCATTAGTCAAATGATACGTCATCTTCCCTGACTGAAGTCCTTGCACCTCATGAATGCTTACGCGCAAACAACCTCATCGGATGTGCCGGTTTATTTGAAACTCGCCGCCGTCACCATGATCTGGGGCGGGACGTTCGTGGCTGGCCGGTTTCTCGCGGACAGCCTCAGCCCATTGTTCGCCGCCAGCCTCAGATTCCTCCTGGTCAGCGTGGTATTGCTGCTGTTTTTGCTGCTGGCCCGCGTACCACTGGCGAAGCCGAGCCCCGGGCAGTGGCTGCAACTGGCGCTGCTGGGGTTCTTCGGCATTTTCTTCTACAACCTGTGCTTCTTTTATGGACTGCATTACATCAATGCATCGCGAGCGTCATTGATTGTGGTGCTGAATCCCGCCGTGATCGGACTGGCGTCGTGGCTGCTGTTCAAGGAGCGCTTGAGTCGGGCGAAGGTTATCGGGATCGCGATCTGTATCGCCGGGGCGAGCCTGGTGATCGTCAGTCGCAACCCGCAGTTACTGGTCGACAACGCCGACGCGTGGATCGGTGACCTGCTGATTTTCGGCTGCGTGCTCGGCTGGGGGATTTACTCGCTGTTCTCCAAAGAACTGAACCACTCCCTGGGGCCGGTGCAGACGGTGGCGTATTCGATTCTGCTCGGCACCCTGATGCTGTGGGTGGCAAGTGCGATACGGGGTGAACTGAGTGTCAGCGCGCTCATGAGCCTCGGTCCGCAGCAATGGATGAGCCTGATGTACCTGGGTGTATTGGGCTCGGCGCTGGCCTACATCGGCTATTACGATGGCATTCGCCAAATCGGCGCGACACGTTCGGGGGTGTTCATTGCCCTGAATCCGCTGACGGCGGTGATCCTCGGCGCGTTACTGTTGGGCGAGCAGTTGACGCTGGCGATGTGCCTGGGAGGCGGGCTGATTCTCGCGGGGATTTTCCTGTGCAACAAACCCCTTGCGCGAGCAGGGAAAAAGGGGATTTGATACAGAAGGCGGACAAACCTATTTACGCTGTGTAGAATCGGGTTACGCATACAATAATAATCGTCTTCTGCCAGCAGAAGCCTCGCCCGCATCAGCCTTGGGTCGACAATGAAAAGTTTTGGGTTTCAATTGATCTACGGTGACTTCCTCGCCCGCAGCGTGCGGGGCATCTCCTGCGCGCCACCCGCCGGCTTCAGCATTCTTAGCAACTAACGTTCCGTTAATTCTAAAAAATGATGAGGCGCCAAAATGGCAGATTTATACGAAAACCCAATGGGCCTGATGGGCTTTGAGTTCATCGAGTTCGCATCGCCGACCCCGAACACCCTGGAGCCGATCTTCGAGATCATGGGCTTCACCAAGGTCGCGACCCACCGCTCCAAAGACGTGCACCTGTATCGCCAAGGCCAGATCAACCTGATCCTCAACAACGAACCGCACAGCGTTGCTTCGTACTTCGCGGCCGAGCACGGCCCGTCGGTGTGCGGCATGGCGTTCCGCGTCAAGGATTCGCAACTGGCCTACAAGCGCGCGCTGGAAATCGGCGCCCAGCCGATCCACATCGAAACCGGGCCGATGGAACTGAACCTGCCGGCGATCAAAGGCATTGGCGGCGCGCCGCTGTACCTGATCGACCGTTTTGGTGAGGGCAGCTCGATCTACGACATCGACTTCGTGTTCATCGAAGGTGTTGACCGCAACCCGGTCGGCGCCGGTCTGAAAATCATCGATCACCTGACCCACAACGTGTATCGCGGTCGCATGGCGTATTGGGCCAACTTCTACGAGAAGCTGTTCAACTTCCGTGAGATCCGTTACTTCGACATCAAGGGCGAATACACCGGCCTGACCTCCAAGGCCATGACCGCGCCGGACGGCATGATCCGCATCCCGCTGAACGAAGAATCGTCCAAGGGCGCCGGGCAGATCGAAGAGTTCCTGATGCAGTTCAATGGTGAGGGCATCCAGCACGTGGCCTTCCTCAGCGATGACCTGATCAAGACCTGGGATCACCTGAAAAGCATCGGCATGCGCTTCATGACCGCGCCACCGGAAACCTACTACGAAATGCTCGAAGGCCGCCTGCCGAACCACGGTGAGCCGGTCGATCAGCTGCAATCGCGTGGGATCCTGCTGGACGGTTCGTCCGAGTCGGGCGACAAGCGTCTGTTGCTGCAGATTTTCTCGGAAACCCTGATGGGGCCGGTGTTCTTCGAATTCATCCAGCGTAAAGGCGACGACGGTTTCGGCGAAGGCAACTTCAAGGCACTGTTCGAATCGATCGAACGTGATCAGGTTCGCCGCGGTGTACTCGCCACCGATTAAGCCGCTTCACCGTTAAAACTGCAGGAGTGAGCCTGCTCGCGATAGTGTCGTCAAATTCAACATCATTGTTGACTGACAGATAGCTATCGCGGGCAGGCTCACTCCTGCATTTGGTTTTGTGTAGGGCTTAAGGTTTGCGATGCCGAACCAGGTGCTTGAACCCTTCAAACACCAGCACCACCACCGCCAGCCAGATCGGAATATAAGTCAACCATTCCCCGGGCTTGATGCTTTCCCCAAGCAGCAACGCAACGCCCAGCAGCAACACCGGTTCTACATAACTCAACAGCCCGAACAGACTGAACGGCAACAACCGGCTGGCGATGATGTAGACCACCAGCGCCGACGCGCTGATCACTCCGAGTATCGGGATTAGCAGCGACAACCACGGGTGTTGATCAAACACGCCGAAACCCTGTTCGCCACTCTGCACGAACCAGAATGCCACCGGCAGCGTCAACGCCATGTCCAGCCATAAACCGCCAAGGTTGTCGGCGGCCAGGCGCTTGCGCAGGATGAAATACAAGGGATAGCCGATGCAGACCAGCAAGGTTGCCCAGGAAAAACCACCGACCTGATACACCTCGTTGATCACCCCAAGGCAGGCCAGCACCACGGCGATTTTTTGCAGATACGAGAGGCGCTCGCCATAGGCGATCCGCCCGGTCAGGACCATGGTCAGCGGCAACAGAAAATAGCCGAGCGACACATCCAGGCTGTAGCCGTTGAGCGGCGCCCACATGAACAGCCAAAGCTGCACGCCGAGCAGGGCAGAGGAGGCGATCAGGCCGGCGATCAGTTTGCGATTCCCGGCGATACGCCGAAAAATCTCGACCACGCGTTTCCATTCGCCGGAAACCATCATGAACACGGTCATGCACGGCACGGTCAGCAGCATGCGCCAGCCGAAAATCTCCACGCCGCTCAAGGGGGTGAGCAGCGAGGTGTAGTAATACATGACGGCAAACAGCACCGAGGCCGAGACCGATAAAGCGATACCTTTAGACAAACTGCCCTCGCGAGGTTGAACGTGAAACGGGCGCAGAGGATACGTGGTTTTCACGTTCAGTATTGACCAACATCGATCGAGTGCGAGAGCGGCGCTTCGGTCCTAGCTCAGAAGGCGAATCGGCTCACCCGCCGACCACGCTTGAATGTCCTCGATCATTTGCGAAAAGAACTGATGGTAGTTCTGTTGGCTGACGTACCCGACATGCGGCGTCGCCAACACGTTGTCCAGCGTTCTGAACGGATGATTCACCGGCAATGGCTCGATGTCGAACACATCCAGTGCCGCCCCCGCGAGGCGATTCTTTTGCAAAGCCTTGATCAGCGCAGCCTCATCGACAATCGGTCCGCGGGCGGTGTTGACCAGCAGCGCCGAGGGTTTCATCCAGTCCAGCGCCTGGGCGTCGACCAATCCGCGGCTGCGATCACTGAGCACCAGATGAACCGACAGCACATCGGCCTGCTCGAACAGTTCCTGCTTGCTGACATAGGTCACGCCCACTTCAGCGGCACGTTCGGCCGTGAGGTTTTCGCTCCACGCGATCACCCGCATCCCGAACACCTGACCGAACTGCGCGACCCGTTGGCCGATGCTGCCAAGGCCGAGGATCGCCAGTGTCTTGCCGTGCAAGTCACCGCCCAGGCCTTGCTGCCATTTCCCGGCGCGCAAGGCATTGGCTTCGGCCACGAGATTGCGGGTCGCGGCCATTATCAACGCCCAGGTCAGTTCTGGAGCGGCGTGTTTGTAGCTGTCGGTGCCACTGACCTGGATACCCAGTGCCGCAGCGGCCTTGAGATCCAGCGCAGCATTACGCATACCACCGGTGACCAGCAGCTTGAGTGTCGGCAATTGGCGCAGAAGATCTTCATCGAAGCGGGTGCGTTCGCGCATTACGCAGATCACTTCGAATTTACCCAGACGCTCCGCCAGGGTTGCGTTGTCGGCGGGGTAATCATGGATGAAACTCACCTCGCCGAGGCTGTCCAGCACTGACCAGTCGACCACGTCACGGGCCACGTCCTGCCAATCATCGATCACCGCAATCTGCACCGCCATCAGCCTTACCTCATTAACGCACGGGATTGGTTTTGTTCAGCCAGTCGAGCAATGCCTGGTGGAATTTCGCCGGTTCTTCCATCTGCGGCGCGTGGCCCATGCCGGGGAATTCAACCAGTGTGGACTGCGGAATCAACTTTGCCACTTGCTTGCCGAGCACGTCGTAATGACCGAGCCTGGCCTTGACCTCCGGGGAGGCAATGTCACTGCCGATGGCCGTGGTGTCGGACGTGCCGATCAGCAACAGCGTCGGCATCTTCAGGTCCTTGAACTCGTAGTACACCGGCTGGGTGAAGATCATGTCGTAGATCAACGCCGAGTTCCAGGCCACCTGTGTGTGCCCCGGGCCTTTGTTCAAGCCGGCAAGCATATCGACCCAGCGATCGAATTCAGGCTTCCAGCGGCCACCGTAATAGGTGTTGCGTTCATAGGTGCGGATGCCGTCGGCGCTGAGCTTGAGTTCGCGCTCGTACCACTGATCGACGGTGCGATAGGGCACGCCAAGGGCTTTCCAGTCTTCCAGGCCAATGGGATTGACCAGCGCCAGTTGCTCGACCTGATCGGGGTATTGCAACGCATAGCGTGTGGCGAGCATGCCGCCGGTGGAGTGCCCGAGCACGCTGGACTTCTGGATGCCAAGCGCTTTGAGCAGTTGCTGGGTATTGGTCGCCAGTTGCTGGAATGTGTACTGATAGTTATCCGGTTTACTGGAGGTGCAGAAACCAATCTGGTCCGGCGCAATCACCCGGTAACCGGCTTCGCTCAGGGCTTTGATCGAACTGTCCCAAGTGGCGCCGCAGAAGTTTTTACCATGCATCAACACCACGCTGCGCCCGTTGGCCTTGCCGTGGGCGGCGACGTCCATGTAACCCATCTGCAAGGATTTGCCTTGGGACTCGAACGAGAAGTGCTTGACCGTATACGGGTACTCGAACCCTTGCAGTTCCGGCCCGTATTCCGGGCCTTCGGCGTGAGCCAGAACAGGCAGTGCAGCGGTCAGAAACAGGCCGGGCAGCCAACGGGAGAGGGGAAGGGACATGGGTGAACTCCATAGAAAACCCGCCGATGCTGGATCGGCATGATTAGGGCGACATTAAAGACAGGCAATCGCCGCCGCCGATCGTTCAACCGATCCAGCCGAGCGTGGCCAGGGCCAGCACGCCATAACGAGCACCTTTGGCGAGCGTCACGATCAGCAGGAACCGCCCAAGCGGCTCGCGCATGACGCCGGCCACCAACGTCAGCGGGTCACCGATGATTGGCACCCAACTCAGCAGCAATGACCAATGACCATAGCGTTGATAGTGTTTTCGGGCCTGTTCCAGATGGCGCGGGCTGACTGGAAACCAGCGCCGGTCGCGAAACCGCTCGATGCGACAGCCGAGCCACCAATTCACCACCGAGCCGAGGACATTACCCAGCGTCGCGACGGCCAGCAGCAACCATAGCCAATACTGTTCGCTGAGCAACAGCCCCACGAGCAGCGCTTCGGACTGCAACGGCAGCAAGGTCGCGGCACCGAACGCCGCGAAGAACAGCCCGATGTAGGCGCCACCCATCAATGGGCCGGGTAGTCCGCCACCACCACATCAGTGCCGTCCTTTTTCAGGCCGATCACTTGATAGGCATCGCTCATGCCGTCCATTTCCATGCCCGGCGAACCCATAGGCATGCCCGGTGCCGCAACACCCAGCAGGTCATTGCGTTTGCTCAAGGCCAGGACTTGATCCGCAGGCACATGGCCTTCGACGAATTTGCCGTTGATCAGGCCGGTGTGGCAGGACGCCAGGCGTGGAGGCACGCCGTGCTGCTGCTTGAATTCGCTCATGTTGGATTCGACGTGGTCTTCAACCTTGAAGCCGTTGGCCTCGAGGTGGCTGATCCATTTTTTGCAGCAGCCGCAGTTGGCGTCACGGTGGACTTCGATCGGGACCAGGTCGGCGGCCTGGGCCATGGAGGAGATAAAAAGGGCGCTCAGGGCGACCAGACGCAGGTGGATTCGCATGGGGGATCTCGTCTCGGGTTGCGGCCAAAAAGATGCATTTTGACCATTTTTTGCCGGGAAGAGATACGAGGTTGTTTCGAAGTAATACAGGTACGCCAAGCTGTCGTGGCGAGGGGGCACGCCCCCTCACCACAAAGATCCTCACCAGACCCAACTCCCCGGCCACAGGGAGCATGTGTAATTCAGCAGCGATCAACGAACCTTGAACCGCCCCATGATCGAGCTGACTCGCGCGTTGGCTTGCAGCAGTTGTTGGGTATTAAGCTCGCTGGCCTGGCCGCTTTTCACCAGCTCATCCACCATGTGACGGATCTGCACCATGCTGCGGTTGATCTCTTCGGTCACCGCGCTTTGCTGCTCGGCGGCGGTGGCGATCTGCGTACTCAGGCTGTTGATGTGGCTGACCGAGCCGGCCATTTCATCCAGGCCCGTGTTGACCCGCGCCGTGGCGTCGGCGGCAGACTGGCAACTGGCCTGGGTATTTTCCATCGCAGTTACAGACGAACTCACGCCTTGGGTCAGGCGCTTGAGCATTTCATTGATTTGCGAAGTGCTGGCTTGCGTGCGGGCGGCGAGGGCGCGGACTTCATCGGCGACGACCGCGAAACCGCGACCTTGCTCACCGGCCCGGGCCGCTTCGATCGCGGCGTTGAGCGCCAGTAAGTTGGTCTGCCCGGCAATCGCGCCAATCACCCCGAGGATTTCGGTGATGCGTTGCGCGTCTTCCTGCATGCTTTCGACCTTATGGGTGGCGCTCGCCACTTCGTCGATCAAGGCGATCACGCTGCTGGACGCTTCACCGACCACGACCCGTGAACGATCGGCGTTCTCGTTGGCGCGCTGGGTGAAGGCCGCCGTTTCAGCGGCATTCTGTGCGACGCTTTCGGCGGTCGAACTCATCTCGGTAATCGCCGTGACCGTCTGATCCGTTTCAGACGCATGGCGCACCAGAATCTGACTGGTGTGGGCGGAAGTCCGCTGCAGGTTGTCCAGGCTGGAGGCCATGGCACCGGTGGCCTGGGTGACTTCGCCGATCATGTTCTGCAAATAAATGATGAAGGCGTTGACCGAGTGCCCGATGGCGCCCAGTTCGTCTTCGGCGCGGATAGTGATGCGCTTGGTCAGGTCGGCATCGCCCGCGGACAGGGCATCAATGTTGGCTTTGAGGATTTTCATCCGCTGGATCAGTTGGCGAATCGCATAGATCTGCAGCAACACCAGCAGAATCACCATCGGGATTTGCAGCAGGCTCAAGGTACTGAGCACATCGTCACGCTGGGCGGTGATCAGCGAGGTCGGCAGGGCCGTGGCGAGGAACCACGGGGTGCCTTCGATCGGGCGCATGAAGAAGGTGTTGGCTTCACCGTTGTTGTCGAACTCGACCCGCTGCGACTGATCACGGTTGTGCAGGCCGGCCTTCACTTGACTGGCGAACGGCGAGTTGCCGGCCAGCTCACTGATGTTCTTCAGCACGATTGGCCCACTGATCCGCGAGCTGTTGCTGATGATCTTGCCGTCGGCTTCGACGATCAGCATTTCGGCGCCGAGGTCTTTTTCCTTGCGGGCGATCAAGTCATTGAAGAAGCCCAGCGTCACGTCGATAGTCGAGACGCCATACGCCGCGCCATTTTTCTGAATGGCCATGGCGCAGTTGGTCCGTGGCTCGGCGCTGGCGTCATCTTTATAGGCCGCGGCCCAGGCGCATTGGCCGCGCGGGGTTTGCATGCCGCCCTTGTACCAGGTCTGGTCGTAATAGTTGGGAGCGGCGTCACTGTTCCAGAACGTATTGACCGCCAGCTTGCCCGAGGCGTCGCGGTGCCAGAAGGTGCTGAACTTGTTACGCCCGGCCTCACGCTGGCCGGGTAACGGCCAGATACCGCCTCCGAACACTTTCAACTCGCCGTATTGATCGACCAGGCCTGGCAGCACCGTGTCGATGGCGGCGCTGTCGAGCAACGGAATGGTCTGGGTGATGCTGCGCTGTTGCGCCTGAACCTTGTTCAGTTCGCCCTGGATTTGCTCGGCCACTTCGGCGATGCGGTTGAGGGCCACCTGTTCTTCGGTGTGACGAAGCTTGGGGGCGACCAACTGGCTGATGCCGACCACCGTGAGGACGAATAACAGAAGGATGAACAGGACCAGAAACAGCGTGTAACGAGCCTGGATGGTGCGGAATGCGGGCATGGGACCGGTCCTTGTGCAGCGTTCTTATTGTGGTTTTCGGAATGAAAATCGGCGCTTCGAAGAGCTATCGGCTTGCAAGGGACGAGCTTTAGGTACGAGCGTGCTAGAAAGGGGCAGGGTGACGAGCGGTCAAGGGCCGGACAGTGTCGATGTTGATACAAATAAACTAACCAAGACGTACAAGAGGCTGATTAGTTGGCTAGACCTCTTTTGAAAAGAATGTGTAGACCAATGAAACAAGGCGCTTGGTGCTTTGTATCTAACATGTACAAAAATTGTAAAAACTGGAAAAAAGTTGTTGGTATGGCTAGTTGCCAGGCCGATACTCGGCGGCTCTAAAACTGGACTTAACAAGGAATTTTTTATGGTCACGCAGTCGGGAGTTCATTCATGACTATCGGCTACACAGGGGCCTGGACTCCCAAGGCAGGGTTGCTGGTTCAGGATACGGGCGGGGGCAAACCTGTCACCCACAGCGCCAGGGTCAAGCAGATGCTGGCACTGGTGGGGACCAATCCAAACGCGCTGAACACGGCGAAAATGGATGAGCAGAAAATCCATCGGAACGTGAAAGGCTTTGACCCGGAAAATGTCTCCGCCAAACAGCTGGGCAATCTCAGCGCCTTTTTGCGAGGCAAGGGATTGATCTCCGATATCACGTCGATGACGTTGATGAACGCCGGTGACAAATTCGACCGGTTTGGTATTCAGAAAGACCCGGATGCAAAATTCAATGCGCTGGAGTATTTCGCTACGCAACTGGACACCATCCAGAACAACAGCATCAAGGGCGACAGATACGCCGCCGGCCTGATTCCGGAATACAAGACGGCGATTTATGTGCTGCAGAACCTGCAGGCTTACGGCAAGGGCAACGGTACAACGGTGCCTGCTACCGACGGTGGCGTCAGATCCAAGGCTTGATGTTCGCAGTGCCGGCCCACTCAGACCGAGTGGGCCAGGCGTTGGTTACCGATCTAGTAACTTCATGACTTCCTCTGGATAGCGCAAGCCTGCAGTGGCATTGGCCGGGAAAATCGCTTCCAGGGCGTGCAAGTCGTGGTCGCTGAGTTTCACCTCCAGTGCGCCAACGTTTTCTTCAAGGTATTTACGCTGTTTGGTCCCGGGAATCGGGATCAGGTAGTCACCTTGCGCCAGCACCCAGGCCAGCGCCAATTGGCCCGCCGTCACCCCTTTGTCGGCTGCCAAGGCTTGTACCTGCTGCACCAGCAACAGGTTTTTCGCGAAATTTTCCCCTTCAAAGCGCGGGCTGAAGCGCCGGTAATCGTCGGCGGCAAAGTCATCCGGGCTTTTCAGTGCCCCCGTCAGAAAGCCACGACCCAATGGGCTGTAAGGGACGAACGCAATGCCCAGACGCTGGCACGCAGCCAGGCAACCGTTCTCTTCCTGGTCACGGCTCCACAGCGAATACTCACTTTGCAGGGCGCTGATCGGATGAACCTTGTGTGCCCGTTCCAGCGTGGCCACTGACGCCTCACTCAAGCCCAGATAACGCACCTTGCCGACTTTGACCAACTCGGCCATGGCGCCGACGGTTTCCTCAATGGCCACCTGCGGATCGATCCGGTGCTGGTAGTACAAATCCAGGGTTTCAACGCCCAGTCGTTTGAGCGTGCCGTCGATAGACGTGCGAATGTAGTCCGGTCGGCCGTTGACGCCCCGGGCGCCGGGATTGGACGGATCGCGGACAATGCCGAACTTGCTGGCCAGGAACACCTGCTCGCGTTTGCCGACGATGGCCTTGCCGATCAACTCTTCGTTGGTGTGCGGGCCGTACATGTCTGCGGTGTCGAGCAGGTTGATCCCCAACTCCAGCGCCCGATGCAGGGTGGCGGTGGCTTCACGGGTATCGACACCGGTCGTATAGAAATCGGTCATGCCCATGCAGCCCAAACCGATGGCAGAAACCTGTGGGCCGTTTTTGCCCAATTGACGTGTTTGCATGAAATGAACTCCCTGTGGTGTAAGCCTCCAGTGTTGACCTCGACAGAAACAAGATAAACCGGCTACAACTGCTATCACTGTTCGCAATTTCTAAATAATCAACCGGATCGCCTGACAATGGACCGTTTTAACGCCATGCGCGTGTTCACCCGAATCGTCGAGCTGGGCGGCTTTGCCAAAGCGGCGGACAGCCTGCAATTGCCCCGCGCGTCGGTGACCATCCTGATCAAGCAACTTGAGGCTCACCTTGGCGTGCAACTGCTGCAACGGACCACGCGGCAGATCAGCCTGACCCTCGACGGCGCAGCCTATTACCCCCGTTGCGTGCGGTTGCTGGCCGATCTGGAGGAAACCGAAGCGGTGTTTTCCGCCGCCCGCAACAACCCCAAAGGCTTGCTTCGAGTGGACATGCCGTCCGGGATCGGGCGCCTGATCGTGATTCCGGCATTGCCGCAGTTCACTCGCCGCTATCCGTTGATCGAACTGGATATCGGTTTGAATGACCGACCTGTCGACCTGATTCGTGAAGGCGTCGATTGTGTGCTGCGCGGCGGGGCGGCGCTGGATGAGTCACTGGTGGCGCGGCCGCTGGTCATGCTCGACCAGATCACCTGCGCCAGCGCCGAGTACCTGGCGCGCCATGGAACCCCGCACAATCTGGCTGACCTTGAGGGCCATCAGATGGTGGAGTATTTCTCCGGCACTACCGGCAAGCGGTTCGGGCTGGAATTCATGGTCGATGATCAACTCCGGTTGATTGACCTGCCCAAGCACGTGTCGGTCAACAGTGCCGACGGGTACCTGGCTGCTTGTGAGGCGGGTTACGGACTGATCCAGACGCCGTACTACCACGTCGCCCGCCAATTGAAGGAAGGGCGTTTGTGCGAAGTATTGAACGCGACGCTGCCCCCCGGCATGCCGTTGACGGCGCTCTATCCCCCACACCGCCAGTTGTCCCGGCGGGTGAGGGTGTTTGTCGACTGGCTGGTGGAGCTTTGCGCGCAGCCGGGCAATGAGTTTTACCGAAAAGACTTAAGCGGCTGAGCGAGCGCTGCCCAGTGCTTCGGTGTTTTGCTGCAAATCGTCGTGCAACTGTTGCATGTAGGGGAAATGCAGATTGAGGGACTGAGGCCGCGCCCCTCGATGAAACAGGGCAAACCATCCATGACTGCCGGGAGCGGGCATCAACCCGGTAAACGAGAAGCCAAGCGTCGTCAAACTGCGCAAGTCTTCGGCGAAGTGTCGCGACAGCGCAAGTCGGGTCGAGATCATCCAGTGACCGGGCAATTGCCGGATCTGGTCGAGCAGACGTTTGGTCAGACGGTGAATGACCATGTCGAAGCGGTGATGGTGCTGCTTGATCTGCAAGGGTATCGAAGGTTGTGGGGGCATTTCTGGATGGGTTCCGAACAGCGAACTCAGGTGCTGCATAAACCCCCGGTAGCGTTCGGGCCAGGGAATGTCGGGAAGAGGACGCGCCTGCCCTTCGACCACGTGGCAGCCCATCACAATGGTTTCCGGGTGCGGTTCGGCGAAGGGCGAAGGAACGTAGTCGGGCAGCACTCCCGTGCTGTGGAAACCGATGTTTGCGGCCATGCGTTGCGTGTACGGATGGTGGGTCACTTGCTTGATCAGGACGCTCTTAAAGCCCAGTGCCCCGGCCTGCAACAGTAACTCCCGGCCCAGGCGTGTCGCGATACTTTGCCCCTGCGCCGCGGGATGCACCACGCTGAGAGCCAGTTCCGCGCTCTGCGGGGACGATTCGTGGCATAACGCGGCATGCCCCAGAACGCGTACATCATCCACCGCCAGCATCGATTTCCAGCGACCCTCGGCGGTGTGCTGGCTGATCATGTGCGGCAGGTAAACATCCGGTTGAACGTAATGATCGCCATAAACCTCGCGAAACAACTGGCTCACGGCACGGGCATCGGAAGGGCGGTAGCGTCGAAAAATCAGATGAGACATCACGCAGTCTCCAGCGATGGCGCGTCATAGGGGCGCAAATCCAGGACCCGCATCTGTTTGCCGGAACGAGGGTGAAGCTTCAGGTCGGTGACGTTGCAGGACAGCACTCGCAACTCCAGCAGCCCTTCGCGATTCAGATGATCGAGCGCGGGGTAATGGGCCATAAGCGCTTCATACAATGCCAGGCATCGTGGGGCGGTGGCCACGGCGTTTGCGTCAGGCACCCATGTCACACTGACGATGTCCTTGTAGCCGTCATGTTCGATGCGCAATTGCCATTGGTCGGTGCCAGCAACGCGCTGGACGATCTGTCGCATTTCGTCGATCAACAACGACGCCGACCCCACACGAACCCGCTGACTATGGGCACTACGCCCCTTGAGGGCGAATTTGCGCATCGGGGTGTTGGCGGGCTCACGCCAGCAGGCGCGGTCGCCTACCGGATAACGCAGCAGCGGCATGAGTTGGCGGGTCAGGTTGGTCACCAGCAATAATCCGGTGTGGTCGCATTGTTCAATGACTTCACCGGTCAGTTCGTCGACGATTTCCAGCAGGGTCTGGGGTTCGAATACCCGATGCTCGCCCAAGGCGCAGTCGCGGCTTGTCGCGCCGATCAGGCCCGCATCGACACTGGCGTAGCCGATTGAGGCGATGCGCACATTGGGAAATACCTGGGTGAGGATGGCCAATTGCGGGCCGAACAGGCTTTCGCCGCCGTACAGCAACGTATCAACCCCACACAGCACCCGCTGATGCTGATTCAGGTATGCGGCGAATTTCAACAACTGCGCCGGCACACCCACCAGCACGTTGATCCGGTGCTGATCCAGCGCATCCGCCAGGACATCCATGCTGACTTCACCGGTGAACGGAAACTCACAGATGGACCTTTTGACGTGCGCCAGCGAGTCGTGGATGAACAGAAAACTGGCGTAGAGATCGCCGGAAAAGAACAGGTTGGCGACCCTGTCACCGTCCTTCAGTTGAGAGGAAACACTGTTTCCAAACGTACTGACCAAGGCTTGCCACTCGCGGGTCGAGTAAACCGTCAGTTTGCCCTGACTGGTGGATCCGCCGGTTTTAAACACCAACGCGTCTTCGATGTTGCCGGTCAGCACAGGCCAATGATTCAGGTCGTTACTGTCAGCCCAATAGTCGGCCACATTGGTCAGCGGCAGGTCTTTTAAAGTAATACCTTCTGCCGGTAAGTGTTGCAGGTGTTTGCGATAGAAGTTTGAGTGTTGCCTTATATAAGGCAAGAGTTGTTCAAGCGAATAAGTTGTTTTCACTGGGTTCTCTTTTTTTTATCAGGCGTTGTGAGATTAAAAGACAAACGAGATGTTTAATGTCTGTTGTCGATAACCAACGGTGTTTTTCCGCTGTGTTTGTTTTTGGTGAATTCGGATTCAGCACACTCGTGAACTTCTATCGTGATCAGCGCGGCATTCACGGCATTGGTCAGTGCGGCGTGGGTCAATAACTTTTCATACGCCTTTTCGGCCTCCAGGTTCACTAAAACCTTCAGCCGCTCGCTGCCATCGCAGGCGTGGTCCAGCACAAGTTGAACGGGCAGGCCGAGGCTGTCCTGCAGCGCCGACGGTGAAATGAATTCCGTGCCCATCCGTATCAGCTTGCCGTGGCGCTGCAGCAATTCGAATCGCGGTGAGTCGAGCCCGCAAGGGCAGGCTCCGGATATCCAGCGACCGGTGTCCCCCACGTCATACCGGCGCACGGCCTGGCCTTGCCGGGCCCGAGAGGTGAACAGCAGCCGGCCGATCTCATCGGCTTGCACCGGAGAATCGTGTTCGAGATGCACGATTTCCAGATGCTGGGTATCGCACATCAAATGAAAGACGCCGTCTGCCGTTGCCGCGCAGGCATGCCCCAGCGGACCGGCATCGACCGAGCCATAAATCGCGGAGCGAATCGTCGAGACTCCGCAGCTTTCCATCAGGCGCAGGCTGGCCTGGCCAGGGTGCTCGCCGCCGAGGAACACTTTGCTGATGCCCGAGTACGCGCGAAGCTGGCTTTGTTCGTTGAAAAACAAGCGATGTAACGTACTCGGCATGCCGATCAGCACGGTGATGCGATGATCCACGATCATTCGGGCCATTTCGCTGAAGTCATCATCGTGCGGCGCCCCCATGGGGAAATGTGTAACGCCCATCAATTCCAGAACCTTGGTGAAGCTGGAGAATCCCCCATACAGGCTGCCGCCGTAAAACAGGTTCATCACCCGATCCGTTGACGGGTCGAGACCGGCGGCGAACAGGCCGTCTGCCGCCGCGCGCATCTGCCGTTGAAAGTCCTGATAGCTGAACCCGGCCAGGGCTGGCGTGCCGCTGCTGCCCCCAGAGCGGAAAAACAGCTGGGCCATGGCGTTGATCGGCTGGGTCATGAATGTGTTTTTGTCCATGATCGGCTCATGGCGTGTATCCGCAGCGGTTGGCAGCGCGTCGAGTGTTGCCCGGCCAGGCACGGCCTCAGGCGACAGACTCACCGAGAGGCGGCGACTGAAGCGCGACAGCGCGTAGACGCCGTCATGGGGTTCCCCAGGGTAACCGTCATGAATCAGCCCGCACGGGGCAATACGCGTGACGCCGGCATTGACCAGCGAGCGCACCAACCCGGGCGTCTGCACCGCAGAACACATCAACACGCAGCTTTGCAGGACGGTGCGCCAAGGCAATAGCGTCTCGGCGATCAAGTGTTGCGGCACCGGTTTGAGCAGCAGTGTACGAAACAGCGGCGAGGGCGCGAGCGTCTGATGGTGATCCCAGATGACCCTCCATCCCGGGCCGGTCCAGACCTGACCAGTCTGCTGCGCAAAGCAGTGTTCCAGCCTCGCCATCGCGGTACGGGTGGTGACTTCCGAAGCCTCCTGGTCAGTAGGAACCAGCGCCGGCCAATGTGAGGAACGACGTGTAAAGGCTTTGGCCAGACGTTCACCCAGGTCCAGCAAAACCGCCGGATCGTTGCTGTCTACCAGCAGCCATTGCGGGCTGGAGCAAGCTTGCTGATCCAGACTGCACACTTCATCCACCAGCGCGTCCAGCGCCGAATCGCTCGCCGCCTCGGGCGACAGATAAGCGAAGCTGATCCTGTGGCCCCAATCGATCCAGCGACACCCGGCCGGGATCTGCTGACGAATCGCTTTTAGCGCGTTTTCACCACCCCAGGCGGCGACGCCATCGGCGCGGGTGCAGAGTTGCGCTATCTGAGCCGTGCTGACCGGCAGCACCGCGATGAAATCAGCCAACTGGCCACTGGTGTCGCAATGCACCAGCGCGGCGAGTAACCGGGCGGTCAATCCTTGATCGCTGGAGCTGGGGCGCAGCCAGTTGATGTTGCCGGCCAACAGGCTTTCCAGGACCGCGCAGAACGCCAGCATCGGCGCATTGCCCGGCGTGATGTGCACCACCAGCCCCAGCGGATGCCAGCTTTCAAAACAGGCTTGCCGGTAATCAATACGCCGTAACGAACGCGGTTGCACACCCAACTCACGTTCAAGTTTGGTGGTGAGGTGGCTGCGTTGGCAGAAGTCGACAAGCCCCAATCGTTGATCGTTGTCGAGGGGCACATCCAGTCGGCCAGCTTGCAATTGCAGGGCAAATCGAGCCGCTGCGTCGATGACGGTGTCGCTGTCGATCGGTGCATTCAACCGCTGTGGCAATTGTGGATACAGTTGCTCGAGGGCTGTCTCGAGGGTGATATCGTCCCGCAGTTCACCATTGATCAAGTACATGTCAGGCTCCTTCAATCAGTTCAGACGCGGCCATTGCGCAGCTTCGGCTGGCGGTCGTTCCGGCGCGTCCGTGCAGTTCAAACCAGTCGGTCTGCAAGCCGCATCCGCAGCTGGCACCAGAGTGCAGCGTCGCCAGGTCGCCCATGACAACGGCGTGCGCGGGGCTGGACGAAATGTACGGCGACACGAACTCCAACAAGCCGCGCTGACCGTAGGGTTGAACAGTGAAACTGGTTGGGTTGCGCACGAAGACCTTCGAATACACCGGCACATGGAAATGCTGCCGAGCACACTGGATGTAGGGCACGGCATGCTCGACAGCGCCGTAACCGTCCCGGCAGCGGGACAGGTCGATGCCCAATTGGCGGTGGATGCGTTGATACAACTGCGACAAAGGAATTTCCTGTGCGGCCTGGGTTTTCCAACCCCCCCCGAGAAACACCAGGGACTCGGCCGGTAGCTTCAGATCCGCGACGCCGGTGTCTTCCATGTGCTGCAACGCGTGGGAGAGGAACGCCGGGAAGCCGAGAATGCGCACCGGCAATCCTTCTTCGGCGAATTCCTGCAAGGCGCGGATCACCCCAAAAACATCGAACGCGTGACCGTTGCCCGTCAGGCGCAATCCATAAGCGATGCGGTTGACCGGCGCATAGCTGCACAGAAACTGGTCGGTGTACGCAGTGCCCAAGGTGATCGCAGCCTTGGGTTCATAGCTCAGCAGCAAGTAGTTGCAGGGACTGTCCGGAGTGTCCCAGCCGTAATGGCGAAAAATGTGGCTCACCATGCCCTGGGCGGCCGCCATGCTGCGCCGGTCATAGCGCAGGCGACTTTTCTGGCCACTGGTGCCGGACGATGTCAGCTCCAGCGCGCCTTCGCCCGTAGGGCCGAACAACAGGTGACGTTTGAAATAGTGAGCGAAAATCGGCGGTAGTCTTGACCAGTCATCCAGTGTCGCCAGGTCTTGAGCGACCAGCCCGTTGCTGTTGAGCCAGCGCTCATAGCCAGGCGTGTGGTGACAATGAAACAGGCTGATTTCCCCCATGGCCCGCTCGAACAGGCCTTCAGGCACGGAATCCAGGCAATAGGGTTGCGTTAACGCGCAAAGCGCATCGGTGTGGGTTAAATGGATCATCGAAGGACCTTTCGGGTGGAGTCAGGCAGCAAGCGGGAGGTGAGAACGCCGCAGAAAAAGGCGCAAGGGCAGCAGGCACATGAGCCCTGCAATAGCCGCCATCAGGGCGAAGGATTCGTGGTTGTCACCGGCACCGGCCGCCGCAATCAGCGAGCCGCCGCCGCCCATGACGGCGATCGAGATCATGCCGATCATGGCCGAGACCAGGCCTTTGCTGTCGTCGCTTGAAAACAGCGCGAGCCGGTACAGGGCGGCGTTGCTCATGCCAAGGCCGATGGCATAAACGGCCAGGGCGCTGATGAGCAAAGGCGTAGACGCCCCGTAGAAACTGCTGGCGAGCAAGGCGAGGAGTCCGCCGCAAAACGGCCACAACGCGTATCGAATCAGTTGCGGCAATTCAGTGTCGGCGATCAATCGATTGAGTATCAGGTTGCCGAGAATGACGGCCGCAAACACCGGGATCTGCCACAGGCCGTACTGCAAGGGTGATAGTCCCTGATTGTGAATCAGCAGGAGCGGAGCCAGCCCGATCCACGCAATCAAGGGCAGGCTCATGACCCCCAGCGCGACCGAGGCGCTGAGGAATCGCGGGTTGCCGAGCAAGGCGGCATAACGGCGCACGGTGCCGCGCCATTCGAACGGCACCGCCGCCAGTCGCTGACCGTCATGACGCGAGGTACCCACGGTTTCCGGCATGAACAGGTAAAGCCCGAGCCAGACCAACAGGCCGCCGATACCCAGCAGTAAAAACAGCTGCCGCCAGGACAACCACTCCAGCAGCAGGCTGCCGAGCAAAGGCCCCAGCAGCGGAGAGAGCAATGCAACGTTGCCCAGCAACGCCATGATTTTTACTGCGTCGGCTTCGCAGAACACTTCTTGCAAGGCTGGATAGCTGACCGCGATGACAAATCCCAGCCCCATGCCCTGAATCACCCGCAAGCCGTTGAATGCATAAATGCTGTGCACGCTGAACGCGGCGGCACAGGACAGGGCGAATAAACCGCAACCGATGAGCAACATCGGTCGGCGACCGAACTGATCCGACAGCGGCCCAATAAGCCATTGCAGAAGAATGCCGCCCGCCAGATAAAGATTGAAGGCGTAGGGGACATGTCTCCCGCTGGCATTCAGATCATGAGTGACGGTCAACATGGCGGGCATGATCATGTCGCTGGCCATATACGTCAGAAGTTCAAAAAAAGTAATGGCAAGGCAAAAGCCGAACACCTGATAGGGGCTAATATTTATGAGCGGTTTGTGCATGGCATCCCTGTTCTTCTTCGTGAAGTTAAATAGTGGGTCTTATTGCGATGCGCCAAGATTAATCAAGCGGGTATGAATACCTCAAACGGACTATTAAGACTGAAAGCTTCAATAGTTTTCGCCAGGTTTCGATGGGGGGAGGGCAGTAAAAAAAGAAGGGAAAGTGTATGTACGAAAAATGCCCGCAACGGGGCGGGCATTGGTTCAGCAATCACGGGATATCCGCTTTTCTTACAAGCGGATGTTCAATTACTTACGCGTCATACGTTATCGATGCTGGTAATAACCCGGTCCACCGCGATCGTAATGGTGGTCGCCGTGCCGGCCACCGTGGGGGAAAACGATGCAGCCGCTCAGCATCAGCAGCGCGAGCAGGGGAATCAGCCGTGTGATTCGACGGAACATTTGAAAATCCTCATGGTTATCGCCGTAATAAAGCCAAATCTCTTCATCGGCTGTAACATGAGACCCCGTTTGCAGCGTCCCATTCCTGCACAAAGGTAGGGGCTTGGCATGCTTTCGGATACAAACCGGACACATTTTTCAGGTTCAGGAATTCGCAATGACTCAGTCGCAACGTTTGAAATACTCGATTCTGATCTCCCTGGTGGTGTTGGGGATCATGTTCGGCCTTTCGTATCTGCAAAACGCAGGCGTCATCAGCGAGAAGCTGTTTCAGTACATCGCCATCGGCGTCGCGGTGATCGTGGTGGTGGTCAATGGTGTGATGCGTCGCAAGGTCAAGCCTTGAGCGACGCACCTTGACCTGATCAGTCGCGATGGAGCATGGCTACAGCGTGCGGATGCAGGCTGTAGCTTTTGTCGGCATTGAGGGTGATCACGCCTTCGCTGCACAAGCGTTTCAACACTTCTCGCACACTCAGAAAGGACAGGGGAATATCCAGGTCCAGCAAATGGCCGTGCACGCCTCGCACGCCCAGGCTGCGCTCGCTTTCGGCGGCGGTCAGCAAGGCGTCGATGACCTTGAGGCGAATCAGGCTGGTTCGCAGGCCGAAGCTTTTGAGCAGCAATCTGATCCGCTCGTTACCATTACGCTCGCCTCGTTGACTGAAGACCCCGGAGTCCATGGCTGAACGCTTGGGCGCGTGACTACCGTCCGTTGGCAGTTGCGAGTTGTACATGCAAAAACTCCTTTTCCGAGCCGGCCAGGAAATGTGATGGGTGCTCTCATTCAATAAGACGTATGAGCACGGCAAATAATGAAGGATCGAATGTAGAAAATTCGTCACCGTCACGTCAGCGTCCTGTGAGCAGGCTGGTTAAAGCGCCTTTCAGGGCCTAAATTTTTGCCGTGGGTTTCGTTCCTAGGGGAAGGCGCGATGCGTGTTTGACGCAGGGTGTTTGTCTTTTCGATCAGGAGCGAGCGTGATTATTTCCAGGCAATTTACCAGGTTGAGCCTTGCGGGCATGTTGGTAGGGCTGAGTCTTGCGGCAAATGCACGCAATGCGCCGGAGCAGGCCAGCGCCGACATTCGCCGCACCAGTTTTGGTGTGCCGCATATTCGCGCCGAGAACGAGCGTGGACTCGGTTATGGCATCGGTTACGCCTATGCGCAGGACAACCTGTGCTTGCTGGCCAATGAGATTGTCACCGTCAATGGCGAGCGCTCACGCTATTTCGGCCCGGATCAGCTGACGGTCGAGGAGCGCGAGAACCAGGTCAGCGACCTGTTCTTCACCTGGCTCAATACCCCAGAAGCCGTCGCCGGGTTCTGGAAGGCGCAAACTCAGGCAGTGCGTGATCTGGTCGACGGTTATGTGGCCGGATACAACCGCTCGCTGACCGAGCGTCGTGCACAGGGTTTGCCGCAGCAGTGCCAGGGCGAATGGGTGCGCGACATCACCTCGCAGGACCTGGTCAAGTTGACCCGCCGCCTGTTGGTCGAAGGTGGAGCAGGGCAGTTCGCCGAAGCGTTGGCGGGGGCGACGCCACCCAAGGCCGTTGCTCAGGCCGCGGGCGAAGGGTCGTCATTTCAGCTGGCGGCCACGCGCATGCAGCGGTTCGCGCTGGATCGCGGCAGCAACGCGGTGGCGGTCGGCAGCGAACGTTCGTTCAACGGCCGTGGGATGTTGCTGGCCAACCCGCATTTCCCGTGGATTGGCGGGATGCGCTTCTACCAGATGCACCTGACCATTCCCGGCAAGCTGGACGTGATGGGCGCGGCGTTGCCGGGGTTGCCGATGATCAATATCGGTTTCAACCAACACCTGGCGTGGACCCATACGGTGGACACGTCCAAGCACTTCACCCTGTATCGCCTGCAACTTGATCCCAAGGATTCGACCCGTTATCTGCTCGACGGCCAGTCACTGCCGATGAACAAGCAGACCGTGACGGTGAACGTGAAACAGCCCGACGGCCAGACCAAAGCGGTGTCCCATGTGGTCTACAGCTCGCAGTTCGGTCCGATCGTGCAGTGGCCCGGAAAACTCGACTGGGACAATCAGTACGCCTACAGCCTGCGCGATGCCAACCTGGAAAACGACCGGGTGTTGCAGCAGTGGTACGCCATGAACCAGGCCTCCAGCCTCAAGGATCTACAGACCTCGGTCCACAAGATTCAGGGTATCCCGTGGGTCAATACCCTGGCGGTGGATGATCAGGGGCAGACGCTGTACATGAACCTGTCGGTGGTGCCGAACGTCAGTGCCGACAAACTCGCCAAGTGCAGCGACCCGCGCGTCGGGTTGCAGTTGATCGTGCTCGATGGTTCAAACAGCGCCTGTGCCTGGGACATCGACCCGAACGCCGCGCAAAAAGGCATTTATGCGGCGGACAAGTTGCCGCAACTGCAACGCAGGGACTACGTCCAACACTCCAACGATTCGGCGTGGATGGCCAACCCGGCGCAACCGCTCACCGGTTTCTCGCCCCTGATCAGTCAGGAAGGCCAGCCGCTGGGGCTGCGCTCGCGGTTCGCTCTGGACCGGTTGAGCACGCTGAGCAAGGCCGGTCCGGTCTCGGCGGCGGATCTGCAACGGATGGTGATGGACGATCAGGTGTACCAGGCCGGGCAAGTGATGCCGGACCTGCTGCAATTTTGCGCCAACGATCTGGGTGCCGATGCAGCAACGCTCGCTCCGATGTGCGCGAGCCTGAAGACCTGGGACCGCAGTGCGAATCTGGACAGCGGACTCGGCTTTGTACACTTCCAGAATGTCATGGAACCGTTGCAGCAAGTCCCGGATATCTGGCGAGTGGCGTTCGACCCGAAAGATCCGCAGCACACGCCCCGTGGCCTGGCGCTCGATAATTCGCAGGTCACCCAGGCGATTCGCGAGGCGATGCTGGCGTCGGTGGAACAGGTGGAAAAACTGGGGCTCAAGGATGACAGCCGTTGGGGTGATATTCAGGTGGTCAGCAGCGGTGGGCAACAGACGCCGATCCACGGCGGCCCAGGCACGCTTGGCGTGTACAACGCCATCCAGAGTGTTCCGAGAACCGACGGCAAACTTGAAGTCATCAGCGGCACCAGCTATTTGCAAGTGGTGACCTTTGATGACAAGGGGCCGCACGCCCAAGGCCTGCTGGCTTTCTCGTTGTCCAGCGACCCGACGTCGAAGTACTCACGGGATCAGACCGTTGCCTTTTCGAAGAAGCAGTTGAGCCCGCTGCCGTTTACCGAGCAGCAGATAACCTCAGATCCGCAGTATCAGGCGCAGACGATCCGCGAGCAGGATGAAAAAGCCGGGAAGGTCGCCGCTCAGTAAGAGGGCGATTCAAGCAGTAAAAAAGGCCACACCCCCTTGAGGGTTGCGGCCTTTTCAGCTTTTAGGGGTTTGTTGCGGGATCGAATTGAGTACCGGATTACCTTCCTTGTTACGGGTCAGGTAGACCGGCAGCACCTTGGGCAGGGACGCCACCAGGTTGTTCAATTCCTTGATGTTGTAGATGCCACCCAGGCGAATCGTGCCGGTGCTGTGGTCAGCGACCATGACCGGTTTGCTCAGGTAACGGTTGATCAACGGCAGGGCATCGTTCAGCGCCAGATCATCGATCACCAGTTTGCCACTGCGCCACGCCAGGGAATTGTCGTTGGGGTAGGTCTGATTGATCTGCGGCGTGAAGTCGCCGTGTTTATAACGCGCCTGCATCGCCGGCCCCAGGCGCAAGCCATCCCCCGGAAGGTCATCGTTGCTGCTCACCAGCACCGAGCCTTCAATCAGGTTCACGCGTACCTGATCCTCGTACATCCAGACGTTGAACTTGGTCCCGGTGACGCGAATCCTGCCGTCCGCTGCCCTGACAACAAAAGGGTGAGCCAGATCGTGGCTGACGCTGAAGAAGGCCTCGCCTTTTTCCAGCGTGACCCGGCGCTGATCCTTGTAGTTGCTGAAGATCAGTTCGCTGCCGAGGTTCAGCTCCACCTGGCTGCCATCGCTCAGGGTGACCTGACGGACCGTGTCACTCGCTTCGAAATGCTGATACGAATTCGGTAGCCAGCCCATGTTCCAGCCGCTGTACGCCGCCAGCGGCAACGCCAAGGCGCACACGGCGGCGGCGATGCCGACCGTGCGCCAAGGAGCGGCCTGTTTGAAGCGAGCTACCGATGTAACGGCTTCGGGACGCGGCAAATCCCCCGCGACTTCCCAGATCTCGAGCATGGCTTCGTACTCGAACGCATGCAGCGGATGAACATCACGCCAATGTTCGAAGGCGATCCGCTCTTCGGCGGTGCAGTCGACGGCGTGCAGACGCATGCACCAGTGCGCAGCGGCATCGGTGATGGCGTCATATTCGGCTTGCGAGAGAGAATTGTCGGTCATTGACTCATCCTGATTTCGTGCATTCTAACCTTGAGGGGAAGTCTGCGAGAACAGCCGTCATGGCAATTAACCATCAAATGAGAATTATTTTTGACATCAGGGCGTACTGACGTGCAGTTCACGGCCCAGATGACTGACCAGCCAGGCCACACTGTCGGCGTTGCCCAACTGTACGGTCAGCCTGACCAGCGGGTTTTTCTTGAACGTTTCGCGGGCTCCGCTGAGGTTTTCTGCGCCAGTCAACGCCAGGATATGGTCCTTCACCCGATCGGATTCCTTGTCGGAGTTACTGCCCAGATCTTCCCACACACCGGTATCAGGATCTTGGGTCATGAACAGCCGGGTATAAGGGGTCTGGATCGAAAGCGCCGTTTTCTGCACGTGGGTCAACGCACGTTTGAGCTCTGTGGCCAGCGGGGTGGCTGTTCCAATCAGGTCGGTGAACGGCCTGCCGGGATCGAGATAGGAAATGTCCTCGGTTTGACAGGCCATGTGCGACAACTCATGTATCAACGTCACCGCCCGTGCATGGGTGTCGATCGGGAAGGCCGCGTCGGTCAGGTGTTGACGGTAGTGATCGAATCTAAGGTCGAAGAATCTTTCTGCAAGGTGAATTCTGCGGTTTTTGTCTTTGGCGACAATGAAGGCAAACGTGTTTTGGGCGTCTTCGGTCAGCCTGCCGACGGCAAAACGACTGGACTTCGGTTTTCTCAGTGACGGCTCCAGCAACGCTGCGAAAACGTCGCCAATGACTTTTTCAAGCTGCTCGACATGTGCGGGCAGCACATGCTGCACACCGAGGAAATCCATGATGAGCTGATGCACGGGCGTGACGGTCTCGTCGGAGGATTTGAGTTGTTGCAGGTTTCGGTAGCTGTTCCAGGCGTAGGTCGTTGCCAGGTCCAGCGCTTCGTCAATCTGACGGGCCTTCTGTGGAAACAATCGTCGGATACGGGACATGCCCGAGGCATCGACGTTCATGCCATCAAACACCGATCTCGCAGTCTCCAGGCGTCCGAACAGACTGAAGCGAGGCGCCGACTCTCGTCCATCAAGCAACCATTGCTTCGATTCGTTCTGGCGCAGATGAGGGCCCAGCTCGCGTGTGTCGCCGATGCGCCATCGGCTGCCGCGCTTGATGACCGGATACACCTTTCCTTCAACCGGCCCGTAGTGTTGTTTTGTCGTTGGGTGGGTGTAGAGCCCAAGCGTGGCGTCTGAAGTCAGCGAACCCAGATCAACGTTCATGCTTTCGTGGCGCGCGAGTTTCGTGCGTTCGGGGCCCGTGACATCGATGTCCTGCCATTTGAGCCGGGTATCGGGTTTTTCCGGTGCCGGTAGGGCCGGTGTCGACGACCGCAGCGTTGAATCCCCCAGTGTCTGGCGCAGCGTGGAAAGTTCGGCCACGCCGCTGATGAACGCTTTTACGGCGGCTCCCCACCGATGGGTTTGCAGGTCTTCGGCAGATTGCTTGATGTCGCGGTAACTGCGCCACACCGTCTCCGGGTAGGCGAGCTTGCCCATGAAAAATGTATAGGCCTCGTGCAGGTCTTCGCCCAGTACATGCTTGATGGTTGCCCATTCGCCTTGTTTTCGCTCATCGGACTGGCAACCGAGCAATCGGCCCAACAAGGCGACGTTGTCATTGAGCAGGTGTTTGAACAGGTTCCCCTTGATCGGTTGGGAAGCCAGCGTGGTGATGTTCGACGACGTGGCTCTGGCAACGCGGTGATGGGGGGTCGCCATCCGGGTTTCCAGCAGCGTCCGGTCAGGGTTCTGCAGATTCAGGAGTAGCCAGTCGAGCAGCGGTCCGCGGGTCTTCAGTTCTGTCAGCAGCTGGGCTTCGTTTTCATATTCTTTCATCCCGTGCCCAGGGCTGTGAGGCGCAATCAGCACCTGCGCTCCAGTGCGATCCGCCGTCGAGCCGATCAGATAGACACCGGGCACTTTGATCGATTGGGCCTGCCTGATACCCAGGAACTCAAGCGGACGGATGATTGCGTGGGCACCGTCGACCGCCGCGCGGGCGAGGGCGTCGGGCATGTCCATGACTTGCCGGATCAGATCAAACCCGGTCTCGCTCAGGCGCTCCTGAAGTTTTTCCGCGTGGGCGTAATGCATTAATTGCCAGGGCAATTGTGTGTAGAAGCGCTTGCGGCGCTCTGCGTTTGCCGGGGTGTCGGCCAGGGCGTCGTTCACTATTTTCTGTTGATGGTCGCCCGGTTTCAGGTTGCGGATCAGCTCTTTGATGTAGCGCTCGTTCATCCCCTCGGGAATCACGGTGCTATCAAGCGATACCAGTTTGAAATGGAGTGGGTCCAGCGACTTGAGATGAGTCAAGGCAAAGTCGGTCAGGGTTTGGGTGTGGGCCGTCGATGTCGGGCGGGCGTTGATTTGCACCCGGACAGTGTCAGGGTCGATGTTGAAGCCGTCCGCCTTGAGTTGTTTCTCAAGGCCATGGTGCGCCGTGCGTTGCAGTGACCGCAGGCCGGTCAGGTAATCCTGGTCGTCTTTCACATTATCGACGTATTGCTGAAGCAGCTCGGCATGCACAATCAGCTCTTTGACGGATGCCTGGGCCAGCCATGCCGGCAGTTTTTGCCGGGTGGTCAGGGATTGTGCAATGTCCATCGGACGGTCAAGCCCTGTCATCGGTTTACGCAGCGAGACAAGATCCAGGAGATGGGTCAGTGGCGTCGCGGAGAGCTTTGTTGCCAGCGCATCGGTCAGGCACGGCTCATCGAGGTGCACATAAGGTTTTTGCAGGTAATCAAGAAAATGCCCATAGACCCGCTGCAGAGGCGCCAACGTGTAAGTCCGGCCAGGCAAACGCTCGCTGCGACCAAGGTTCTCCAGCAGCATTGAGCGATGGTTGACGTCGGCGAGGCGTCGACCGAGTTCGGTCAGCAACGGCGTCAGCCCTTTGAACGCTTCAAACCCCAACGCAGGTGTCCACACAATCGCCTTGCCCGAATGCACCGGATCCTGGCCGCCTCGTTCAGTCAGGACAAAACAGCTGGCCAGCTTCAACGGATCCGCTGCATCGCCGGCCTTGAGCGCCAGGGAAAACACGTCCGGCAGAAAGCCGTTCAATGCCGCTCGCTGCAGGTGTATCGGGCTGTCGAGCACGGTTTTGATGATTGCCTGCTCCGTTGTACTCAAGGTGCGGGTGACGGCACGCAGCTTCAGTTCACTGCGCAAAGCCGTTGACAACGTATGAGAAAACGTCGATTGCAAGCTGGCCACGGAGTCACTCAGGACGCGCTCAGCGTCAGTGATCGAGCGGGTTGCCGTGGAGATAGCCGGGTGTTTATCCAGAAGTTGATCGAGCGCCTGTTCGACGGAATCGAGCCGCGACAACTCCTCCCTGGCCGACTCGGCGCGGACGGTGGCCGGTTGCGCGCCAAGGCGCCGATCCACGCGTGTACTCCAGCGTCCTGAAGGGTCGGAGGCCAGCAGACGGTCATCGATCAACCCCCGGACATCCAGTGCGCTGTCGAGCAAGGCATGGGGGTCGAGCGTACCTTCACTTTCGCGCAAGCGGCTCAGCGCATGAGACAGGTTGTCCCGTTGCTTGCCGAGGATGTCGGCCATCAAGTGATTGAACACCGGACCAACGATCGGTTTGCCCTCAACCACACGCTCAACCGGCTCCAAAGCAAGAAAGGTGGCGCGTTCGTCCAGCGACATGAAGTTGAGCAAGGTGTCTTCATGCCCTTCGGTTTTCATCATCTCCAGCACGATGTTTTTGACTGCCGGCAGATTGTTCGTCGCTTCGATGCCTCGGGAAGGGGAGTACAGAAAACCCAGGGTGTTGGTGCCTCCGATCATCAAGGTCGAGGCCAGCTCCGCAAAATGCCTGAAGGGTGCGGTCACTCGTATTTTCTCGATGCGAAGAGGGTCGTGCGCGTCAGGCGGAAGGCTGACGTTCATCAGTCGCAGGTATTCCTGCGTGGTCAAACCACCGTTCTGGCGCTGGTGCAGCAGTTTCAGGTGAAAGGTGTCACGCAGGCCCTCGGTGAAAAACGCCAAGCGTGAAAGGCCTGTGCTCATGGATGTGTTCCAGAACAAGGCGAGCAGGCTGTGCAAGTGCGGCGTGAAGCTCTGCGCGATTTCTTTCACCGCGCTTTCCCACGTCAGGTTATCCGCGTCGTTGCTGACGCTGTGCTCGGGATTGGCGAAGACTCTTGAATCGCCGGTGGGCCACTGGTTGGTCAGATAGAAGTGCAGAAGTGCATCGCTCAAAGGGATCGAGGAAATTGTGTGCAGGTCTTCGTTGCCGTCGAAGGCTGAAACGGTCTTCACGAAGCTCTTGAGCCGGGTCAGACGCTGGTCCAGCGCGGGAAATGCCTTGTGCAACGCGTGCTTGAGGGTGTCATCGAGCATCGATTGCAGGGTTGGCGTCTTCAGCAGCTCAGCCTTCATCGCTTTGATGTTCTGTTCCTGATTGTGATCGAGGGTCAGTTGCTGATCCTGGAACACCGCGTCTTCGATGTCTTTCGTGGCAATGTCGGGAACGGTGGCGGCGGGTAAAGCGCTGCGTTGTTCGATGGAGAGAAAGCGCAACAGCTCGCGTTTGCCTGTGGCCTGCGTCAGCCATTCCTTGAGTTTGCTTTTGAGGTCGGCCATATCGGCAAACTTGATCAAGCCTTTCCACGGTGTGTAAAGGATGACCTCTCCATTTTCGGGCCGGCTCAGGGCAAAGGCTCCGGCCAATGGAATGTCTGTTTTGCCGGTTACTTTCAACAACAGTTGGCAGGCCTGCATGGGCTCTTTTTGCGCGACGCGAGCAGCGTGGGTGGCCAAATACACGTGCTTCAGCCATTTCAGGTCGTCGAGGGTGAAGTTCAGCGTGTTTTCGCGTTCACCGGGTTGTCTGGCATTGGCTGCGCGTTCAGCCTCGTCGAAAAAATAGGGCTCAGCGGGGGTGGTCATGGATGTTCCTCATTGGCTGCGATCAGTGGCCATCGCAGGCTATTGGTTGAGGAAAAACATTAAGGTCAGCGGAGTGCTTCGGTGCGGTACATATTGCTTGAGCCGATCAGGTGCTCGAGACTTGACAGGACGCCGGTACAACAGCGCTTAATCGACGTCTGCTGTTGGTTGCCGAGCAACCTCGTTTCCCCTGGTGCCCGTATTCAATAATAAAACTGGAGCTTCAGATGACCGCAACGCCCGAAGTGGCCGTCAGTTCGACCACCCCATCGCTCGATTTCGACGCGCTTGTTGTATTGCTTGAGCAAATTTTCCTGCGCCATGGCACCTCCGCCGATGTCGCCAAGACCCTGGCGTTGAACTGCGCCGGCGCTGAACGCGATGGCGCCCACAGCCATGGCGTGTTTCGTATTCCAGGTTATGTCTCGACACTCAAGAGCGGCTGGGTCAACGGCCAGGCCGTGCCCGTGGTCGAGGACGTCGCCTCGGGGTTTGTCCGGGTCGACGCGGCTAACGGTTTTGCCCAACCCGCGCTGGCGGCCGCCCGGGCTCTGCTGGTGGAAAAGGCCCGCAGCGCCGGGATTGCGGTGTTGGCGATCCGCAACTCCCATCATTTCGCGGCACTGTGGCCGGATGTCGAGCCGTTTGCCTATGAAGGGCTGGTGGCGCTGAGCGTAGTGAACAGCATGACGTGCGTGGTGCCCCACGGCGCCGACCGGCCGCTGTTCGGCACCAACCCGATCGCCTTCGCCGCACCCCGGGCTGACGGTGAGCCGATTGTCTTTGACCTGGCCACCAGCGCCATCGCCCATGGCGATGTGCAGATTGCCGCGCAAAAAGGTGAACGCTTGCCGGCAGGCATGGGCGTGGACAGCCTTGGCCAGCCGACTGAGGATCCGAAGGCGATTCTGGAGGGGGGCGCGCTGCTGCCGTTTGGTGGGCACAAGGGTTCAGCGCTGTCGATGATGGTCGAATTGTTGGCGGCGGCCCTGACCGGCGGCAATTTCTCCTTCGAGTTCGACTGGAAGAACCATCCGGGAGCCAAAACGCCATGGACCGGCCAACTGCTGATCGTGATCGATCCGAGCAAGGCCGCCGGGCAGAATTTCGCCGAACGCAGCCAGGAACTGGTGCGTCAGATGCACAGCGTAGGGCTCAAGCGCCTGCCGGGTGATCGACGTCACCACCAGCGAGCTCAGTCCAACGCTCAAGGCATTCAGCTGAACGCTCAGACGTTGGCTAACCTGCGAGAACTGGCAGGGCTCTGAAACGTTTTTTGTAGAAGCCAGGCTTGCCGGCGAAGGCGCATTTGAAATCGCCTTCGCCAGCAAGCCTGGCCCCTACAGGTTCGATGTGTTTCTGTTTAACGGCGGCCCAGCAGCAACCCGACCACCAGGCCGAACCCGGCGGAGATGGCCACGGTTTGCCATGGATGGCCACCGATGTAGGTCTCTGTCGCGTCGACCACCGGTTTGGTGCGGTCACGAACACTGGTGACCGAATCCCGGGCCTGCTGGAGTTTCTGAGAGATTTGCCCGCGAAGGGTCTCGGCTTCCTCACCCACCAGAGAAGCGCTGCTTTTGAGCAGTTTTTCCGATTCTTCGATCAGTGCCTGAAGTTCGCTGAATGCCTGATCCTTGATCTGGTCTTCGGCGGTTTGTGCGGCGGTTTTCCGGGCCATTGGGTACTCCTTGCAGGTAAATGGGCAGTGAACAATGGAGTCTGCGGCAACTGAAAAAGTTGCAGCGACTTTGCGTATTGACTGTACGCCAAGGAAAAATCCCGAGTCGGATATTTCGTCCTACAGTGTAAGATGTCGCCTATTTTACGCAGCAGGTAACTCCCATGAGCTTCAATCTGGCCGACAAACCCCTGGCTGAGCGCGCAGCGCTTGAAGATGAGAAATCCCGTCTGTTCGACCTCTGGCAAAGCAACCTTGGCAAATCCAAGGGCGAGGCCGCGCGGTTGTTTGGCGAACGCGCCAAGCGCAAAGGCAAATGGGCTGAATGGGTTCGCGCCGAACTTGATGCCATGTCGCCCCCGGAATTCGCCAATATGGTGCGCAGTGAAGTGAATCGCTTGATGGCCGCCAAGTAAGGCCTGCCTTCACGCAAAACTCGCGACAATGGCCTCGCGCACTTTCAACACCACCGGATCGAGCTGCGTGCTGGTGCGCCAGCCCAGTTCGATCGGGTAGCGCGGTAACGCCAAAGGGCAGGGCAGCAGCGCCAGACCGCAGAGCGTCGCGATGCTTTGAGCGGCGTGGGCCGGAATGGTCGCCACCGCCTGACTGCCCTTGAGCAAGTGTGGCAACGCCGCAAAGTGGGTGGTCGAGGCGCATACCCGCCGACTCAGCCCCAGCGCCGCCAACCCCTCATCGGTGATCCCGATAAAGCCGCCGGACGACACCAGAATGTGCTCGCGGGCGACGAACTCCTCAAGCGTGAGAGTCTGTTGCCCCGGGGCCAGGCTGAGCGGATCCACCAGGCACGAATAACTGCCTTCACCCAGCACCTGACGACTGAGCAACCGCTCGCTGAACCCGCCCGCGGTGATCGCCAGATCAATGCTGCGTTCCATCAATGCCTGGGCGACGATCTGGCTGTGGGTTTGCCGAAAGATCAGGCGCAACTTCGGCGCGCTGCGCGCAATGGCCTCGATCAATCGCCGGCCGTAGGCCACCTCGAAATCATCCGATAACCCCACCGTGACCGAGCGCCCGTCGTAATGATTGGCCGCCGGATCGACCATTGCCAGGCTCTGACGGCATTTGTTCAGCGCATCGCTCACCACCGGTTTTAACTGATTGGCCTTGAGCGTCGGTGCCAGGCCACGGCCGGTGCGCACGAACAATTGATCGCCATACAGCTCGCGCAGTCGCCGCAACGCCGCGCTGACGGCCGATTGCGTCACGCCCAGGCGCAACGCCGCACGGCTGGCGCTGGACTCTTCATGCAGCGCTTCGAAAACTTTGAGCAGATTGAGGTCAACAGTGGCGATATTCATTTGGCTCATATCATTCAGCAGTGAGTCGGGCTTTATTCATGATCCCGTGGCGCATGAGAATGGGCAACACCTCAACGCTTTCGGAGAGATCGCCATGCCAAAATCCATTGTCGCAGCGTTACAAATCGGCGCCTTGCCCGGCGGCAAGACCGAGACCCTGGAACAGATTCTTGCCTGGGAAAACGCGATTATCGAATCCGGCGCCGCGCTGGTGGTGATGCCCGAAGCGTTGCTCGGGGGTTATCCCAAAGGCGAGACGTTCGGCACTCAGCTGGGCTACCGACTGCCGGAAGGTCGCGAAGCGTTTGCCCGCTATTTTGCCAACGCCATCGACGTGCCCGGGGTCGAAACCGACGCCCTGGCCGGGTTGTCGGCGCGCACCGGGGCCAACCTGGTCATCGGCGTGATCGAGCGCGCCGGGAGCACGTTGCATTGCACGGCGCTGTATTTCGATCCGCAGGCCGGCCTGGTCGCCAAGCATCGCAAACTGATGCCCACGGGCATTGAGCGATTGATCTGGGGCAAGGGCGATGGCTCGACGTTGCCGGTGATCGACAGCCAGGTCGGGCGAATCGGCGCGGTGGTGTGCTGGGAAAACATGATGCCGCTGCTGCGCACCGCGATGTACGCCAAAGGCATCGAGGTCTGGTGCGCGCCGACCGTGGATGAGCGCGAGATGTGGCAGGTCAGCATGCGCCACATCGCTCATGAAGGCCGTTGTTTTGTGGTCAGCGCTTGCCAGGTTCAGGATTCACCGCAAGCCCTGGGCGTGGAGATTGCCAACTGGCCGGCGGATCGGCCGCTGATTGCGGGCGGCAGTGTGATCGTCGGGCCCATGGGCGACATTCTGGCGGGGCCGTTGCGTGACGGGGCCGGGTTGCTCACCGCTGAAATTGACACCGACGACCTGGTCCGCGCGCGTTATGACTACGACGTGGTCGGTCACTACGCGCGCCCGGATGTGTTCGAGTTGAGCGTCGACGAGCGCGCCAGGCCCGGCGTCCGTTTCACCACATAACCGTCACTGGTTGAACAGCATCATCCCTGTAGGAGCGAACCTGCTCGCGAATGCGGTGTGTCAGAAAACACATGTATTGACTGACACTCCGCATTCGCGAGCAGGCTCGCTCTCACAGGGGATATTCATTGTCGGTATGGCCGAGTTCCGGCTGTCGACCCCGGCAAGCTCAGTTTTCCGGTGTCGACGAAGCGCACCGTTCCAAACCCGCCAGTTTGCCGCGTAACACGTAGGGAAGATTATTCAGTGTCTGCGTCTGGCTCAGCCCCAACGTCTGGCGCAACACCGAGAACGCCGAAACGCTCAGCACGGTTTCGGAAAAGCGTGCAATCGAGCCCGATTGATCGCTGACGCCGGACGCCATGCCATGGCTGGCCACGCTGCTGACCCAACAGCATTCACGTGCTGTCATCGGTTGTTCTTGTCCCTGGTATGCAACCATTCCTGCCAGGCTTGTCGGTATTTTTCATCCGCCCGTTTTTTCGCGTCAGAAAATTTATGGATGGTCTGCGCCGAAACGGGCTCGTTCAACAATGTGTAGGCTTGATCGTTCAAACGGTCGGCTTCAAAAAACAACGCCCTGCTATGGCTGATCGATTTAAGGTTGGTTGCATGCGGCGAGGCTGATTCATTGATGGCCATGGTCGTACTCCTTCTGGAAGCACAAGAAGGTGAGCTCGGTGTCCTGATCCCCCCTCAACTTTCCATATTGAGACAACCGCGCCCGGTTCTATTCGTCACGTGTCCAGTTGACGCTCAAGCCATACTTATCATCGCCGTACCGGTAATCAGAGTTCCCTTTGAACGCGGCTTCCAGTGCATGGCCCAGGCGATTCGCGAGATGGATGCCGGTCGTGGTCACGATTAGAGCAGCCGCTGAGTCGGTAAGGCCGATGATGCGCTCCAGGGCATGCTCGGCTTTTTCCTTTTTTTCGGTGTTTTTGATCAGGTTGATGATTTCATTTCGATGCTTGAGCAAGAAGCTGCCCGATAACGTGAGCGTCCCCGCTGGCATGTTGTCATCGATGCGTCGGCAGGCTGGGCACGTCACTGTTTGCGCATCATGAATGACCGTGTTTTCGGGGTGTTTCCAAGTCCAGTTCCCGGCTTGATAGACCGCGTCACACTGCGGGCAGATGGCTGAACCTTCAACCCGCTGCGAGCAATAGGGGTCATGAGTGGATGTTTTGAACAGCTTGCTTTTTTGACTCTGCTGAAACTTGTCCATGGCTTTTCTCCTCGCGCATCAAATGGGAAAAGATCTCACCTGTAACCGTGAAACCGTGACTGAAAAACAGATCCCTTCTCCTTTCAGCCTGCTGAACACACACCTTCATTTGGACTCTGTTTCTTGCTGCGCGAATTGATCTTTGTCAATTCCGGGACGTGAACTGACAGTCGGTCATCCCGACGGTGCGCGCATTGTTTGGGCCGTCTGGGGCGCGGTGGCGTTGTGAGTTTGTTGATAAAAGTCAACGTCGCCCGGGCCAGTTCATAGAAGCTGCCAAAACGCACTTGTTGTAAAACTGGCCAGGAGAACACCCTGATGGCTCACACTAAAATCGTGTTTCGTGCTGCAGCCCGCGAGAAAATCCTGAGTGGCGCCACACAGTTGGCAGACGCCGTGCGAGTGACGTTGGGGCCAAAATCAAAATCGGTGCTGATCCAGAGTAAATGGGGCAATCCAACGGTCTGCAATGATGGCGTCACGATCGCCAAACGCATTGACTTGCTCGACCCCGAGGAAAACCTGGGCGCGCAAATGCTGCGTCAGGCGGCCGAACGCACAGGCGATGCGGTAGGGGACGGGACCAGTACGTCAACGGTGCTGGCCCATGCAATCCTGGCCGATGGCATCCGTAACGTCGTCGCGGGTGCCAGTGCAATCGACCTCAAGCGCGGCCTGGATCGCGGGCTGTCGTTGGTCGTCGAATCCCTGGCCGCCCAGTCACGTCCGGTCAGCACCCCCAAGGAAAAGGCCCAGGTCGCCACGCTGTCGGCGCATAACGATGCCGTCATCGGTCAGCTGGTGGCAGACGCCCTGGAAAAGGTCGGCGTTGAAGGCGTCGTCAGTGTCGAGGAATCCAAGACCACCGAAACAGTGGTCGAAGTCATGGAAGGCATGCGGTTTGACCGGGGTTATGTCTCACCCTATTTCGTGACCGATGCCGAGAAGATGCAGGTCGAACTCGATGACGCCTACTTGCTGCTTTGTGACCATAAGATCGGTGCACTCAAAGACTTGCTGCCCTTGCTTGAACTCGTGGCTAAAAGCGGGCAACCACTGGTTTTGATCGCGGATGATATCGAGGGAGAGGCGTTGACCACGCTAGTCGTCAACCAGATACGCGGTGTTCTGCGAGCGGTGGCGATCAAGGCTCCGGGCTTTGGTGATCGGCGCAAGGAAATGTTGCAGGACATGGCCGTTCTGACGGGGGCAACGGTGGTTTCCAGCGAACTGGGCGTCACTCTGGAACAGGTGGAACTGAACCAGTTGGGACGTGCACATCGAGTCGTGGTGCAAAAAGACAGCACGGCGCTGATAGGGGGCGCCGGTACGCGCGAGGCCATCGAGGCGCGTTTGCAGCAGATCCGTGCGCAACTAGACAGTACCACCAGCGATTACGACCGTGAAAAGCTTCAGGAACGACTGGCAAGGCTGTCTGGCGGTGTTGCGGTGATCCGGGTCGGGGCGCCTTCCGAAGCCGAAATGAAGGCGCGCAAGGATGCGCTGGATGATGCCATCTCAGCGACCCGGGCGGCGATCGCCGAAGGCATTGTGCCGGGGGGTGGTCTTGCGTTGCTCAAGGCCGTCCCGATTATCGCAGCCGAAGAGGCCCGATATGAGGGCGATGCCAGGACCGGCTTGCAGATTCTTCGCCGGGCGCTGGAAGCTCCGGCCAGACTCATCGCTGAAAATTCGGCAGTGGATGCCGGCGTCGTGGTTGCGCGCATGCTCGCGGAACCTGGGAACATTGGCTTCGATGCGTCTGCCAATTGCTATGTCGACATGTACGAAGCCGGCATCATTGACCCGACCAAGGTGGTGCGTATTGCCCTCGAAAATGCTGTTTCAGTCGCCAGTATCTTGCTGCTGACCGAGGCGACCATGACGGATATTCCGGAAAAGGAATCACCAGCCCAGGCCCCTTTCCCTGAATGAAACGCCCATCGTGGGTAACGTCATGTATAGGAGGCCGCCTCAGACATCGCCAGGTGATTGAGAATCGGGTTTTCGCCGTGCAAGTAACTCAGTGACTGGTGCATCAACTGGACAGCTTTTTCTTTTTTCTCGTATCGCTTGGCCGGATCGGCATGACGTAGCGCTGCACCCGCAAGGGAGAAGCTGCGCGTGGCAGCCCGCAAAGAAAGGAAAAACGCCAAGGGTTTGCAGTCTTCCTGCACATCACTGTGGTTGAGGTAACTGGACAACAGCCGAGCACCTAACCTGTTCAGGCCATGGTGTTGCAGGTCCATCAGCACAAAAGCCAGGTCGTAGAGCACATCGATGCAGGAAAGCCGCTCACTGAACTCGATGCCATCGAAGAGGGTGGGCTGACCGTCGAGCAGGCAGATATTGGCCAAGCGCATATCACCATGGCAACGGCGAACGCGGCCCTCACGGCGGCGATCTTCGAGGCAGCCGGTCAACGACTCCAACAGGGTCCGGGAGGTATGAGCAATCGCGGTGACTGTCGCGAAATCGAGGATGGGTGGGTAGCGAGACATTTCCCGATGGTTTTTCTCGATTTCTTCATACAGGTCCGGGATGTGACCGTAAGAAGGAGTGATGGGTGCATTGGCATGAAAGCGGGCGATCTCAGCCCCCAACTGTTCCATCATCGGTTCAGTCAGACGTCCTTCAATGGCCATACGGTCAAACAGCCGATCCTGAGCGAAGCGGCGCATCACCACGAGCCAGTCAACCGCTGGTCCGCAACCGTTGAGCGCCAACTGGCCATTCGCCTGGCGATTGATCGGACACAGGCTCAAATACAGCGTCGGCGCAGTCCGTCGATTGAGCAGTAACTCTGCCTCACAGGCGTTTTTGCGGCTTTCCAGGCTGAGGAAATCCAGCTCGGCAAACGCCACGGCGCGTTTGAGTTTGTAGGCGCGGTTGGCATGCAGAAAAATCACCGAACCATGGGTCTCGATACGCTCCACGGGCTGGTTTGACGTGCCATAGCTGGACGGCCTGGAAAGAAAGGCTATGACCTCGTCTTGCGGGGTGTGCATTCTCGCCTCCACGTCGTCTGCGGACTTTTCGGCAGTGTGAAGAAGGGAAGGCCCGCTCCGATTGATATTGATCAAGTACGGTGGAATGAAAGGCTGCTCCTCTTATGGGGGCTCACGTCGGTAGTTGATATTTATCAACGTCAGGCACTTTCCGGCGGAGCAACCTGAATCAGCGCTGGTGCTTGGTCCGGCGTGGACGCAACGGCTGAGCCCTACGAGGCCAACGGCAGGCGTTGAACCCTCTGCCTGGAGTCAGACCATGAGCCAGTATCAACAACTGTTACTCATCCTCCACCTGGCCCTGCGCCATTCTCCGGCAATCGACCATGCAGCAGCGCTCGCCAGGGCCAGCGGTGCACGTTTGCATATTGCGACGTTGATTCCTGCGTTGAAACTGTTGTCGCTGCTCGAAGAAGGCGACCGGGAAAAGGCTCGGGAGCGTTACCTGCAGGACCATCACGATTGGCTGGAGGACCAGTCCAAACTTCTGCGTGGCAGAGGGATCGAGGTGACCACCGAGGTGGCGTGGGCTGATGACATGGAGCAAGACATCCTGGATCACGTCAAGGAATTGCAGCCCGACCTGTTGATTAAGGAAATCCAGCAAGAATCAGCGCTCAAGCGCACGTTTTTCACCCCGCTGGACTGGCACTTGCTGCGCCACTGTCCGGTACCGGTTTATCTGGTGGGCGGGGCTCACCATGTCCTGCCGCGCAGGATTGTGGCGGCGGTTGATGCTTCGGCGGGTGGGCCTGAGAACAGTGAGTTGAATGACCGCATTATCCACCAGGCTTCCAGCCTCGCCATACAGTGTGATGCCGAGTTGCACCTGCTGTATGCCTATGACATTACGGAAGACTACCTGGAGGAATTGGGCGGTGGCTTGAAACTGTCGGAGCTGACCAAGGGGCTGCGCAAAGAGCTGGAACAATCGTTTCTGAAACTCGCCGGTCGGTACGGTGTGCCTGCTAACCGTCGACATTTCATTCTGGGACATCCCGTTTCGGCGCTGAGCGAGTTCGCCAACAAGCACAACATAGATGTGATCGTGATGGGCAGAGTCCAGTACCACGGGGTGGAGAAACTGCTGGGCAGCACGACCGAACATATTCTGTATCAGGTGCCCTGCAGTGTCCTGGCGGTCTAGGGACGGACCGAAGACGACTCAAGGTGGCAAACATGCATCCAGCGATCATTAAGAAAACCCTGGCCAACTTGCCGTTAGCGCCGAATTGGCTCGATAGCGTGCAAGCTCGGGAGGCCTTTTCCTGGCAGGTGGAAGCCAATGCGCTGGCCGGTTTGCCGGGCGGCGGTTTGAACCTGGCGTATGAGGCCGTGGATCGTCATGCGCAGGGTGCGCATCGACGGCATACGGCATTGCGCATTCTTGATCGCAACGGGGGGAGTTGCGACATCAGTTACGCCCAACTGAGCATCCTGACCAACCGGTTTGCCAATGTATTGAAAAAGCTGGGCGTGATGCCCGGCGAGCGACTATTTGTACTCTGTGGCCGAGGGCTGGAACTGTATCTGGGGGTGCTCGGTGGCCTGAAACTCGGTTGCGTGGTGTCGCCATTGTTCTGTGCGTTCGGCCCGGAGCCCATCGAAACCCGTATGCGTCTTGGCGAAGGCAGTGTGTTGCTGACCAGCGAAACCCTCTACCGGCGCAAGGTCGCGGCCATACGCGAGCGTTTGCCGGCCCTCAAACATGTGCTGCTGTACGACGAAAACGGTGGCGATACGGCGCAGATCGAGGGGACGCTCAATCTGCATCAGCTGCTGGCGCAGGCAGAGGAAGCCTTCACCGTTGCCAATACGACCGCCGACAGCCCCGCACTTTTACACTTCACCAGCGGCACGACAGGCACTCCGAAAGGCGTGTTGCATGCCCATGGCGCGGCGCTGACCCACCGCGTCACCGGGAAATACGCCCTGGACTTGCACCCCGAAGATGTCTATTGGTGCAGCGCCGATCCGGGTTGGGTGACGGGTACTTCCTACGGGATCTTTGCCCCGTTGTTGCTGGGCGTCACCAGTGTGGTCGAGGGCAACGAATTCGATGCCGAGCGTTGGTACCGGATACTTGAGAAGCAACAGGTGACGGTCTGGTATACCGCCCCGACGGCCATTCGCCTGCTGATGAAAGCGGGTGCGGAGTTGGCGCGCGGCCATCGTTTTCCGAGTCTGCGGTTTATTGCCAGTGTCGGCGAGCCGCTTAATCCCGAGGCTGTCTGGTGGGGCAAAGAGGTGCTTGGGCTGCCGATCCACGACAATTGGTGGCAGACCGAAACCGGCGGCATCATGATTGCCAACACGGTTGCCATGCCCATCAAACCAGGCTCCATGGGTAAGCCGCTGCCGGGTGTCGAGGCGGCCATCGTCGTTCGAGGAGAAGAGGGCGGACTGGCGTTTCTGGGTGACAACGAGGTCGGTGACCTTGCCTTGAAACAGCCATGGCCTGCCATGTTCCGTACCTACCTGGGGCAGGAGGAGCGTTATCGTCACTGCTTTGTCGGCGAGTGGTACCTGAGCGGCGATCTCGTGCGTCGCGATGCCGATGGTTACTACTGGTTCATTGGTCGCAGCGACGATGTCATCAAGTCGGCGGGTCACCTGATCGGTCCGTTCGAAGTTGAAAGCTCCCTCATGGAACACCCGGCCGTAGCCGAGGCCGCGGTGATCGGCAAGCCCGACCCGCTGTTGGGTGAAACCGTGAAAGCCTTTGTTTCACTCAAGCGTGGTTTCACTGCCAGCCAGGCCCTGCACGACGAGTTGCTCGGTCATGGACGCAAGCGCCTCGGGGCGGTCGTTGCGCCCAAGGAACTGGAATTTGTGGAAGTGCTTCCGCACACCCGTAGCGGAAAACTCATGCGGCGTCTGCTCAAGGCCCGGGAACTGGGTTTGCCTGAAGGCGACACTTCCAGCATGGAGAGCCCGCCATGAGCCTCCCACCGCGGTCCCAGGACATTGCTCTCGACCTGCTGCGGGACATGGTGCGTATCCGTCGTCTTGAGGAGCGCGCTGGCGAGTTGTACGGGGAGGGCAAGATTCGTGGCTTTCTGCACCTGTACATCGGTGAAGAAGCGGTCGCCGTCGGCGTACTGCATGCACTGGCAGCCAACGATGCGGTGGTCGCGACGTATCGCGAACATGGCCACGCCCTGATCAAGGGCGTCCCCATGAAAGCAATCATGGCCGAAATGTATGGGCACCAGGAAGGATGCTCGCGAGGGCGCGGCGGCTCAATGCACCTGTTTGATGCCACGACACGATTCTTCGGGGGCAATGCCATTGTCGCGGGTGGCTTGCCACTGACGGTGGGTCTGGCACTCGCTGAACGTATGCAAGGTGGAGCGCGTCTTTCAGCCTGTTTTTTTGGTGAAGGCGCGATGGCGGAAGGGGCTTTCCACGAGTCCATCAACCTGGCCGCATTGTGGCAACTGCCGATGCTGTTTTGCTGTGAAAACAACCTCTATGCGATGGGGACTGCCCTGGACCGTTCGCAGTCGCAAACGGACCTGTGTGTGAAAGCCTCGGCCTACAAAGTCGATACCCGGTCCGTCGATGGCATGGACGTGATCGCGGTGTATGACGCCGCTCGTGATGCGGTTGAACACATCCGTGCGGGGCGTGGGCCTTTTTTTCTGGAGTTTCGCACCTATCGGTTTCGCGCCCATTCGATGTTCGACCCACAGCTGTATCGTGACAAGGACGAGGTGGAGCAATGGAAGACCCATGGGCCGATCCATACGTACAGTGCACAGCTTAAGGCCGAGGGCCTTTTGGACGAACCCGGATTTCTGGCGATCCTCGCCCAGGTGGACGCTGAAGTGGAAGCCGCCGTTACTTATGCCGAAAGCGGTAGCCTGGAGCCGCTCGAGGATTTGTCTCGCGATGTCTACACCCCAAGGGCGGCGCCATGAGCATTCGTATGAGCTATCGCGAGGCGCTGCGCGAGGCAATACGTGAGGCGCTGCAGCGGGACCCACGGGTATTTCTGATGGGCGAAGACGTCGGTCGCTACGGTGGCAGTTATGCCGTGTCCCTGGGGTTGCTTGAGGCGTTTGGCCCCGAGCGCATTCGAGACGCGCCATTGTCCGAGCTGGGTTTCGTGGGAGCCGGTATAGGGGCGGCTTTGGGGGGCATGCGGCCGATTGTCGAAATCATGACCGTGAACTTCAGTCTGCTCGCCCTCGATCCGTTGATGAATACGGCTGCTGCCTTGAGGCACATGTCCGGTGGACAGTTCTCCGTGCCCCTGGTTGTGCGCATGGCGACAGGCGCCGGACGCCAGCTTGCGGCGCAACATTCGCACAGCCTGGAGGGCTGGTACGCCCATATTCCCGGGCTGAAAATCCTGGCGCCGGCGACCATCGAAGATGCACGCGGCATGCTCTGGCCAGCGCTGCTGGATCCGGACCCGGTGCTGATATTCGAACACGCCCAGCTCTACAACCTGGAGGGTGATGCGGGCGAGTGGGAGACGGTGGACATCAGCTCCGCCAAGGTCCGCCGAACCGGCAAGGACCTGACCCTGATCACTTACGGCGGCACACTCGGCAAGACCTTGGAGGCTGCGCAGGTACTGGCCGGGGAGGGCATTGATTGCGAAGTCATCGACCTGCGTGTCCTGCGCCCTCTGGATGACAAGACTTTGATGGCTTCTGTCTGCAAGACCCGTCGGGCCCTGGTGGTCGATGAGGGATGGCGCAGCGGCAGTCTATCCGCCGAGATCATTACACGGATCATAGAACAAGGCTTTTTCGAGCTGGATGCACCGCCGGCACGGGTGTGCAGCGCCGAAGTGCCGATACCTTATCCCCGGCATCTGGAAGAGGCAGCCCTGCCACAAGTGTCGACGATCGTCGCGGCCGCTCATGAACTGTGCCGGGGGACATCAGGGTGAGCGCAATGACGTGGCGTATTCAAGTATCAGGCCAGGAAGGTAAACGATGATCGAATTCAAATTGCCCTCTCTGGGGGCTGATATGGATGAAGGCACGTTGCTGGAGTGGAAAGTCCATCCGGGCGATGTGGTCAAGCCGGGCCAGGTGATTGCCGTCGTCGATACCGCCAAGGCCGCCATCGATGTCGAGTGCTGGCATGAGGGCACGGTGTCGCAACTGCTGATCGATATCGGCGCCAAAGTCCCGGTCGGTACCACCATCGCCCGGTTGTTGGAACCGGGCGAAGATCCGCACAGTGCGCGACGAACAACGACGGCGGCGCCGCTGCTGATCGAAGAGCAGGCATCGTCCGGCAGACGCCCGCGGATATCTCCCGCGGCGCGCAAGCGTGCTGCCGAGCTAGGCGTCAGCACCGCTGATGTGAAAGGCCATGGGCCACAGGGAGTCGTTACCCTGGAGGACATCGAGGCAGCCGCTCATGTGGCGCACCCGCCGGACCCCGACCAGGCCATGCGGCACGCCATTGCGGCGGCCATGACTCGTTCAAAACGCGAGATTCCCCATTACTACCTCAGCGAAACCATCGCCCTGGATAAAGCCATGGCCTGGCTGCAGGCACACAATGCGCAAAGCACACTTCAAGAGCGCCTGCTGCCCAGCGTCTTGCTGCTCAAAGCAGTGGCGCTGGCCTTGCGCGACTATCCGCAGCTCAATGGTTTCTGGCTGGATAACGCCTTCAAGCCCGCACTCGATACCGACCTTGGGGTGGCAATCACCTTGCGCCAGGGTGGCCTGGTCGCCCCGGTGCTGCATCATGTGGCGGACACATCCTTGACTCATTTGATGAGTGAACTGGCCAGCCTGGTCGAGCGCGCCCGCAGCGGATCCCTGCGCAGCTCCGAGCTGGGAGGCGCCGGCATGACGGTCACTCAACTCGGCGATCAGGGCGTGGACAGCGTATTGGGGGTGATCTATCCGCCCCAGGTTGCCTTGGTCGGTTTCGGTCGTATCAGTGAGCGGCCCTGGGTGAAAGAGGGCCAGCTGTGTGTCATGCCCACTGTCATTAGCAGTTTGTCCGCCGATCATCGAGTCAGCGACGGTCATTACGGCGCACGTTTTCTGGGCGAAGTTCGTCGTTTGCTGCAGACGCCAGAGGCGCTTTGAGGAGAGGGCATATGAACCCGCAAATGATCCGCGATGAAGTATTGAAAGCCTTGAAAAGCATTGCCCTGGAACTTGAAATCGAGCAGTTGCGATCTGATCGGTCACTGCGCGAAGAGGTTGATCTGGATTCCATGGATTGGCTTCGTGTCATCGAGGCTCTGAATCGGAGCCTGGGAATTGCAATTCCTGAAAGCGATTACCAACACGTGGACACCCTGGACAAGCTCATCGCCTATCTGGGGCAAAAGGCGAAATCCGGCGAAGCCGAGCCTTCGATCCGCAAGGGGTGAAGGTACCGGGCAGCAGTGCCGTCACGCATTGTTTGCCACTCAAACGGTGAGCCGATCGAATCGTCGGTTGCCACCGGTTCCGCCCTGATCTGATTTAAATCAGCAGCAGGTCTGCGTGAGTGGACGACGTTATGAAATGACCTACCTTGAGGTATGCACTCATGAACATCGACAAGGCAATCTCCGGCCGGCGCTCCACGCGTGAATACACGACAGAAGCCGTTGATGAAAATGTCATTCGTCGTTTGATCAATGCCGCTGCCCAGGCGCCCAGCGCGGTCAACCAACAACCGTGGACGTTCACGGTGATCCGAGACCAAGCAGTGCTGGATCGGATCTCGCGGGAAGCAAAGGCCTACATGCTCAAGACGATGCCCGCTGGCCCCCATTCCGCGCACTTCCATTCGTTACTCAATGACGAAAACTTTCACATCTTCTACCACGCGCCAGTACTCATCCTTATTTCGGGGAACGCGCCAGGTCAGTGGATCGTCGAAGACTGCGCATTGGCTGCCGAAAACCTGATGCTCGCTGCGTACGCTGACGGGCTGGGTACCTGCTGGATCGGTTTCGCCCAACGTTTTCTTGATACGCCACAGGGGAAGCATGCACTGGGCCTTCCTGCCGAGTGGACGCCAGTGGCGCCCATTATCGTTGGCCATCCGAAATCGGCGCCTGCACCGGTCTCGCACAAGGCGCCGGAGATTCGCTGGGTCGGCTGATCGCAAAACACGCACAGCATGTGCCTCACCGGCATTTAGCGCTGAACTCGGCTACCGTGGCGAGCTTGCATATTGCCGCTTTCGTAAAATCGTCACTGCTTGAGGAATCGCGCGGGAAAAAGCCCGACCTGTTAGTCAAGGACGTGCAATACGAATCAACGCTCTTATCAGGCCTTGGGATTGGTATGGATCACACCGGAACTGCGCGAAGATCGCGGTGAAGTCGAGGCGGCACTGACAGGTCGTTTACCGAGGCTGATTGAGTTGAGCGACCTCAAAGGTGACTTGCATGCTCATACCCGTGACTCGGATGGAGGCAATAGCCTGGAAGAGATGGCATTTGCGGCGCAGCACGCCGGACTGGAATACCTGGCGATTACCGACCACTCCCGGTCCCTTAGGGTGGCCCATGGCCTGGACATTGATCGATTGTTGAAGCAAATCGACCAGATCGATGCGCTCAACGCCCGCTTGCAGGGCATGACCTTGCTCAAGGGCGTTGAGGTCGACATTCTCGAAGACGGTCGCCTGGATCTGCCAGATGACATTCTGGGGCGCCTGGACCTGGTGGTGGGCGCCGTCCACAGTCATTTCGGCTTGACGCTGCATCAACAAACCCAACGCCTGCTCAGGGCCATGGATCATCGCTACTTCAGCGTACTGGCACATCCCCTATGTCGGTTGATCAATGAACGCGCGCCCCTGAACATGGACCTGCCTGCAATCATCAAGGCAGCCTCTGAGCGTGGTTGCTGCCTGGAACTCAACTCGCAGCCCCAGCGCATGGATCTGTTTGACCTTCAGTGCCAATACGCCAAGGATCAAGGCGTGCTCATCAGCATCAATTCGGACGCCCATCGCGCCGCGGATTTTTCCTGTTTGCGCTACGGCGTCGCTCAGGCGCGTCGAGCCTGGCTGGAAAAACACGATGTGCTCAATACCCGTTCGCTGACCTCACTCAAGAAGTTTTTACGCGATGGCGGTGGCGGTCGACCTCAAAGCGCACAAAACTGATGTCAGGCCGTTGAGCGCCTTGTTGTCCGGGGCAGCCCCACGATCGGCACCTCATTTGAGCTCAAACGATCACCGTCGGCGGGTTGACCGGGGTGCCGGTGCTTTACAGCACTTGTCGGCGAGCCATCGAATCCTTCAGGGGATTAGGCGCGGGGCGGATCGACCTTGCTGATTGGCTGGCTCTGTCAGGCGCAGGGCATCGAGCGCCGTGACCCATTCTTCGTTGGTGGCTTCGACCACCACCTTGACTCGGCTGGCCGGGGTCGAGATCACTGAGGCATTGGCCCGGTTCGCCGTTTCGTTCAGTTCGACGCCCAGATACTGCAGGCCAGCGCACATACGAGAGCGAATCGCCGCGTTGTGTTCGCCAATACCTGCCGTGAACACCAGCATGTCCAGACCACCCAGTGCCGCGACAAGGGCACCGGCTTCGTGGATGAACCGGCGCAGGTACAACGCAAGGGCCATGGCCGCGCGAGGCTCAGTGGCTTCGACTTTGAGCAGTTCGCGCGGGTCGCTGGAAATGCCGGAAACTCCCAGCAGGCCAGACTCGTGATACAGAATATGGCTGACCCGCTCCAGGCTCAGCTTCCAGATTTCCATCAGGAAAATCACCGCGCCAGGGTCCAGCGCCCCGCAGCGGGAGCCCATCATCAAACCGTCCAGCGCTGAGAAACCCATGGTGGTGGCAACGCTTTTCAAGTCCCGCATACCGCACAGGCTGGCACCGCTGCCCAGGTGCGCGACCAGCGTCCGGCCGCGCGCCTGATCGCCATAACGTTCGGCGAGCGCAATGGATTGATAGCAATAGGAAAGTCCGTGAAACCCGTAACGACGCAAGCCGCTTTCCCAGGCCGACCAAGGCAGTGGCAGGATTTTCTCCACGTCTGGCAGGGTCTGGTGGAAGGCGGTATCGAAACACACCACTTGTGGCAGGTCGGGGTGGGTTTGCAGCAGCGTTTCGATGGCCTCCAGTGCGAAGGGCTGATGCAGAGGGGCTAGCGGGATGTAGCTTTTAAGGTCGGCCAGCACCTGCGTGTCGATCAATACCGGTTTCGAGTATTTAATCCCTCCATGCACGACGCGGTGGGCGATGGCCCTGATCGAACGGCCTACCAGTTGAGTTCGCAACCGCTCACGAATATACCCAAGGGCATCGTGATAAGGATGTTTTGCATCGAGGGTCAGTGGCTGATCGTCGCCGCCGTTTTCGCTGACCACCGAGTTTGGCCCCGTGATGCCGTCGACCTTTGCGCGCCACAGTGGTGTGCGAGCCAAAGGGCTGCAGGTGGCGTCGAACAGGGCGAACTTGATGCTCGACGACCCCGCATTGAGGACCAGGATCACTTCACCGTTATCCGTGTCGTTCATGGCGGGGTGACCCGATAGTGATGGGCGACCAGCGCGGCGATGGCGCAGGACGCGATGCGCGATTCAACGGAGTCGGCGCGGCTGGTCAGGACAATCGGCACTTTGGCGCCAAGCACGATACCCGCGCTGGAGGCACCGCCCAGGTATTCCAGTTGCTTGACGAGCATATTGCCGCTTTCCAGATCAGGCACGACGAGAATGTCGGCTTTACCGGAAACAGCTGAGTGAATGCCCTTGATACGCGCCGCCGCCAGGGAGATGGCGTTGTCGAACGCCAGCGGCCCGTCAAGGACCGCGCCAGTGATCTGGCCGCGATCAGCCATTTTGCACAGCGCTGCGGCATCAAGGGTGGCGGGCATGTTGGCATTCACCGTTTCCACGGCAGCGAGAATCGCCACGTGGGGATTACTGACGCCGAGGATATGTGCCAGATCGATGGCGTTACGCACGATGTCCACTTTGTCGACCAACGCCGGCGCGATATTGATCGCTGCATCGGTGATGATGAAGGGGCGCGGATAAAAAGGCGTCTGCATCACGAAGCAGTGGGTGATGCGCCGCTTGGTACGCAGTAGCGCCGACGACGGCACCACGGCGGACATCAATTCGTCGGTGTGAAGGCTACCTTTCATCAACGCTTCGACTAGACCATCACGGGCCATTTGCGCACCGCGCAGGGCGGCAGCATGGCTGTGGGGCACGTATTCAATGGTGAGACCGCAAAGGTCGTGGCCGCCCTTGGCCGCCAAGGCTTCTAGTTTGCCTCTTGGGCCAATCAGGACCGGGTCGATCAACCCAGCATCGCGGGCATCAAGGGCCGCCTCGAAACTCACCTCGTCGCATGGATGTACCACCGCAACGCGGATCGGTTCCAGCGTCTGGCAGGCTTGCAACAAACGATTCAGACCGTCGGCGCTGTGGCGCAGTTCTATACCCGGCAGGCTGGCTCGATGCACATCGATATGCTCGCCGGCCGCGTGGACCAGGGATTCACCTTCCAGCACGACCACGCCTTCCTGATTGATGCCGGTACAGGCCAGCGTGAGCAGATACCGCGCTACGTCGCGAGCAGTAACCGTCACCGAGACCGTCAGTGTGTCACCGATGCGTACCGGGGCAAGGAACTTGAGGGTTTGCCCCAAGGGCACCGAACCGGGCCCTGGCAACTGCGTACCAATCAACGCCGAAATCAACGCTCCCCCCCACATGCCATGGGCGAAAACAGTGTTGAAGTGGGTGGTGGCAGCAAATTCCGGATCGACGTACAGCGGGTTCACATCGCCCGAGACCAGTGCGAACAGCTGAATGTCTTGAGCTGTCAGGGTGCGCTCCAGAGAGGCGGACTCGCCGATGACGATTTCCTCGAACGATCGATTATGCAGTCGCTCCAGATCGTCGGCGTTTACAGGAACAGAACGGGTCATGGGTTTGATCCTGAATAGGATGGCGGACGGCTCGGCTACATCATTCAACGCTCAATCGGCGCAGGTGACCAGAGCTGGCAGCCATTGCAGACGGTGAGGTCTTGGTAGCGGCGGTACTTCTCGTCCAGCTACGCCCTCTGCATACATCAAAAAGCGGGCTGATACTCCCGGCTATTGCTGCTCAAAGGGCGCTCATTGATCTAAATCAACACACGCAGACGGCATCAAGCCATAAAGCTCTATATCAAGTAGAAGCGGCCGACAAAGTCTCCCCCCATCAAATGGAGAAATATCGTGATGCATTCACATATCCGCTGGTTCAAAGAGCTGGGTATCAACGATGTATCGCTGGTCGGTGGCAAGAACGCCTCGCTGGGTGAGATGTACCAGAACCTCACGACTGAGGGTGTATGCATCCCCAACGGTTTTGCCATCACCGTTGAGGCGTATCGTTATGTGCTTGATCACAATGGCGCCTGGCAGCCTCTGCATGCGGCACTTGACGGACTCGACCCCGACAACATCAAGGATTTGCAGGCGCGGGGGAAAAAGGCGAGGGCGATCGTATATGGCTGTTCATTGCCGGAAGATCTAAAGACGGCGATTTTGCAAAGTTATGCCCAACTCAAACAGGAATACGGCGAAAACATTTCATTGGCGGTGCGGTCCTCGGCGACCGCCGAGGATTCGCCGCAGGCCTCATTTGCCGGGCAGAACGATACCTATCTCAACATCGCCACTGACGGTGATCTGCTCGATGCCTACAAACGTTGCCTGGCGTCCAACTTTACCGACCGCTCCATCCACTACAAATACGACAATGGCTTTGATTACTACAAGGTCTATCTCGCCGTCGTGGTCATGAAGATGGTGCGTAGCGATATAGGGGCCAGTGGCGTGATGTTTTCGCTGGACACGGAAACAGGCTTCAGGGATGTCGTCTTCATCAATGCCGCGCTGGGGCTCGGCGAGAATGTCGTGCAGGGCACGATAGACCCCGACAGTTTCTATGTGCACAAACCCAGCTTTCTGCAGGGTTATCGTGCTGTCTTGAAGCGCAGCCTGGGTAGCAAAGCAAAGAAGATGATTTTTGCCGGCGAGCTCAATACCGGCACTATCGCGGTGGAATACACCAAGAATATTGATACGCCCGGCGAAGAACGAACCCGCTTCTGCATCTCTGATGCGGATGTGATGGTGCTGGCCGACTATGCCATCAAGGTTGAAAACCACTATTCGGGCAAAGCCGGTTTTTACAAACCCATGGATATGGAATGGGCCAAAGACGGCATCGATGGCCGGTTATATATAGTGCAGGCGCGACCGGAAACGGTGGAGTCGCAAAAGAAAGGCAACGTGCTTGAGATTTACCATCTCAAGCAAAGATCGACAGTGCTGCTTAAGGGCAGGGCGGTCGGCACCAGAATTGGCGCCGGCAAGGCGCGTGTCATCAACGATGCCAAGCATCTCAGTGATTTTCAACCGGGCGAGGTGCTGGTCTCAGATACCACGGCACCCGACTGGGAACCTGTCATGAAAACTGCCGCGGCTATCGTGACGAGCAGGGGCGGACGTACTTGTCACGCCGCCATCGTCTCGCGTGAACTGGGCATTCCCGCCATCGTGGGAACCGCAAACGCGGCAGACAAAATAGAAACCGGCACACCGATCACCATTAGCTGCGCCGAAGGCGAAACCGGAAATGTCTATGAAGGCATTCTGGGTTTTGACATTCAGCACACCGATCTCAGCGAGCTGGGACATCCAAAAACAAAGATTATGATGAACCTGGGCAATCCTGATCAGGCCTTTAGTCTTGCCTCGCTACCGGTGGATGGCATTGGTCTGGCGCGTATGGAATTCATTATTAATGAATACATCAAGGTGCATCCGATGGCGCTCGTACACCCGGAAAAGGTGGATGACGCAACACGTGAAAAAATCGCGGCCTTGAGCATTGCTTACAATGATCCTGCAGATTTTTTCGTCAAGACCTTGGCCGAAGGCGTGGCCACAATTGCGGCGGCGGTGTATCCAAAACCCTGCGTAGTGCGCATGAGCGACTTCAAAAGCAACGAATACGCGACCCTGCTGGGCGGTCAGTATTTCGAGCCGGAAGAAGACAACCCAATGATCGGTTTTCGTGGGGCGTCCCGTTATACCCATAGTGCCTATGCCGAAGGTTTTGCGCTGGAATGCGCGGCAATGAAGCGGGTGCGCGACGAGATAGGCCTGACTAACGTCAAGTTGATGATCCCTTTTTGCCGCAGAGTGGAGGAGGGCGAAAAGGTATTGGCAGCGATGGCCAGCCATGGCCTCAAGCGCGGAGAAAACGGACTGGAGGTCTACGTCATGTGCGAGATCCCCAACAACGTCATCCTGATCGACGCCTTCGCCAAACTGTTCGACGGATTCTCCATCGGCTCCAATGACTTGACCCAGCTGACGCTCGGCGTGGATCGCGATTCGGAAATCGTCGCCTTCGATTTCGATGAACGCGATCCGGGGGTTAAACAGATGATTCGCCTGGCGGTGGAGGGAGCAAAACGTAACGGCCGCCACTCCGGTATTTGCGGACAGGCGCCGTCTGACTATCCCGAGATGGCTGAATTTCTGGTGGAAATTGGCATCGACTCGATAAGCCTGAATCCGGATGCAGTGCTCGCCACCACTCGGCATGTTCTGGCGGTGGAAAAGCGCCTGTCACTTAATCGCACACCGTAAAACCGTTGCCTCATGGCACGCCTGATCAAGATCCGCAAAACTGCCGATTACATTGAGGTATCGACGTGTTCGCCTTCTTGCCACGTGAGTTGCCAGAGCAACTCTGCGCACTGACCGAACTCGCGCTTAACCTGCGCTGGACCTGGAATCATGCACTCGACGACCTGTGGAAATCGATTGACCCAGAACTTTGGGTGCGTACCCATAATCCGTGGATGATTCTGCAGAATGCTTCGCAGCAGCGTCTTGACGAACTCTGCCGAGATCCTGACTTCTCGCAGAAACTGGCGCACGCCATCGCAGAGCACCGGCGTTATCTCGACGACTCAGGCTGGTATGCACAGCAGCAAGGGGCCAGGGATTCGGCGCGGATCGCCTATTTCAGCATGGAGTACGGTTTGAGTGAGGCCTTTCCGCTCTACGCCGGCGGACTCGGTGTGCTTGCAGGAGATTATCTGAAGACGGCGAGCGACATGGGCGTTCCGATACTTGGGGTGGGTTTGCTCTATCAGGAAGGCTATTTTCGGCAATACATCGACGCGCAAGGCAGGCAGCATGAGGCCTATCCTTACAACGACGCCACCAGCCTGCCGATTCAGCCAACGATCGGAAATGACGGCGCCTGGCTGAAAATCGTGCTGCAACTTCCCGGTCGCACTTTGTATTTGCGTATATGGCAGGCCATTGTCGGACGTACGCGCCTGTATCTGCTGGATAGTAACGATCTGCGCAATGGGCCCGCCGACCGCGGTATCACCTCTAAGTTGTATGGCGGCGGCTCGGAAATGCGTTTGCTCCAGGAAGTGGTGCTCGGCATTGGTGGCTGGGCGGTACTCGACGCACTGGGTATCGACGTTGACGTGTGCCACCTTAACGAAGGTCACGCCGCACTGCTTGTGCTGGAACGTGCCCGTCGCTTTATGCACAAGATGGGTACATCGTTCTGGGAAGCATGGTGGGCAACGCGTGCAGGTAACGTATTCACAACGCATACGCCAGTGGCTGTGGGTTTCGACTTATTTCCACCCTCGCTCATTTACAAGTACGCGCGTGAGTATCTCGAAGACTGTCGCATTTCATTGCGCGAGCTGCTTGCGTTGGGCCGGCGTGATCCGGCGGACGACGATGAGCCGTTCAACATGGCTTTTCTGGCATTGCGTGGGTGCGCCCAGTGCAATGCCGTGAGTCGTTTGCATGGCGAGGTCAGCCGTCAATTGTTCAGTGATCTTTATCCACGCTGGCCGCTTCAAGAGATACCTGTGGGGCACATTACCAACGGCGTCCATGTGCCATCCTGGGATTCGGTGTGGTCCGATCACCTATGGACTAGCACCTGTGGCAAGGAACGTTGGCTCGGCACGGTGGAGTCTCTCTCAGGGACGGTCTCCCACAGTGATGACAGGGCCTTGTGGACGATGGCCGCCGAGCAACGCCGCGATCTGGTGCATTACACGCGTCACCGTTTGGCATGGCACCTTGGACAGCGTGGCGAGTCACCTCAGCGGGTCGAAGAAGCCGCGCAGGTGCTCGATCCCAATTGCCTTACGCTCGGCTTCGCGCGGCGATTCACCGACTATAAGCGACCGAATTTGTTGCTGCATGACCCGGAGCGCCTGAGCCGCCTGCTAACCGATGAGCATCGACCCGTCCAACTGATCATCGCCGGTAAAGCCCATCCCAGTGACGAGCAGGGCAAGCAGCTGATCCAGGCATGGATGGAGTTTGTTCATCGTCCAAATCTGCGAAGGCATGTCGTGTTCCTGGAGGATTACGACATTGAACAGGCCCAACATCTGGTGCAAGGCGTCGATGTCTGGATCAATACACCGCGACGACCATGGGAAGCCTGTGGCACCAGTGGGATGAAGGTTCTGGTCAATGGCGGACTTAACCTGTCCCAACTGGACGGTTGGTGGGCGGAGGCGTACCAGCCCACCTGCGGTTGGGCAATCGGCGACGACGCCCCCAGCGACGATGTAGCCGACGCCGAGTGCTTGTACCGCCTGCTCGAAGAAGAAGTAGTGCCCACCTTTTACACACGCGACACGCAGGGAATTCCACGAGACTGGGTGCAACGCATGCGCGCCAGCATGTCGCAACTGGGGCCGCAATTCAGTAGCAATCGCATGCTGCTCGAATACCTGGGTTGTTGTTACCAACCGGCGATCCAGGCGTTCCGACGCCGTAGCAAGGATAAGGCTGAACTCGCACGTGGGCTTCATGCCTGGCACAAGGCGGTTGCCTTGGGATGGGACAACATACATTTCGGCACGGTCGATGCGAAACACGACGGCGAGTGGCTGTACATCAGCGTGCCGGTCTATCTGGGGGAGATCGCACCGGAGTGGGTAAGGGTGGAACTCTATGCCGCCCCGTGCGATGGACACCCGGCAGAATGCCTGCCGATGAACGCTGTCGGCCCCATACCCGGCGCCATCCAAGGCTATATCTTTTCCACCTCGGTCGCTGCCACGCGGCCCGTGGATGGCTACACCCCTCGGGTACGCGCCTGGCACTCAGACGCCTTTCTGCCAGCGGAAAATGCACTTATTGCGTGGCAACGTTGACGCTGGCTCGCCTTCACCTGACAGGTCTCAACGTATTACCCGGAAGGCTTTTATTAACGCTCGGGAACGCACCAGGTCAGTGACTCGTCGATGACTGTTCATTGCCTGCCAAGTGGACGCCGGTGGCGCTCATTATCATTGACTAACCACCTGGACACCCTCTGGTAGCTTCGACTGCATCATTTCTCTTCTATCCAGTTTGCGTCCGTCCACGACAAAGGAACCATCACCCACTGAATGAAGGGTTCGTGTCTCTTTGCGTGACTCATCGATGTAGGCGGCGAGGCCTTCGAGGACAACAATGTTGTGTTTCTCGATGATATCGACAACCTTGCATTCGATATTGGCCAGGCATTCCTTAATCAAGGGTGACCTGACATGTTTGCCTTTCACGGGCGTCAATCCGAAGGTTGCAAACTTGTCTGTGTCGGCACCAGAACAGGTTCCCACACCAATAACGCAATCGATCAAATCGACAGTGGGGATTGAAATGACGCACTCCTTGGTTTTCAGAAGCGCGGCGTACGAATAGTTCCAGGGCCCGGTGGTGATGGCAAAAATCGGCGTGAAGCCCATCACCATGGTCCACGAGATGGTCATAATGTTGTTCTTGCGGCCATCATTTGTGGTGACGAAGACCACCGGGCCTGGCTCCATCAGTGTGAATGCTGTGTTGATTTTCATCTTTTTCAACGTCAGGCACTCCCCATTGTCTTTGATCGGCCTCTTCATCTGCTCAAACGGTATCGAATGCTCCACTTTCAGCCAGCAAGGTGGCTATCAGGGCGGTGCTGTCGATTACGTGCACGTGCTGCGTCACGCACTCGGGGGATAGGCGAAATGGAGGCACGCTGTCAGAGATCGCAATGTGCTCGAAAAGCGGCTTGTCGAACAGATGGCTGCCCGCCGTGAACAAACCATGGGTCGCCGCGGCAAACAATCGGCTGGCTCCACCCTTTTGACAGGCAAGGCCCGCATGCTTCAGCGTTTCACCGGTACTGATCAGATCGTCGAAAACAATGGCTGTCTTACCCGATACGTCGCCCACCAACAGGGCGCCTGTCAGCGTCGCGTGAGCACGGTGCTTTTCCATCAGCGCACTGCCCACTGAGCGTCCCAGATGTCGTTCGAGGGCCTGACGAAACTGTTCGGCGCGCTTGGCACCACCGGAATCCGGGGACACCGCCACCACGTCGGCGTCGCCGACGAACCTGGCGAAATGCTCGGCGAATAATTCTGTGCACTGCACGTTCCACGTTGGAATGCGAAAGGCATTGTCGAACGCGGCCGGATTATGCACCTCCAGGGCAACCAGACGATCAACGTGGCAGGCTTCAATCATGGCCGCCAGGTAGCGGGTGATCGTGGGGTCTTGAGGTTGGCTGCGACGATCTTTTCGTCCATAGCAGAGGTAGGGTGTTACGACCTGCACATGGCGAGCGCCGGCATCCTTGAGTGCTCCGCAAAAGAACAACAGGCGACACAACTTATCGTTAGCGCTCTGCCGGTCATCCCCATACAAAGCATGGAACACCACGACCTCGCGACCGTTAACCGACGCCAGCGGTCGGCATTTATGTTCGCCATCTTCATAGTCGCGCTCTTCATGCAGGGCCAGTTGGCAGCCAAGCCGCTGCGCGACGCGTGTTGCATAGTGCTCACTGCCTTGCAGGGCAAAAAGAAGCGGGCGGTCGGTGAGCATGCATTGGCTCCTTTGAGGCTTATCGAACAGTTGCGCCATCATCGGGCAGCACCATGACGCAACACTTCAATGCAGAACTCCATTTCGTAGGGCGGGACGTTGCATTCGACGATGTCATGGGCGGCAACTTGCAGGTGCACGCCGACAATGTCGGCACGGATCGGTTGCTGGCAAACATGCCGGTCAACCAATACCGCAGTGTAGACCCGACGAGCGCCCAGCTGCGCCAAATAGGCACAGGTGCGCAGAAGGGAGTGGCCTTCAAAAAGCACATCGTCGACAACAAGCAGGGTGGTATTGGCAAGGTCCAGCTCGCCCAGAAGTGGGTTCTCAGTCAATTCCGTCTGTGCATGCAGGACCTTGAGGTCATCGGCATAACGCTTGACCTTCAGGGGGTAAAGCGGCAGTTCTGGCTGGCCGGTCTGACGCGAAAGATGCTGCTGTAAGCGCTGTGCCAGCGGCTCGCCGCGACGCTGGATGCCAATCAGTGCCGATTGAGCGGGCGGCAACAATATCGCCGCTTGGCGAGCCATCGCCTGCAGCACGCCATCGAGTTCATCGCTGTCGTACAAGCGCAAACGCTGACTCGCAAGTTGGGTCGACATTGTCGTCTCCTGTCGAAAGCCGGTGCGGTGGGGGCATCACACCATCAAGGAACCGGCAAGCATCAAAGTCCTGAGCACAGCAAAAATGCCGTCCCATTTTGCCAACGTAATCCTGCTCGGCCCGGCCCTGTTGATATTGATCAAGTACGGTGAAATGAAAGCCCGATCCATGACCCGCATTGGTCCAATGAACGGCGTTACGCGGGGATTTGATATAAATCAACGCCAGGGCGACATCAACAGAGGACGCTGAATCAACGCGGGTGCCTGATCCGGCGCAGGCGTTACGACTAGTCTCAGCAATGGGGCAGCGATGGACGTCGAGTCCCCCTGTATGGAGTCAGATCATGAGCCAATATCAACGCTTGTTACTCATCATCAACCCGGCCCTGCGCCATTCCCCAGCGATAAACCATGCGGCCGCTCTGGCCAAGGCCAGCGGCGCGAGCTTGCATATTGCTGCGCTTGTAAAGCCGTTGGAGATACTGTCACTGCTTGACGAAGGCGTGCAGGAAAAAGCCCGGGAAAGCTACCTTCAGGACCATCGCGACTGGCTGAAAAACCAGGCAACCAATCTCAATGCGCTGGGGCTCAAAGTGACGACAGAGGTGATGTGGGCCGACGACATGAAGCAAGACATTCTTGATCACGTCACGGAAATGCAGCCCGACCTGCTGATCAAAGAAGTGCAGCACGAATCAGCGCTCAAACGCGCGTTCTTCACCCCGCTGGATTGGCATTTGTTGCGCCACTGCCCGATACCAGTCTATCTGGTGGGCGGCGGTGGTCATGCCTTGCCGCGCAAGGTCGTGGCGGCGGTTGACGCGTCGGATACGGCGCCTGCGGACAGCGAGCTGAACGAGCGGATCATTCAGCAAGCCACCAATCTGGCGTTGCAGTGCGATGCCGAGCTGCACCTGCTGTATGCCTGCGATCTTTCAGGGGTCTATCTGGCAGACATGGGGGGGCTGGCGCTTCCAGACATCACCAAAGAGTTGCGCACCACCGAGGAACAATCGTTCAGCAAATTGGCCGGTCGGTACGGCGTCCCCTCTGACCGTCGGCATTTTGTTCTCGGACATCCGGTCGCGGCGTTGAGCGATTTTGCCAACGAGCAGCAGGTGGATGTGATCGTGATGGGCCGAGTCCAGTACCACGGCCTGGAGAAGCTGCTGGGCAGCACGACCGAACATATTCTGTACCAGGTGCCTTGCAGTGTTCTGGCAGTCTAGCCGGACAAGGCCATGGTGTAACGAAACGACAGGCGTCATCGCCTGAGGAGGTTTTTCATGAGTCAAAGCCCCTCATTACAAACCACATTGGAGGACCGGGCAGAAGCCGGTCGACGTCTGGTGGAACCGTTGCTCAAATACGCCCATCGACCCGATGTCATCGTCCTCGCCTTGCCCCGTGGCGGCGTTCCGGTTGCCTATGAAGTGGTCAAGGCCCTGGACGTGCGCCTGGACCTGATGCTGGTGCGCAAACTGGGCGTGCCGTCCAACCCCGAGTTCGCCATGGGTGCCATCGCCAGTGGCGGTATCCAGATCCGAAATGAAGAAGCGCTGCGGGCTCACCCGATTTCCCCGGCCGCATTCGACGCCGTGGTCGCGCGTGAAACACGGGAATTGCAGCGGCGGGAGCACCTGTACCGGGGCGCCCGGCCACCCTTGCAGCTCAAGGGGCAGGTGGTGATTCTGGTGGATGACGGCCTGGCGACGGGCGCCTCGATGATGGCGGCGATCCGCGCGGTGCGTATGCAGGCACCTGCTCGTATCGTCGTTGCCGTACCGGTTGCGCCGCGGGAAACGGTGGACACGCTGAGCTTCGAAGTCGATGAGGTGATCTGCCCACTCATACCTGAATGGATGATGTCGATCGGGTATTGGTACTTGAGTTTCCCCCAGACCTCGGACGAAGAAGTCATTGATTTGTTGCAACGGGCCTGGCAGCGAGAAGCCGCCACCGATTCCGCCTCGCGGGAACCTTTCGATGATTAAGCCTCAATCTCGACAGCTGGAATTGCGTGAGGTTGAGTTATCGGCCGATCTGCGTCTGCCGCTGCAGACTGACGGTCTGGTGATCTTCGTGCACGGTAGCGGCAGTGGCCGTCTGAGCCCACGCAATCAGTTTGTCGCAGAGTCCTTGGCCAAGCGGGGGCTGGCGTCGCTGCTGTTCGACCTGCTCACGGAGCCAGAGCAACGCCTGGACAACCTCACCGGGGAGCTGCGTTTCGATATTGCCTTGCTCGCCAGGCGACTGGTGGACGTCATCGACTGGGTCGGTCGGGACGTGGAGTTGCACTCGCTGCGAATCGGTCTGTTCGGCGCAAGCACCGGTGCTGCGGCGGCGTTGTTGGCGGCGGCCGTGCGCCCGGAGGTGGTGCATGCGGTGGTCAGCCGCGGAGGGCGCACCGACCTGGCGGGGGCGGCATTGTCGCAGGTGAGGGCACCCACTCTGCAAATCGTAGGTGCCCAGGACCCGGTGGTGCTCGAACTGAATGATCAAAGCAGTCAGGCCTTGCGGTGTGAGCAGCAGCTGGAAATTGTGGCGGGCGCGACTCATCTTTTCGAAGAACCTGGAGCCCTTGAAGAAGTCGCCAGACTCGCTGGCGACTGGTTCGAGAAGTATTTGCACGACCCCGCCTGACAACGCCTGATCGGCCTCACACGCCAAACGGATAGGTTTCGTCTTCCGGTTCGAGTCTCTGGCTTTTCGGTAGCGCCAGTGCTGTCACGGGTTGGGTCTGTTCAATCCAGATCATGGCGTCGAACTGTTCGGCCAGCGTCGCTTCGAAGTAGTGACTGCCACGCTCGGTTTCAGGGCGGTAAATCACCCCGATGGCCCGTTCCAGCAACGGTTTGGACAGCACACGGCGCAGCGCTTTGCGCGTTGGGTCTCGCCAGTCGGTCAATGACGCCGGCACACCCGCCTTGAGAAACTGGTGCTCCCAACTGTCCGGGCGAGAGGGCCGGATGTCCTTGATGAGCATGTCGCCGTCCCAGTCATCGGCTGCGGCCACCTGGCCACGGTCGGTGCTCATGCCGATCAGTACGGCATCGCGCCCATAAGCACTGCGGCACAGCTGACCGATGTTGAACTGACCCTTCCAGCCCATTTCCGTCGCAGCCGCGTTGCCGATATGAGAATTGTGCGCCCAGACCACGGCTTTGGCTTGTGGACCCCGGTGCTCAAGCAGTGCCCGAAGTGTGTCGAACATGTGCCGGTCACGCAGGTTCCACGAGGCGGTCGACCCTCGATAAATCGCACGGTAATACTGTTCCGCCGCCTGCACCACCCGAGCGTTTTGCGCCGCATTGAAGAAGGCCTCGTCGTTCTGGATAAGCCCGGCCAGTTGTTCGGCCAGCATGGCGTCGAGCTGTTCAATCACCGGTTGCTCACAAGGCATCAAGCCGGCACGTTCGACGAAGTGACCATACAACGCGGGATCATCCTGCCAAGGGGTCAGACAGCCATAGCGCCGCCGGGCCTCGTGGGCCAGCTGTGGGTCGACCCGGTCCAGATAACTCAGCACCTCATGGATGGAGTTGCGCAAGCTGTAGACGTCCAGCCCGCGGAACTCGACGCGACGTTCAGTGGCGAGGGTGTGGTTGTAGAGATGCAGCCAGTGGGCGAATGCTCTCACGTCGGTGTTGCGCCACATCCAGGTCGGGAATCGGCTGAAGATGTGACGTTTCCACGCCGAGTGTGCCAACCCCCGGACATACTGGTCGACATGGCCGGCGTCCGGCCAGTCGGCTTCAACGGCCACAATGTTGAACCCGTGTTGCTCAATCAGCCTTTGGGTGATCGCTGCCCGGGTTCGATAAAAATCACTGGTGCCATGACTGGCCTCACCAATCATCACCACGCGCGCATCCGCATAGCGATCGAACATTTCACCAAAGGCGGATGAGTCCAGCGCCGGCAGAGGCTCAGCGTATTGGCGCAGAAGCGGTGCGATGGCAGCCTGGTCAATGTGCCGAGGTGAGCCATACAGGTTATCCAGCATGTCTTGGGAGGGTGTGTTCATGACCGTCGTCCCCGTAAGGGTGGGTTACCGCCAGCGGTATTGCGCTTGCGCACAACCGCCGGAGATCGATCCGCAGGTCCTCGACACATTGTGTTTAAACGCAAACTTTTGTGTCGATTCATCACCTGTTTGATTATTCCTACGCCTTGCTCCAGATGAACAATTGAGTTTCGTCAATAAAGGGTGCAAAGGCTTGAGAGAAGGTGTCGGGGGCCAGATTCCTCGCCTGGCGGGTCAATAGGCCGCTTATATGAGTCGCCGGATCAAGGTGCTTCAACAGACCCGTTGTTTTACAGGTACAGGCAGTGAATCACCTGACGGGTATCGTAGGGATCGTCGCGCGTCTCGAAGCCCAGTGATCTGGCCAGGTCGCGCATCGGGGCATTGCTGGAGGCGTCGAGCGCATACATCTGGTGAAAACCGTTCTTGCGCGCGGCCGTGATCAAATGTTCCAGCAATAGCGTACCCAAACCCAGACGCTTCCATTGATCGGCGACTGTCACCGTACATTCACACTTGTATTCGCCCGTGGCGACATACCGGCTGACGCCGATCTCGATCAATTGGCCATTTTCGTGGACCAGTGCGATGTATGCCAGGCACTGCTTGTTGCCGGGTTCGTTGCTCTGCATGAGAAAGCGCATGTGCCGGGACTCAGGGCACAGATGTTTGATGAAGCGGTACTCTCGCTCGCGGTCTTTTTCCGTCAGTTGCCGGATCAACACGTGACGACCATCCTTGAGCGCTTCGATCCAGTATTTCCCAGTGACTTTGGAATAGGCTTCAGAGGCCCGATCATTATGGTCTTTGACAGTGAGCATGATGCGATCCTCCAGCCGTCTTCATAGGTTGGCGCGCAGTGGCAAATCTCGCGATTCACTTCTTTCTACTCCGCTGACTGCGCCTGAATATGATCTGGATCAGATCTCTTGTGACAGTGCACTCAATTGCCTGGATTTGATGTAAATCAAACAGGCATAGGGCGCAACGAGCGCAGTCTTTGAACATGGCCACGCTATGGGCCGGTGTATAGACGAGGTGTGTCATGGCCCACTATCAACGCTTGCTGCTGATCGCCAACCCAAACCTCAAAGAGGCCCCAGCCTTGCTGCGTGCCATCGCCCTGGCCAGGGCCAGTGGAGCCATGCTGGATGTACGAGCCTTTATCGAACCGGCGGCCATGGCGCATGTGTGGGAAGAGAACAGAGACGAGGAGGGGGACCAGCGATATCAGCGCCATTATCTCCACTGGAGGGACCAGACACTTCAGGGGCTCAATGCACAGGGATTGGACGTGAACGTGCAAGTTGTCTTCACCTGCGAACCACTGCTCGACATCGTGAAGTGTGTAGAAGAGCTCAAGCCCGACCTGGTCATCAAGGATGTCACGGTGGACCCGGTACTTGGACGGGTGTTCGTCACACCTCTGGATTACCATTTGCTGCGCGGGTGTCCCGTTGCGTTGCACCTGGTCAACCAGGTCCATGATGAGTTGCCTCATCAGATCGTCGCCGCTGTGGACCTGTTTGATACGGTCACACAAATCCGTGATGTGAACGATGCCATTATTCAGGCAGCTCATACGCTGGCCGTGCAATGCGACGCATCGCTGCACCTGCTTTACGCCTATGACTTATCGCCTGCATTCAATGGCGATACGCCGCTGATCACCGGCTGCTGGAATGTGGCCTTCATGGATGAGTTGCGAGCGTCCCTTCATCAGGCCTTCAACACCCTGGCTGAGCGCTATGGCATTGCTCCAGAGCGCCGGCATTTTTTCATGGGGCTGCCGATGCCGGTGATCAGTGCATTTGTCGATGATTACCAGGCTGACGTCGTGGTGATGGGCACCTTGCATCGGGTGGGTACTAATCGATTCATCGGCAGCACTATGGAGCGCGCGCTGTATTCGTTGCAGGGCAGCATTCTGGCGGTCAGACAATCAGACTCGTTCGTGGAAGAGAAGATGTGATCGCAGCGTTAACGCACGCCTTGCTTCAGCCTTTTGCACTGTCTAGTCCTGAAACAGGTTTACACCTGGTTCGTCCGGGCACAACCGCGACTTCTGTTGTGTCCAGCGCTGAAATTGCGGCGCGCCGGGGACACGAAAGACATTCGAGTCCTAAGCTATACCTCGATGAGCGACAGCTGTTTTACAGCGAGGCCTGCAAATCGCTTTTGAGGAACTCACTTCGATGCTCAGTAAGTGGCTGGACCCTGTTCTGTTGCTGCTCACCGCACTGACGCTGCTGGCCGGCGGCATTGCGTATGTTGCGCAAGCACCTGATTGGGCATCGAGGTGCTGGGCCGCCGGAAGTCTGGTGATGGCTGCGGTACTGCTCCTTGAAATCGTCAGGCGCCTGGCCCGGCGCGAGGCCGGTGTCGACCTGATCGCGCTGCTGTCGATCACTGCCGCCCTGGTCTTTGATCAGACACTGGTGGCAGCGGTGATTGCGTTAATGCTGGCGACCGGACGGACCCTGGAGTTTTTCACCAAGCAACGCGCCGACCGTGAGCTTCGTGCGCTCATCGACCGGGCGCCACGTTTTGCCTGGCTGCAGGAGGAGGGCGGCTTACGCGAGATCCCCGTTGAGCAGGTCCAGCTGAATCAGACATTGCTGGTGCGGCTGGGGGAGGTGATACCGGTCGACGGTCGGTTGCTAAGTCCTGCGGCCATTCTGGACGAATCGGCGCTCAGCGGTGAGTCGTTGCCCGTCACCCGTCGAGAAGGAGAGCAACTGCCCAGCGGCGTTTCCAATGTCGGTGCCCCCATCCTGATAATCGCCACGCGAACGGCCGCGCAGAGTACCTATGCCGGCATAGTGCGGCTGGCCGAGGAGGCACGTCGTTCACGCGCACCTTTCGTGCGCCTGGCCGACCGCTATGCATTGTTCTTCATCCCGCTGACGTTGCTGATTGCCGGATTGGCCTGGCAATTGAGTGGTGATCCTTTGCGAGCGCTGGCGGTACTGGTGGTGGCCACACCTTGCCCTTTGATTCTGGCCGTACCGATTGCCATCATGTCGGGGATTTCCAGGGCAGCGCGGCGCGGGATACTGATCAAGGACGGCGTGACCCTGGAAGCGTTGGCCGGAGTCAAGCAGGTGTTCCTCGACAAGACCGGCACGCTGACCAGCGGCCATGCCCGTCTGCAGTCGATAGAGGTCAACGGACTGGTCGATCCGCAGCGCCTGCTTGGCCTGGCCGCTTCGCTGGCGCAGGCCTCGACGCACCCTGTCTCCCAGGCCATCGTTGAGGCGGCGCATCAGCGTCAATTGCCTCTGAGCGTCCCACAGGAAGTAGAAGAAAGCCCCGGCTCTGGACTTTGTGGGCAAGTCGATGGCGTGCAGGTGCGTTTCGGCTCGTTGTCTTTCGCTCACAAAGACGCCCCTGAAACTGACTGGGTCGCCGCCATGCTGCGCCACATGGATTACCTGGCGTGCAGTGGAAGCTTCATCGATGTGGATGGGCAACTCGCGGGCCTGCTGGTTTTCTCGGACAAGGTTCGGCGCGAAACGCCACAGACTCTGCATCGACTGCGTAATCGGGGCATCGAAAAGATAGTCATGCTCACCGGGGATCGCCTGGAAACCGCCGAGATGATTGCGCTATCTGCCGGGATTGACGAGCTGCGTGCCGGGTTGACCCCTGAGGATAAAGTGCGTGCTGTACAGGAAGGTTGCCTGCGCACCAGCACACTGATGGTCGGTGATGGCATCAACGATGCCCCGGCCCTGGCGGCGGCCACCGTCGGCGTAGCCATGGGGGCCAGCGGTGCCACTGCTTCTGCACAAGCCGCAGGTGTTGTGTTGCTGGTGGATCGGCTGGATCGTCTGGTCGAGGCGCTGGACATTGCCCGACGCACCCGCTACATCGCCCGTCAGGGTGTGCTGGTCGGCATGGGGATGTCGTTGCTGGCCATGGCGGTGGCGGCCCTCGGTTACCTGCCGCCGCTGATTGGCGCCGTGGTGCAGGAGGGTATCGACGTGGTGATTATCCTTAACGCCTTGCGGGCACTGGGGCCGTTGTGGGTGCTGAGGAAACGAAAGCTTGCCGCAGAACATATCGATCGCCTGCAAGATGAACACCAGCAACTCTCCACCGTACTGAGCGATCTGCATCAACTGGCCAATGACTTCGCCCGGCGTCCACTGGCGCAAGCACAGACCGACCTGGTGCAACTGGTCGACAAGCTGCAAACATCACTGGCGCAGCATGAACACGAAGATGAAAACATACTGTACCCGCTGCTGACGCGAAGCATGCCGGGCGAGGACCCGATGTCGGCTATGAGCCACGCTCACCGGGAGATTTTTCGCCTTATCCATTTACTGACGCGCATGAGTAACGACTTCAGTTCCGACCCCGCAACGGCATCTGCTGATGAGATCCAGCATCAGTTGATTCGTCTGGATACCCTCGTGCGACTGCACTTTGATCAGGAGGAGGAACTGTTTCGTTATCTGGATTGGCGCTAGAAGATCAAGTCGCGCGCGTTAGGACTACGACGTGATCGGTCACTACGCGCGCCCGGCCCGGCGTCCGTTGCACCGCATAACCGTCACTGGTTGAACAGCATCACCCCTGTGGGAGCGAGCCTGCTCGCGAAGACGGAGTGTCAGTCAATGCATGTGTTTTCTGACACACCGCATTCGCGAGCAGGCTCGCTCCCACAGGGGATATTCATTGTCGGTATGACCGAGTTCCGGCTGTCGACCCCGGCAAACTCAGCTTCCCGGTGTCCACGAAGCGCACCGTTCCAAACAAGCCGCCCGCCAGTTTGCCGCGTAACACGTAGGGAAGATTATTCAGTGTCTGCGTCTGGCTCAGCCCCAACGTCTGGCGTAACACCGAGAACGCCGAAACGCTCACCGGCACGCTCAGCACGGTTTCGGAAAAGCGTGCAATCGAGCCCGACTGATCGCTGACGCCGGACGCCAGTGGCTGGCCATTGACTTCCAGATCCAGCGCCACGCCGTTGTAGTCGATCGGCGTTTCGTTGGGGTTCTGTACCCGGATCTTCACGGCAAAGCGCACTTCCATATCCTGGCTTTGCAGCGGCTCGATGCCGACCACGTTGATGTTCAACGGATCGCGATGGGGGAAGAGGGCGCAGGCGCTCAGGGAGAGCAACAGCAGAGAAAGGATGACGGCGTGGACGCTGCGCATGTAGACGCTCTCATAAATAAAAGGGCTGAGCCGCCACGGGCTCAGACCTCGAGCTTTCTAGCGGTTCAACTGTGCGACTGCCGCAGGCCGTGGGGGTTCACCCTTGGCCGGGACATCGGGGTTTTCCATGACCTGCAAGATCGACGCTTCCGGATCGAAATCGTCCTCTTCCAGCTCGATGAATTCCTCGGGCAGGAAGATGTTCAGCACGATAGCGCACAACGCCCCGACGGTGATCGGTGATTCGAAGATGTTGTGCAGCGCCTTGGGCAGCTCGCGCAGCACTTCGGGCACCGCTGCGACCCCCAGGCCCATGCCGATGGAAATCGCCACGATCAGCATGTTGCGCCGATGCAGACCGGCCTCGGCGAGGATCTTGATGCCGGCCACCGCCACGGTGCCGAACATCACCAGTTCCGCGCCGCCGAGCACCGGTTTGGGCATCAATTGCAGCACCGCGCCAATCATCGGGAACAGCCCCAGCAACACCAGCAGGCCGGCGATGAAGAACGCCACGTAACGGCTGGCCACGCCGGTGAGCTGGATCACTCCGTTGTTTTGCGCGAAGGTCACCATCGGCATGCTGTTGAACACCGCCGCCATGGCCGAGTTCAGGCCGTCAGCCAGCAGGCCGGACTTGATCCGGCGGATGTAAATCGGACCCTTGACCGGTTGCCGGGAAATCATCGAGTTGGCGGTCAGGTCACCGGCGGCTTCCAGCGGCGACACCAGGAAAATCACCGCCACCGGCACAAACGCCACCCAGTCAAAATTGAAGCCGTACTTGAACGGCACCGGCACGCTCATCAGCGGCACGTCGGGCAGGCTGGCGAAATTGACGTCGCCCATCAGCCAGGCCACGACGTAACCGAGGGTCAGGCCAATGACAATCGCCCCCAGGCGCAGGAACGGCACATCGACCCGGTTCAGCACCACGATCGTGCCGAGCACCAACGCCGCCAACCCCAGATGACTGGCCGCGCCAAGGTCCGCCGCGCCAAAGCCGCCGGCGATGTCGGTCATCGCGACCTTGATCAGCGAAAGCCCCATCAGGGTAATGATGGTGCCGGTCACCACGGGTGTGATCAGCATCCGCAGCTTGCCGATGAACTGGCTCAACACCACTTCGATAAATGCCGCGAAAAAGCACACGCCGAAAATCGTCGAGAGGATTTCATCGGTGCCGCCACCCCGGGCCTTGACCATGAACCCGGCGCTGAGAATCACGCTGATGAACGAGAAACTGGTGCCTTGCAGGCACAACAGGCCGGAACCGATCGGGCCGAACCGACGCGCCTGAACAAAGGTGCCCAGGCCCGAGACAAACAGCGCCATGCTGATCAGGTACGGCACTTCGCTTTGCAGGCCCAGAGCACCGCCCATGATCAGGGTGGGCGTGATGATGCCGACAAAACTCGCCAGCACATGCTGCAAGGCGGCGAAGACCGTGGCGGTGAGGTGTGGGCGGTCGTTGAGGCCGTAGATCAGGTCGGAACGGGGCTGGGGTTTTGCGTGTTCGGAAGAGGTCACGAGGAAAGCGCCAGGGGCCAGGTCAAAAAATGGAGGCGCAGGATGCCAGCAGCGGGCACCGAGGGCAAACGATACACACGGAGCTGTGGCGAGGGAGCTTGCTCCCGTTGGGCTGCGTAGCGGCCCCCGGCATTCCTTCAACCACACCTTGTGTGCAGATCTTGCGACGTCTGCGCCGCCGAACGGGAGCAAGCTCCCTCGCCACAGGTCCGTGCGTGTTCATTCAAACGCGGCGAGCAGGTCTTCTTCAAAGGCTTTCTGCGCATCCCCCGGCACCTGGGCACGATGGCGCGCCAGATGAAACGCCACATCAAAACTCAGGTCATCCCGGCGCACGGCGCGCAGCAAACCTTTGTCTTCCCAGCTGCGGGCAAAATGTTCAGGCAAATAGCCGACATGCTTGCCGGACAGGATGAAGGCGAGGGTGCCTTCGACCTGCTCGGACCGTGCCGAACATAATTTGCCTTGAAACGGCTCGTCACTGCGCAGAAAACGATAGGGATGATCGACCCGGTCGCACGCCTGCAACGCCAGATCGTCCGGCGCGTCGTCGGTGAACAACGGATGACCCGGGGCGCAGTACAGGTGCTGGGTTTCGCTGAACAGTTCGCGGTAGTCAAACGCGCTTTGCACTTGGGAGAAATAGCCGATCGCCAGGTCCAGCCGTTGTTGCAGCAACAGGCGTTCCATTTCACCGGGCATGGCGCTCATCAACTCGATGCGCACCGATTCGTCCCGTTCACGAAAGCGACGGATGGCATCGGCGACTTTTTGCAGCACCGATTGATCAAGCGCTTCGGACAAACCCAGGCGCACTTCGCCGATCAACCGACCCGCCACACCGTTGGATTGATGACGGAACGCTTCGATGGACTCAAACAGCCCGCGCGTCGCGCTCAGCAACTGTTCGCCCTTGGGCGTGACCCGGAATCCACCCTTGCCGCGACTGCACAAACGATAGCCGAGCCGGGTTTCGAGTCTGGCCATTTGCTGGCTGATGCTCGACTGGCTCAACCCCAGTTCACCTTGCGCTGCGCTGAACCCGCCGCATTCCACCACGCGGACAAACAGGCGCAGCAGTTGCAGGTCGAGGTCGTGGAGTTGACCGAGCATCAAACATTACTCCGCAATAAAGTCAGGTTAACAAACTTGGTATTTCGCCAATGTATCCGAGGGCGCACGCTGCAACCACTTCCTCTGGTCAGGTGTTCGTCATGGCTCCCGTATTCAAACTGGGTTTACCCGCGCTCTTTCTCGCCATGGCCGCGTCGGCCCAGGCAGAGGAAAAAACCCTCAACCTCTACAGTTGGGCCGATTACGTGCCGCCTGAAACCCTGCAGCATTTCGAAAAGGAAACCGGCATTCATGTGCGTTACGACACGTTCGATTCTTCGGAAGTGCTGGAAACCAAACTGCTCACCGGCGGCAGCGGTTATGACGTGGTGGTGCCGTCCTCCAGCGTGCTGGCCCGTGGTCTGGCGGCCGGTGCGCTGAAGGAGATTCCCCACGAAGGGCTCAAGGGCTACGCCAACCTCGACCCGGACCTGCTGGAAAAACTGGCGGCTGTCGACCCCGGCAATCGTTATGGCGTGCCGTATACCTGGGGCACGCTGGGGCTGGGGATGAACGTCGAGGCGGTGCAAAAACGCTTGCCCGGTGTGCCGCTCAACAGCCTCGATCTGCTGTTCAAACCGCAATACGCCGGCAAGCTGAAGGATTGCGGCATTGCGATTCTCGATTCGCCCCAGGAAGTGATTGGCCTGGCGTTGCACTATCTCGGTAAAGATCCCTACAGCACCGACAAGGCAGATCTGACCGCCGCCGAGGCGTTGTTGCATCAGTTGCAGCCCAATGTGCTGTACGTCGCCACCGGGCGGCAGATCAGCGATCTGGCCAATGGCAGCGTGTGCCTGGCCTTGACCTATAACGGCGACGCCAGCATGGCCGCCGACCAGGCGCGCAAGGCCAACAAACCGTTCGAGGTGGCCTACCGGATTCCGAAGGAAGGCACGCTGGTCTGGCAGGACAACCTGGCGATACCCAAGGACGCGCCGCACCCCGAAGCGGCTCGGGCATTCATTGAATTCATGTTGCGCCCCGAGTCCGTCGCGGCGCTGACCAACACGCTGTTCTTTGCCACGGCCAACCGTGCAGCGACGCCACTGGTGGACGAAGCCGTGCGGACCGACCCGGACATCTACCCCCTGGCCGACACCCGCGAACGGCTGTACGCCGACCGCAGCATGAGCCTCAAGGACATGCGCTCGCGCACTCGCCTGTGGACCACTTTCCGTAGCCGCCAATAAATAATAAGGAGATCCCATGGACGTCCCGATGCAAAACGATCAGGCCCTGACCCGCGACAGCCTCTTTGGTACTGCCGCCGAAAGTACTTACGCCGGTATCACCAGTTTCATGCGTCGTCGCTATAGCCGTGATTTGCGCGGCGTCGACGTGGTGGTCAGCGGTGTGCCGTTCGACACCGCCACCAGCAACCGTCCCGGTGCGCGCTTCGGCCCGCGCGGCATTCGCGCCGCATCGACCGGGATTGCCTGGGAACGCCACTGGCCGTGGACCTTTGACCCGTTCGATCATCTGGCTGTGATCGACTACGGTGATTGCGCCTTCGATTACGGCTCGCCGCACTCGGTGCCGGAAAGCATCGAGGCCCACGCCGAGCAGATCCTGAACGGCGGTTGCGCGATGTTGACGTTCGGCGGCGATCACTTCATCAGCTACCCGCTGCTCAAGGCCCATGCGCGCAAACATGGTTCGCTGTCGCTGATTCACTTCGACGCGCACAGCGACACCTGGCCGGACGAAGAGGGCAAGCGCGTCGATCACGGGACGATGTTCTGGCACGCGGCCAAGGAAGGTTTGGTGGATCCGTCGCGCTCGGTGCAGATCGGCTTGCGCACCACCAATGATGATCACCAGGGCTTCCAGGTGCTGGATGCGCGGCAGGTGCATCGGCAAGGGTGTGAGGCGATTGTCGAGGCGATTCGTGCGCGGGTGGGGGATAACCCGGTGTACCTGACGTTCGATATCGATTGCCTCGACCCGGCGTTCGCACCGGGCACCGGAACGCCGGTGTGTGGAGGCTTGAGCACGGTGCAGGCGCTGGAAATTCTCGGCGGGTTGCGCGGGATCAATCTGGTGGGGATGGACGTGGTGGAAGTCGCGCCGGCCTACGACCATGCGGACATTACGTCACTGGCGGCGGCGACATTGGCGATGGAGATGCTGTGCCTGTATGCGGCCAGGCACAAAATAGACCGGTAAGACGCTTTCTTGTGGCGAACACAAAGTCTGTGAACGCCACAAATCTGTAGGAGCGAGGCTTGCCCGCGAAGCTTTTTCATGCCACCGGAATGATTGGCAGGTCAAGGGTTTCAGCCCCTGTATACCGCGCCGCCGAACCGGTAATCGTTTCATGTGGCACGCCCTTCGGCACGTTGCTGACCCCATCAAGCCGCGACAATTGCTCCGGGCTCAATTGCACCGTCAACGCGCCCAATGTTGCATCCAGTTGCTCACGAGTGCGCGAACCCAGAATCGGAATCAGCGCCGTCGTCGAACGCTTGGCCTTTTCCCGCAGCCAGGCAATGGCCACATGAGTCGGCGTGGCTTCAAGCTCCGCTGCCACTGCGAGCAAGGTGTCGAGCAGGGCGGTTTCGTGGGCGCTTTTCTCGGTGTGGACCAGCATGCCGAGTTTGGCGGCGCGGTTGTTGTCATCATTGCTGCGGTACTTGCCCGTGAGAAACCCGCCACCCAGCGGCGACCAGATCGTAGCCGCCAGCCCGAGCGCTTCGGCCATCGGCAGCAACTCACGTTCGGCGGTGCGTTCGGCCAGGCTGTATTCGGCCTGAATCGCTGCAATCGGCGCGAAACCGCGTACTTCGGCCAGGACATCGGCGCGAGCAATGCGCCAGGCCGGGAAATTCGACAGCCCGGCGTAGTGAATCTTGCCGGCGCGCACCAGGTCGTCGAAGCCGCGCAGGATCTCTTCCATCGGCGTCACGCCGTCACTGATGTGCGCCCAGAACAGGTCGATGTGATCGGTGTTGAGCCGTTTCAGGCTTTCTTCCACGGCACGAACCATGTTCTTGCGGCTGTTGCCGGTGTGGGAAATGCCCGCGGCTGGCGTGGTACCCATGGTGTATTTGGTGGCGATAACCAGGTGATCGCGTTCCGGTGCGATGAACTCGCTGAGCATGGCTTCCGACTGGCCGGCCTGATAACCGTTGGCGGTGTCGATGAAGTTGCCGCCGGCTTCCAGGTAACCGTCGAAAATGCGCTTGGCTTCGTCACGCTCGGCGCCATGCCCCCAGCCGGTGCCGAAGTTACCGGCGCCCAGCGCCAGTTCCGAAACCCGCAAGCCGGTTTTGCGGCCGAAGACTGTGTAATGCATGAGGTAACTCCTGAGGAACGACGCCGGGGGCAATTTAAATGACTAGCAACATGTATTTAATATGATGCGAGTAATATGGCTCGTCAAGGCGCTTTTCCATGCAGGGCAAAACAGCTGACCACCAGGGCGGCGCTCCTGCCAACTTCTGACAGCGGCCTCTGCTAAGCTCCGACGACTTTTCAGGAAAGAGCCTGCCGATCGTGTCGCGTACCACTCGTTTACTCACGTTGTTGCAAGTACTGCGGGGTAAAAGTCGTCCGGCCACGGCCGCGACGCTCGCCGGGGAATTGCAGATTTCCGAACGCACGTTGTACCGCGACATCGCCGAGTTGACCGCGCTGGGCGCACCCATCTTCGGCGAAGCAGGGGTCGGCTACGTGTTGCGCAGCGGGTTGTTCCTGCCGCCTCTGATGCTCAATGCCGACGAAACCGAAGCCATCGTGCTCGGATTGCGTTACGTCGATCAGCGTGGCGACGAGGTGTTGAGCAAAGCCGCGGCCGATGCCCTGGCGAAGATTGCCGCCGTGTTGGCGCCTGAAGCTCAGGATGCTTTGCGCAACCCGACGGTGTTGCCGGGCCCGCGCGGCTATGGGTATCCGCAAAACGCCGTGCCGTTGAACGTGTTTCGTCAGGCGATTCGCGATCAATCCAAGCTGAACATCGATTATGCAGACGCTCAACAGGTGCCCAGTCAGCGGCTGATCTGGCCATTGGCGCTGGGTTTTCTCAATGAGGTGCGGATCATTGTCGCCTGGTGCGAATTGCGCAGTGCCTACCGCACGTTTCGTACCGACCGGATCTCGGCCGCTCACGAGCAGGGCGAGCGCTATCCGGGGCGACGCAGCGACCTGTTGCGCACCTGGCACAAGCAGATGCAACTGGATGACGCCGGGCGTTTCACTCCTGACAAGAACTGACACAGACCTGTTCTAGCATGGCTCCAGAATCAAACAACAAGGAGCCGCACCCATGTCCAATCCAGCCTCTTCACTGGCACCCGCCATCGCCGCCTACATTGCTGCCGCCAATGCCCGCGACACCTCGCGGGTCGGCAGTTTTTTTGCTGAGGACGCCAACGTGTTCGATGAGGGCCAACACCGGATCGGCACGCAAGCCATCGCCCAATGGATGCAAGACACCGCGCAACGTTATGAACCACGGGTCGAAGTGCTCGACGTTCAGCAACGTACCGGCAAAGTCCTAGTGCACAACCTGATTTCCGGGACCTTTCCCGGCAGTCCGCTGGAACTGCGCTACATGTTCCGCCTCAACGAGCAGGGCAAGATCGCCCGGCTGGACATCTCTCTGTAAACCCGAGCGCATGGCATACTGCCGCGCATGAATGTCGACTCTCCCCTAAGCGCCTGGCAACACGCCATTGAACAGAAGGGCTTCGTCCAGGACGAAGCCCAGGAACATGCCGTGTGGGCGCTGCAAAAATGCCACGAAGCCCTGCATGAAGGCCGCACGCCGATCACCGGCGTTTACCTCTGGGGGCCGGTCGGACGGGGCAAGACCTGGTTGATGGATCAGTTCTACCAAAACCTCAAGGTCCCGGCCCGACGCCAACACTTTCACCATTTCATGGGCTGGGTGCATCAGCGCTCGTTCCAACTGACCGGCACCGCCGACCCGTTGAAGGCGCTGGCCCGTGAGTTGAGCCAGGAAGTGCGGGTGCTGTGTTTCGATGAACTGTTCGTCAACGACATCGGCGACGCGATCATTCTCGGGCGTTTGTTTCAGGTGATGTTCGAGCAGGGCGTGGTGGTGGTCTGCACCTCCAATCAACCGCCGGACCAGCTATACGCCGATGGCTTCAACCGTGACCGCTTCGTGCCCGCCATCGAAGCGATCAAAAAACACATGCAGGTGATCGCGGTGGATGGCGGCGAAGACCATCGCCTGCATCCCGGCGCGGGTCTGCAACGGTATTGGGTGGCGGCGCCCGGGCAGCCGAGCGCGCTCGGTGAGGTGTTCAACGGGTTGACCGCAGGCCAGCCCACGTCCAGCGATCCGATCACGGTTGGTTACCGCTCGGTCACTGTGGTGCAGGCCAGTTCGACAGTACTCTGGTGCCGCTACGCCGACCTGTGCGAACAACCGTTCGCCGCCATGGACTTCATGGCGCTGTGCGACACCTTCAGCGCTATTCTGTTGAGTGAAGTGCCAAATCTGAGCGCACAGAAACGTGAAGGACGCATCGCCCGAGGCACGGAAGACGGTGCCGAACGGGTCGTGGCCGGTGATCGCGAGCTGCCGCAATTGTCGGTGCATGACGACGGTGTCCGGCGTTTCATTGCCCTGGTGGACGAGTGCTACGACCGCAAGGTGCCGCTGTACCTCGAAGCGCAGGTGCCGATGGCGGCGTTGTACACCGAGGGTTATCTCGAATTCCCGTTCCGCCGCACGTTAAGCCGTTTACAGGAAATGCAGTTGCAACGTTTCGCCGAAGCCTGATGGCCGGGAGCCGCGAATATGAATCAGCCTCTGTCTCACCATTTGCTGACCATGGCCTATCAGAATGCTTGGGCCAATTACCGACTCGCCAAGGCCTGGACTCAGCTGAGCCCGGCCGAACTGGCGGCACCGCGAGTGAGCTTCTTCCCCAGCCTGATCGCCACCCTCAACCACATCCTGACGTGCGACTGGTTTTACGTGGATGCGCTGGAGCGGGAACTGCGCGGGGACGATCCGCATCCTGATTGCTATGTGTTCTTTGCCAAAGACGAGCCGTTCGCTGCGGCTGCCGACTTGCAGCGTGAACAAGCGCATGTGGACCGTCGCCTGATTGCCTATTGCGAACAATTGCGCGACGCCGACCTGGGACGCATCGTGACCATCGCCCGGGACACGCCGCAACATGACAGCCGTCTGCGCCTGCTGTCGCATTTGTTCGAACACCAGCTGCATCATCGCGGCCAGGTCCACGCGATGCTCAGCGGCACCTCGGTCACGCCGCCGCAGCTGGACGAGTTTTTCTGTGCCGGGGAGTCGCACCTGAGGGCTGAGGATTTTGCCGAGTTGGGCTGGACCGAAACGCTGATCTGGGGCGTTTGAAACAGGTTCGGGTTGCCGCCGAATGCACCTCGCGATAATGTCCGTCGACCTCCCGGCGCGAGCGACGCGCTGGGCCAATTTGACGGGACGTTGACGATGGAAATGGAATCCGCAGACATTCTGGTGCTTCAGGCCAGCTACACCAATGGGCTGCATGCCGAGGCGATCGGTGTGGTGCTCAATGCCTACGCCGAAGACCCGATGGGCGGCGGGCACCCACTGCCCGAAGACATCCTGCGGCAACTGCCGGGGGAACTGGCCAAGCGTCCTCATGCATTCAGCGTGCTGGCGTTTGTCGGTGGCGAACCGGCCGGGCTGGTCAATTGCTTCGAAGGTTTCTCGACGTTTGCCTGCCGGCCGCTGGTCAACGTGCACGATGTGGCGGTGATGCCCAGGTTTCGCGGCCTGGGGTTGAGCCAGAAGATGCTGCAAAAAGTTGAAGACATCGCCCGCCAGCGCGGCTGCTGCAAGATCACCCTGGAAGTCCTCGAGGGTAATGCCGTCGCGCAGGCGTCTTATGGCAAGTTCGGATTTGCCCCCGGCATGTTCGACCCGGCCCATGGCCGAATGCTGTTTTGGACCAAGGACCTTTAACGCCACATGAGCCGCCTCGATGACGCGCAAGGCAGGGCACCCGTGAAAACGGACAAGCCGTGGGCGATTTTCCTGATCTTTCTGCGCCTGGGGCTGACCTCGTTTGGCGGTCCTGTCGCCCATCTGGGCTATTTTCGTGACGAGTTCGTGGCGCGTCGGCGCTGGCTCGGCGAAGCCGCCTACGCCGAACTGATTGCCCTGTGCCAGTTTCTGCCGGGCCCGGCGAGCAGCCAGGTGGGCATGGCGCTGGGTTTGTCCCGCGCCGGCTATTGGGGGGCATTGGCGGCGTGGGCAGGGTTTACCTTGCCCTCGGCGCTGATCCTGACGCTGCTGGCATTGGGCATCACCCACGGTGGCTGGGCGTTGCCGGCGGGTTTGATTCACGGGCTGAAAATTGTCGCCGTCGCCGTGGTTGCCCAGGCCGTGTGGGGAATGGCCCGCACGTTATGCCGAGGTCCGGTGCAAGTGGCCATCACGCTGCTGGCGACTGCCGGGGTGTTGCTCTGGCCAACGATGGGCGGGCAACTGACGGTGATGGCCGTGGCGGCGCTGATCGGCCTGGTCTTGCTGCACAACGCCAATGCAGCGCCACGGGAGGGTTTGTCGATTCGGGTCAGTCGCGTGGCCGGCTGGCTGGCGATGGCTGTGTTCGTGACGTTGCTGTTGGGGTTGCCGTTGATTGCGCATTACTGGCCGGACTCGCTGACCAGCCTGTTCGACCGTTTCTACCGCACGGGGGCGCTGGTGTTTGGCGGCGGCCATGTGGTGTTGCCGCTGTTACAAAGCCAGGTCGTGAGCACGGGATTGCTCGACAATGACGTGTTTCTCGCCGGTTACGCCGCCGCGCAAGCGATGCCAGGACCATTGTTCACGTTTGCGGCGTTCCTTGGCGCGTCCATCAGCGGCTGGAGCGGCGCGCTGGTGTGCGTCCTGGCGATTTTCCTGCCGTCGCTGCTGCTGGTGATCGGCGTCCTGCCGTTCTGGCAGCGCTTGCGTGGCATTGGCCGAGTGCAAGCGGCGCTGGCCGGGGTCAACGCCGGGGTGGTGGGGTTGTTGCTGGCTGCGTTGTATCAGCCATTGTGGACCACCTCGATCCTCGGGCCGCTGGATGTTCTGATGGCGGTCCTGGCATTGATGGCGCTTCTGTTCTGGCGGTGCCAGCCGTGGTTACTGGTGCTGCTGGGCGGGTTTTGCGGGGTGCTGCTGGGCGCGTGAAAACTGTCGAGCGGGCATAAAAAAGGGCGTCCCTCAGAACGCCCGTTTGCCATCGTTTATGTCGGCCGATAGGTTTCGGTCACTTGCGCGGTCTGATCGTTCGGAACCCTCAGCTCGATCGTCCTGGTCTCGATGCCGTTGGCCTGCTGTTGTTTGAAGTGCAGGGTTTCGAAGTAATACCTCATGCGCTCGGCACCGCCTTCGGCAAAGGCTGCGGTCGAACCGAACATCATCAGACTGGCAAGGATCAACGCGGTACGTTTCATGGTGTGCCTCCTACTGCGGATAGGGTGCTCTTTCGTCCATGAACCAATGTTGCCTGGCCATTATCCGCCGATTCCGTCAGCTGGATATGATCTGCGTCAGAGCTTCCAGTCCAGGCTCAGGGTGACCGTGCGCGGGTCACCCCAGTAGACGCCGTTGTAGAAGCCGACGTTGTCGTAATACTTCTTGTCGAACAGGTTATCGACGTTCAGCGAAGCTGACAGGTGCTGATCAAATGCGTAGCGCGACATCAGTTTGACCACCGTGTAGGCCTCCTGACGGATGTGGGTGCTGGCGGTAATGATCTCGCCATCGGCGCCACGGCCGACCGGGCGTCTGGCGGCGCGGTAGACGTCGCTTTGCCAGTTCACGGCGCCGCCCACGGTCAGTGCCTGCCAGTCGCCGGGCAAGCGGTAAGCCGTGGAGAAGCGGAACATGTTCAACGGCTGGTTGGTGTTGTTGCGCTGCTTCTCGCCATTGGCCGAGTGGGTGTAGGTGTAGCCGGCCGTCATGTTCCAGCCTGCCATCACTTCACCTGAGACCTCGGCTTCGAAACCCTGGACTTTGTTGCCTTTGCCGCCCGATTTAAAGAACTCCTCTCCGGTGACCGGGTCCGGTGGCACCGAGTCGTCGAGTTCGGCCACGTTATCCTGCTTGCTCCAGAACACCGCGGTGGCGAGGTTCAGTCGCTCTTCGAGCAGGCTGCCCTTGAGCCCCAGTTCATAGTTGCTGCCGACCACTGGCTCGAGGTAGTTGTGATTGCTGTCACGCTCGTCCTGCGGCTTGAAAATATCGGTGTAGCTGACATAAGCGGTGTATTCAGGCGTGATGTCGTAGAGCAGCCCGGCGTAAGGTGTCCACATGTCGTTGTGCTTCTGGCTGGTGGATTCGACACCGGTCAGTTGCAGATTGCCGTCGTATTGGTTGGCCTTTCTTGAAATTTCCCACGTGCCATAGCGACTGCCGAGTACCGCGTGCAGGTCGTCGGTCAGGGTCAGTCGCGTGGCCAGGTAACCGGCCTTTTGCCGGGTGCTTTCATCGGAGCCTTTCAGGCCGGTGACGGTGTCCGGGAATTTGGGAATGCCGCCCATGTACTTCCAGTCGGGGACTTTCTCGTAATCCGGCGACCGCGGGCCGTCTACCGTGTAAGGGTTGTCTTCGATGCGTTCGGCTTCGCCATAGCCGATCATCATTTCGTGCTCACGCCCGAGCAGCGAATAAGGGCCGGACACGTTGAAGTCATAGGCTTTCATTTTTTGCGTGCCGACCATGTGGCTGACGTTGGCGATCATGCCGCTGCGATCTGCCTCGGGGAAGCCGCCACCGCCGTAGTAGATCTTGCCGTCGGTGTCACTCTCACGGTGGGTGTAAGCGGCCTTGAGGTGCCAGCCGGCGCCCAGTTGCTGGTCCAGCGTGGCAAACGCGGTCTTGTCTTTCAGTGGCCAGGAACTCCACGGTGTGGCCATGTTGGTCGAGCGTCCGAGGTTGGCTTTGCTGCCGTCAGCATTCCAGTAGGGCACGGTGCCCCAAGAGGTGCCTTGCACCTGTTTGTTTTGGTAGTCATATCCCACGGCCAGCACGGTGTCATCAGTCAGGTCGGCTTCGAGAATCCCGTAGCCGACTTCCCGTTGCAACGCGTACTTGTCTCGGTAGGAACCGCTGTCGCGATAAGCCAGCACACCGCGACCGCGCAGGCGGCCGTCGAAGGCCAGCGGTCCGCCGACATCGACGTAACTGTAGTAATCGTCATAGCTGCCGCCGCTGACACCGGTCTGGGCCTCCCATTGTGCGGTCGGCCGTTTGCGCACCATGTTGATCGTCGCGGAAGGATCGCCGGCGCCCGTGGTCAGGCCGGTCGCGCCGCGAACCACTTCGATGCGGTCGTAAATAATGGTGTCGGAATCGGACTTCATGTAGCTGAAGGTGTTGAGCATTCCATCGATCTGGAAGTTGTTGATCGAGTAACCACGGGACGAATAGCTGACGCGGTCCGAATCGTTGTGCTGAACCACCACGCCGGTGGTCTGGCTCATGGCTTCGGAAAGCGTGCCGAGTTTGAAGTCGTCCATTTGCTGGCGCGTGACTACGGACACCGATTGCGGCGTTTCCTTGATCGACAGGTTGAGCCGCGTAGCGGTGCTCATGGCACCGGTGGTGTATGACTCGGTGTTTTCGGTGGTGCTGCCCAATCCCTGGGCTGTCACATTGGTTGCACCCAGTTCAAGGGTGTGGCTCGGCTCTTGATCCGGGGCGGTTTCAGCCAGCAGGTCGGGGCTCAGCGCAGCACTGCACAGGCCCAGGGTAAAGGTCATGGAACGGGTGATAGGCGCGAACATCGCAGCCGACTCCTTGTCTTCGAGGGAAAAATTCCGTTTGTTCAAAGACGAAGGGGGGAGAGGGGATTTAGGTCTAAACGAGAATTATTGTTATTTTAAGATGTTTCGGAGAGGTTATGGCGGGGGCTGGTGTAACCCTGTGGGAGCAAGCTCCCGCAGGGTTCTCGACTGAGTGAAAGATCGGCGCCGATCCCTCAGCGCATCATTTCTGCGCGACTGCCGGATCGGTCGGCGTGCTTTTCGGTTTCATCAGGCTGAAGTCGATCAGCGGGCGCGACTGACGCTCATACGGATTGCCGATCATCAATGGACGCGGCGTGAAGCTGTCGCTGACCAGGCTCTTGCTGCGGTCCAGCTCATCAAAACTCAGACCCGCCAGGTCCGCCCAGGTGTGGATCAGCTGCGAGCTGCTGTAAGGCCGTGCCAGGTCACCGGCAAAACTCCAGTCGTGGGTTTCACGCCATTTCGGCGAAGCCCAGGCCATGAACGGAATGGTGTACATCGGCGCCGTCGGCTTGGCCTCGTTGCGTCCCAGCGTGCTGTGGCCCACGGAGTCGAAGACATCTTCGCCGTGGTCCGAGAGATACATCAGGAAGCCGTTCGGATCTGACTTGGCGTAGTCCTTGATCAGGCTCGACACCACGAAGTCGTTGTACAGCACGGCGTTGTCATAGCTGTTGTACGTTGGTACCTGATCGTCACGCACGCCTTCCGGCACGCCTTTGCGATCGGTGAACTTGTTGAAGGTCGGTGGGTACCGGTACTGATAGCTCATGTGCGTGCCGAGCAAATGCACCACGATCAGCTTGCGCGGTGCGGCGTCTGCCAGGGCCTTGTTGAATGGTGCGATGACGTCGCCATCGTACTGCGCGGCGTTCTGGTTGCGGTTGTTGTTCAGGTACACCTGCTCGTCGGCCTGTTCGGAGAACGTGGTGAGCATGGTGTTGCGCTTGGTCATGGTTTGCTGGTTGGTGATCCAGAAGGTCTTGTAACCGGCCTGTTTCATCATGCTGACCAGTGACGGTGTGGACAGGTAAAGGTCCGGGTTTTCTTCGTCGGCGAACGTCAGCACCTGCTGCAACGCCTCGATGGTGTACGGGCGCGGGGTGATGACGTTGTCGAAGACCGCCATCTGATCCTTGAGCTTGTCCAGTTCCGGCGTGGTTTCACGCGGGTAGCCATAGAGGCTCATGCGCTGACGGTTGGTGGACTCGCCGATCACCAGCACCAGGGTCGCTGGCTGGTTGGCCATCGTGTCCTTGAGGTTCTTGAGCGGTGGGATCTTGCTCGCGCTGTCGAGCATGTCTTGCATGCCGGCCAGGGTGTCGAGGTAACGGTGATACGCCACTGCCATCTGCCAAGGCACCGCCGGCTCGATACGGGTTTCGAATTTTTCGAAGCCACCAGCCAGGCTGCCGGTACGCGCGGTTTGCTTGATCAGCGGGTAACCGACCACGGCCACCAGAATGGCGGTTGCAGCCACCAGCGCACGTCCACGGGGCATGTACACCGGGCGCAAGCGGGTCCACAGGAAATAAGCAAACAGCGTGTGGGCGAGGAACGCCGCCACCATCCACCAGGCGAAATACTGGGTCATGTACTCGCCCGCTTCACTGATGTTCGATTCGAACATGATGAAGATGACGCTCTGGGAGAATTCCTGCTGATAGATGAAGAAGTAACCCAGGCTGGCCATCGAGCAGGCCCACAGCACCACGCCGATCACCGCGGCCATGACGCGTGTCTGTCTAGGGAACAGCAGCATCGGCGCGAGCCAGATGGCGCTCATCACAAAGGCTTGGCGGAACCCGGTGAAGCCCGAGGTGCCCGTCAATTGAATGAGTAATTGGGTGATGCCGGAAAAATACCAGAAGAACAGGAACAACCAGAGAAATCCTGCCCAATCAAAACCTTTCGCAGTCGTATTGCTGCGTTTAAACACAGTCATTCAGCGCTCCAGCCAAAAATATCAAATCGCGTCGACCCGTCGGGAGCCTTCCATGTTGCCGACGAACGGAAACCGCGCGGATACCGAGCGGCCATAATGAGCCGGAGTATCAACACGTCGATGTGAAAACTTTGTGAGTTGCCGCAAACGGCAAGGCTGGGAAGCGGTGTCGGAAACAGCAGAAGGCTGTTTCCGAGTCAGGCGGGGGATCAGGCGTGTGGTGCGCGCGCGGTGACGGGCAAGGGCTGAGCCGAAGAGCTTTGTGTGAGTAAGCGCAGCTGCGCGAGCTCCTGCTTCAACAGGTCGCGCTCTTCTTTCAACTGGCGCAATTCATCACGACGGATCGTGACGTAAAGGGTTTGTGCTGGCCGTGCTGCTTGTACTGTGCCCATTGCTCACCTCGCAAATGGCGTGCATCAACTGTAAAACCGCCCCGACATCGGGTGCTGTATTACTATCGGCACCGATTTTGATTTCTTTTGCCCCTGAAGGGAACTTTTTTATTTTTCATGGTCGTTGTGTCTTGAGTTCGATTTCCGACGTTATCAGTCAGGATCGGGCACAATGCCCGGAAACTTCACGCCAACGCTCTGGACTAACCCTCATTGGTCGCGTTGGGCTATAACCTTTGACACACTTTATTTGTAGTAGGGAGCATCAGCACATGCAACTCGGGATTATTGGACTGGGCCGCATGGGCGGAAATATTGCGCGTCGCCTGATGCTCAACGGGCATACCACCGTTGTTTACGACCGCAATACCGCCTTCGTCGACACCCTGGCAGCAGAAGGCGCCAAGGGCGTCATCGACTTGCCGGCGCTGGTCGCAGGCCTGGCCAAGCCACGTGCGGTGTGGGTCATGCTGCCGGCCGGCGCGCCGACCGAAGACACCATCGACTCCCTGAGCACCTTGCTCGAAGCCGGCGACACCATCATCGACGGCGGCAACACCTTCTATAAGGACGACATCCGCCGGGCGAAAACCCTGTCGGAAAAAGGCCTGCACTACGTCGATGTCGGCACATCCGGCGGCGTCTGGGGCCTGGAGCGCGGTTACTGCATGATGATCGGCGGCGAAGCCGAGGTGGTGAAACGCCTAGATCCGCTGTTCGACAGCCTGGCCCCCGGCATAGGTGACATCCCGCGTACCAAGGACCGCAAGTCGGAAGACGATCGCGCCGAGCGCGGTTACATCCACGCCGGCCCTGCAGGTTCTGGCCATTTCGTGAAGATGATCCACAACGGCATCGAGTACGGAATGATGCAGGCCTTTGCCGAAGGCTTCGACATCCTCAAGACCAAAGCCAGCGAAAACCTGCCGGAAGACCAACGTTTCGACCTGAACGTGGCCGACATCGCCGAAGTCTGGCGCCGTGGCAGCGTGGTGTCGTCGTGGTTGCTCGACCTGACCGCCGACGCACTGGCCAGCGATCCGAAACTCGACGGGTACTCCGGCTCCGTGGCTGACAGCGGTGAAGGCCGCTGGACCATCGAAGCCGCCATGGAGCAATCGGTGCCTGTACCGGTGCTGTCGAACTCGTTGTTCTCGCGCTACCGTTCGCGCGGCCAAGGCACCTTTGGCGACAAGATCCTCTCGGCCCAGCGCTTCGGCTTCGGCGGCCACGTGGAGACTTCGAAAAAATGACCCGTTTGATCCGCAATAAGTCGAAAGCAGAACCCGCACCACCGACCACGCTGTTTCTGTTCGGTGCCCATGGTGACCTGGTCAAGCGCTTGCTGATGCCGGCGCTGTACAACCTGAGTCGCGACGGTCTGCTAGGCGATGGACTGCGGATCATCGGCGTTGACCACAACGCCATCAGTGACGAAGCCTTTGCGCGGAAGCTTGAAGATTTCATCCGCACCGAAGCGGCCACCAAAGTCGGCAAGGGCGATGAAGCCCTTGACCCGGCGCTGTGGGCCAAACTGGCCAAAGGCATCAGCTACGTCCAGGGCGATTTCCTGGACGACAGCACATATCAAGCGCTGGCGGCGAAAATCGCCGCCAGCGGCACGGGCAATGCGGTGTTCTACCTGGCCACCGCGCCACGTTTCTTCAGTGAAGTGGTGCGCCGCCTCGGCGCCGCCGGCTTGCTGCAAGAGACACCCGAAGCGTTCAGAAGGGTGGTGATCGAAAAACCGTTCGGCTCCGATCTGCACACCGCCGAAGCGTTGAATGCATGTCTGCTCAAGGTGATGTCGGAAAACCAGATTTACCGGATCGATCACTACCTGGGCAAGGAAACCGTGCAGAACATTTTGATCAGCCGGTTCTCCAACAGCCTGTTCGAAGCGTTCTGGAACAACCATTACATTGACCACGTGCAGATCACCGCCGCCGAAACCGTCGGCGTGGAAACCCGTGGCAGTTTTTATGAACACACGGGCGCCTTGCGGGACATGGTGCCCAATCACCTGTTCCAGTTGCTGGCGATGGTCGCGATGGAACCGCCGGCAGCCTTTGGCGCCGATGCAGTCCGTGGCGAGAAAGCCAAAGTGGTCGGCGCGATACGTCCGTGGTCCACGGAAGAGGCGCGGGCCAACTCGGTGCGTGGCCAATACACGGCCGGCGAACTCGATGGCAAATCCTTGGCGGGTTATCGTGAGGAAGCCAACGTAGCGTCCGACAGCAACACTGAAACCTACGTCGCGCTCAAGGTCATGATCGACAACTGGCGTTGGGTCGGCGTGCCGTTTTACCTGCGCACAGGCAAACGCATGAGCGTGCGTGACACCGAGATCGTCATCTGCTTCAAACCTGCGCCCTACGCGCAGTTCCGCGATACCGAGGTCGATGAGCTGCAACCGACCTACCTGCGGATTCAGATTCAACCCAACGAAGGCATGTGGTTCGACCTGTTGGCCAAGCGGCCCGGGCCGGCCTTGAAAATGGCCAACATCGAGTTGGGTTTTGCCTACAAGGATTTCTTTGAAATGCAGCCGTCCACCGGCTACGAAACGCTGATCTACGATTGCCTGACGGGTGATCAGACGCTGTTCCAGCGCGCCGACAACATCGAGAACGGCTGGCGCGCCGTGCAGCCATTCCTCGATGCCTGGCAGCAGGACGCGAGCGTGCAGCGCTATCCGGCGGGCGAGAACGGCCCGGAGGCGGCTGATGAACTGCTGGCCCGCGACGGTCACGTCTGGCACAGCCTCGGATGAGTGACGTCACGCCACAATCCATCCGTTTTCTGCTGAGCGACATGGACGGCACTTTGCTGCTGCCCGATCACAGCCTCAGTCAGCGCACCATCGAGGCCGTCCGTTCGTTACGTGAGGCCGGCGTGCTGTTCAGCCTGGCCACCGGGCGTCCACCGAAAGCCATGCTGCAGCAGATCGAAGCCCTCGGTGTCGACCTGCCGACGGCGGCATTCAATGGCGGCACGATCGTCCATCCGGACGGCAGCGTGCTGGTCGCGCATTATTTACCGGCCACGGCTGCGCTGACGGCGTTGGCGCTGTTTGCCGATCAGGCGGACGTGGAAATCTGGGTGTTCAGTGGCGGTGACTGGTTGCTGAAAGACCCGAGCGGGCCGATGGTCCCACGCGAGCAGCACGGCCTCGGCTATCCGCCGGTGGTGGTCGAGAGTTTCGAGCCCTATCTGACGCGCATCGACAAAATTGTTGCCACCAGCCACAACACGCAGTTGTTGATTGAGCTGGAAGCGCAGCTGCTGCCGAAAGTGGAAGGCCAGGCACAAGTCTCGCGGTCGCAACCGGTGTATCTGGACGTGACAGCGATGCTCGCCAACAAGGGTGCCGCACTGGCGACACTGGCGGATTTTCTCGGTGTGCCGCTGGAGCAGACTGCCGCGATGGGCGATGGCGGCAATGACCCGGCGATGTTTCATCGTGCCGGGTTGTCAATTGCCATGGGGCAGGCGGAAGAAGCGGTGAAGCGCCAGGCCGACGTGGTGACAGGTGCCAATACCGAAGACGGCGCGGCCCAGGCGATCGAGCAATACATCCTCAACGTGGATTAAACCGCGTTATCGTTCTTCGCGGGCAAGCCTCGCTCCTACACTGACCTGTGGGAACGAGGCTTGCCCGCGAAGGCGTCAAACCTGCTAACTCAAAGCCAGAAACTCACGGCGTACCAACCCAGCACACCCATCACCACCGTGTACGGCACCGCCATCCACACCATCCGCCCATACGACAGGCGAATCAGCGGCGCAATCGCCGACGTCAGCAAAAACAGAAACGCCGCCTGGCCATTGGGTGTCGCCACGCTCGGCAAGTTGGTGCCGGTATTGATCGCAATGGCCAGCGTTTCAAAATGCTCGCGGCTCATGTGGCCGGAGATGAACGCCTGTTTCACTTCGGTGATGTAAATGGTCGCCACAAACACGTTGTCGCTGATGGCCGACAGCAAGCCGTTGGCAATGAACAACATGCCCGGCTGTTGATCGGCCGGCAGCGCCAGCACCCACTGGATCAGCGGCGTGAACAGCTGCTGATCGTGGATAACCGCAACCACCGCGAAGAACACCACCAACAGGGCCGTGAACGGCATCGCGTCCTTGAACGCGTTGCCGATGCGGTGCTCGTCGGTGATGCCGGTGAAGGCGGTGATCAACACGATCACCATCAAGCCGATCAGGCCGACCTCGGCGATATGAAACGCCAGCCCGGCAATCAGGATCAGCGCCGCCGCGCCTTGCACCAGCAAGGCTGCGCGCTGGCGTGAAGTGCGTTCGGCATTGTCTTCGGCGGCATAGTTGGCCAACACCGCGCGCACGTTGTCCGGCAGCAGCGTGCCATAACCGAACCAGCGCAATTTCTCTAACAGCACGCACGTCACCAGGCCCGCTGCCAGCACGGGCAGCGACACCGGGGCGACCTTCAGGAAAAACTCGGCGAAGTGCCAGCCCATTTCATGGCCGATCAACAGGTTCTGCGGCTCGCCGACCAGCGTACAGACGCCACCCAATGCCGTGCCCACAGCGCCGTGCATCAGCAGGCTACGCAGGAAAGCACGGAACTGATCGAGGTCGTCATGGTGCAATTTGGGCAGGTGCTGGTCATCGCTGAACTCACTGTCCTGACGCGGATCATTGCCCGAGGCGACGCGGTGATACACCGAGTAAAACCCCACGGCGGCACTGATGATCACCGCCGTCACCGTCAGGGCGTCGAGGAACGCCGACAGAAACGCCGAGAGAAAGCAGAACATCAAGGCCAGCAGGGCCTTGGAACGAACCCCCAGCAGCAGGCGCGAGAACAGAAACAGCAGCAGGTCTTTCATGAAGTAGATGCCCGCCACCATGAACATCAGCAGCAGGATCACCGGAAAGTTGTGTATCAGTTCGTCATAGAGCGCCTGTGGCGTGGTCATTTTCAGCAGCAGCGCTTCAATCAGCAGCAACCCGCCGGGCATCAGCGGATAACATTTGAGCGCCATGGCCAGGGTGAAGATGAACTCCAGCACCAGCAGCCAACCGGCCGCCACCGGACCGACGGTCCACAACACCAGGGCGTTGAGAATCAGGAAACCGACAATGCTCGCCTTGTACCAGCGAGGAGAGTGCCCTAGAAAGTTGTGCGCGAAGGCCTGGGCCATTGAACCGGACATCGGCTACTCCTTGTATTAAGAAGCGCGCAACTTGCCGTAAGCCGACGGGAAGATCAAGTGGGGGGAAAGTCGTTGGCTTAGCCGAGATAGCGCACCACAACCGCCCGGTAGTTGCCGTCCAGCGAATAACCGCCTACGACGATGCCTCCATTCGGCTGAACGGCCACTGATGTGGCGGTGTCCAGGCTGCGCCCCAGACGGGTGCGAACCCAACAAGTGCCCTCGGCAAAACCAGGGTCGAGTTGCCCGCCCGGCAAGTACCGAGCCAGAAGAAAGTCGGCTTCGACTCCGCCAATCGTGGCGCCAACCGCCAGCACACGGCCGTCCGGCTGGAGTTGGGCGGCGTTCCACTGGCAGCCACTGGGGCCGATTTTCAGCAGGTGGGGCTGGCCACCGTTGCAATGAACGTCCGGGCGACCGTTGCTGTGCAGTGTCAGCGCCAGGCAATGCATCGGGTCGCGGCTGCTGCCAAAACAATGCAAATCACCATTTTCCTGCTGGACGATCTGGCTGACCTGAGCGCTGTGCCCCTCAACACTGAAAGTCATGAAACCATCCACGGCGAAGTGATCATCCAGACTGCCGTCGGGCAGGTAGCGCGCCAGCAAGCCTTCTTCAGGGAAGTTGATCGATCCACCGACCATGATCCGGCCGTCCCGCTGCAACAGCAGGCTGCTGAGCCAGGTGTTCATCAGCAAATGCCTGACCATGACAAAGCCGCGGCCGTTGAAGGAGGTATCGAGCTCGCCAGCGTCGGTCAGGCGAATCAGCAGGCCGACGTGATCGGCCAGTTCGAAAGGGTGATTGGCCAGCAGCAGGATTCGGCCGTCAGCCTGTACCTGGACGTCGCAGGCTTCGGCCCCCGGTACGCCGGGAGGGAGCCAGGCGTCGCGCACGCCCTGGGACAGATTCCCCGGCAGGCGTATGACGCAGCATCCATTGTCGCCAAAGTCCCTGACCGGGTGACCTTGCGCGTCGAACATCGCCAAGGCCGGCAGCGTCCGATGAGCGTCCTCATAGTGCAGGCCGGCGACCAGGATGTTCCCGTCGCCCAATACGAGGACTTTTCCCGCCATGGCCTCATGACCGCGCTGAAATTGCCCGATGACGCTGCCATGAGCGCCGAATGCCAGGTCTGCCGAACCGTCTTCAAGCAAGCGAGCCAGGCCAAAGCAATGGCCGCTTCGAGTGCCGACTTTCGCCGCTACCAGTACGCGACCGCTCGAGTCGATCGCCACGCCGTTGGCGATGCTCGACGTACTGCCGGCGAAATACACCTGGGTTTTGCCGTTGGAGGCGAAGCTTTTATCGAGGAGGCCGGCCGTGCGCTGCGCGGCAGGTCGGGCAAAAGCAGTCAGGGTGGGCATGCGCGCATCTCCTTGCGAGCTGACCGAAACCCGGGAACCGGGAGGGCAACTGCGTGTGCAGAACATTCAATCCCTGAACGCTCGATTGCACAACTGTCACAACTCACAGGTGGAGGGTCGCTTTGTGCCAGAACAGTGACTTTTCGAACCACTGACAAGCCTGCCAAGTAATTCGTGGCGGGCAAGTTGGAATGGGGGGGGCGTGACGACCGACGTAGTTCGCTAAAAGAAAGGAGAAGAGGCGGACAACTTAAGTCATCCGCCAACGTCCTTAGTGTGGCATCGACCACGATTGCAGGGTGTAACCTTCCTCGCTCAGTTCGGCGCGAGCTTCTTCAAGAATGTGTTCAAGTTGCGCGGGGTCGGAATAAGTACTGCTCGGAATTTGTGTGCGGCCAATGTGGGTATTGGTGCGGTCGATAATGGTCAGGCTGAGTTCGCCATTGCCGTCTTGTGGGGCCCAGGCCACGCATTGAAAAGGTTGGAATGCGCGGTTGGCAATCAAAAGAGCTTCGTTGATACGGAGCGGGGCAGTCATGGGGTCTTCTCTCTATATGCCCAATCAAGTGACAGGCCGTCGGTTGGGCTTACCGTTCGGCTGGTTACTTGTACTGATGCCCTCAACCGGGGGTCAGGTCACACTCAATCAAAAGAAATTTCAACTTTCTTTCATATACTCAATGGCAGAGCGGTTTTTGAAAGCTGAATGAAAGGTTGAACTCGTTAGGTAACTAACAAACTCATTCTTATAACTAATAATGCGGTGTTCCTATAGTCAAACGGTACAAGGGTGCGTCAAATTCTTGCTAATGTTACAGCCAGATCCGCCAAACGACTGTTTTTAATAATATTTCCTAAAGTTTGGCGTCAAGGAACAGTCATGATCGAAACGCCTGCGTTACGACGTCTGTTAGTAGTGGATCCCTGCGACGACTGCTATCGTCTGCTGCCGGGTCTGCGCTCTGTGGGCTGGGATGTTGACAGCTGTTCCCTGGAGAACGCCGCCGACCGAACGTGCGACGTCGGCCTCCTGCGATTACAACCTTTTCATCTGGAACGCCCGGAAGCGGTCAAAGAACTGATCAGCCGCAGCGGTACCGAGTGGATCGCCGTGCTCAACCAGGAAGTCCTGCGCCTGCAAAATGTCGGAGATTTCGTTTGCGAATGGTTTTTTGACTTCCATACCCTGCCGTTTGACGTGTCCCGGGTGCAAGTCACGTTGGGCCGCGCGTTCGGCATGGCGCGCCTGCGCGGGCAGGGCACGATTCATATTGATCAGCCTGAGCACGAGCTGCTTGGCGACAGCAAGCCGATTCGCGAGCTGCGCAAGTTACTGAGCAAGCTGGCGCCTACCGAGTCGCCGGTATTGATTCGTGGTGAAAGCGGAACCGGTAAAGAATTGGTCGCCCGCACGCTCCATCGACAATCCCAGCGTCACAACAAGCCGTTTGTGGCGATCAATTGCGGGGCCATTCCCGAACACTTGATCCAGTCGGAGCTGTTTGGTCATGAGAAGGGCGCCTTTACCGGCGCCCATCAGCGCAAGGTCGGTCGGATCGAAGCGGCGAATGGCGGCACATTGTTTCTCGACGAGATCGGTGACCTGCCACTGGAGTTGCAAGCCAATCTGCTGCGCTTTCTGCAGGAAAAACATATCGAGCATGTCGGCGGCAGCCAGCCGATTCCGGTGGATGTACGGGTGTTGGCGGCGACTCATGTCGACCTTGAGGCGGCCGTCGAGAAAAAAACCTTCCGTGAGGATTTGTACTACCGCCTTAACGTATTGCAGGTCGTCACCGCGCCGCTGCGTGAGCGTCATGGCGACTTATCCATGCTGGCCAACCACTTTTCCCACTTCTACAGCCATGAAACCGGGCGCCGCCCCCGCAGCTTCAGCGACGACGCCTTGATTGCCATGGGCAAGCACGACTGGCCGGGCAATGTTCGCGAGCTGGCCAACCGGGTACGTCGCGGGTTGGTACTGGCCGAAGGCCGGCAGATCGAAGCGCGAGACCTTGGGCTGATCAGCCAGCACGTCATTCCTGCGCCGATGGGCACGCTGGAAGACTACAAGACCCGCGCTGAACGCCAGGCCTTGTGCGATGTACTCAACCGCCACAGCGATAACTTGAGCATTGCCGCCAAAGTGTTGGGGATATCCAGGCCGACCTTTTACCGTTTGTTGCACAAACATCAGATCCGTTAGACGCAGATTTAATGTTCCACACACAAAAGCCCCGCTGGGATTGAAGTCGCAGCGGGGCTTTGTTGTGGTGGATCAGAAGTAGTACGGGAATTTCAGGCTGAAGGAGAAGTCTGGCGAGTCGTCGGTCAGGCCGATGGCCAGGTTGGGTACGATCGTCAGGTTATCGGAGGCGGCCAGGGTCATGCCGATGTTGAAGTTGGCCGAGTTGTAGTCGCTGTTGGAAATCGACTGCCAATCACCACCGTCCGGCCTGATCTTGCTCTTGCGGGCGAACTGATCGGTGAACGAGAACGACATACTCATCTTCTCGTTCAAGGCGAAGGCAATGCCGGCGCCGATCTGCCAGGAATCGCCCAGCTTTACGTCCCCTTTCACCTTGGAGCCGACCTGAGGGCTGATGTCGCTGAAAGAGTCCTGAACGTTGTAGGTGTAGGACAGGCTGCCGAACAGCACGGCAGGGTCGAAGGTCTTGACCAGCGAGATACCCGGGGTGATCGCCCAGACACCATTGCCGGTCGGCAAATCCTCGGGGACCGACAGGTTATCGTTGGTAGGGTCGCTGACCAGCTTGATGCCGTAGGGGTCCTTGCCGGTCGGCGCCTTGACGCGCAGTGTAGCAACCGCATCGGGCAGGCTGACCGACTCATCCAGAAACTTGTAGGCAACGCCAACGTTCACATCGCCGATGGTCGGGTCGCGAGTCACGGTGGCGTCAGACGTCACCGGACCAGCGCCACCAGCGCCGCCGGAGGAATACGTTGATTCGCGGTAAACCACGGGGACGTTAATGTCGAACTGCCAACGTTGTGCCACGTTGTAGCGGGCAGTCAGGTCCAGGGTCCAGTTGTCGGCCTTGATGCGGTCGAGGTTGATGTTGCCGAGGAAAATCGAGTCCAGTGCCAGGAAGCCGTTAAGCGTCAAGGCGCGGGTATCGTAGTGCGTGTAGGTCAGGCCGGTTTCGACGCTGAACTTGCCGCCACCGAAGAAGCCGCTGGCTTCGTCATACAGGTTGGAAACGCTTTGCGCAGGTTCCGAATCGTCCTTGAGCGATTGGCCATAGGAGCTGCCGGTGGTGCCCGGCGCACCAGCGGCGACCGCCTGGTTACCCCGGGAGGGTTCGGCGGGGGATTTGGTCAGGCGCTTGGGAACTGGTGGCTGCGGTGTTTCTTCGACTTGGCGAACGCGTTGCTCAAGTACCATCAACGCGTTCTGTTGTGCTTCGTAACGCTGTTTCAACTCCATGAGTTCTTGTTTTAGGATTTCGACCTGGGGGTCCGGTGCTGCGTATAGCATTGTGGCCGGGGCCAGGCTACTCAAACATACCAAAGCTCTGAACGTTGAAGATCGTTGCATGGGTTAGCCGTCCCTTCTGACTACATCTGATGAGACTGAGCGTAGATCAGAATCCGAGAGTGCGAAGACCTTTGAGCTGGTCCAGATTGCCGCTCACCGATCCGGCTGACGGCACGTTGTCACGCAGCACGACATTGAAGGATGTGAGGTTGCGGACCTGGTTGCTACTGCCGAGCAATGTCGTGTTCTGCATCAGGCCACCCTGGGCCAGGCGTTGCACGGTATTGCCCTGGTTGTTGTTGGCCACGATGTTGAATTGCACACCCGTACCGGTCGAGGTAACGCTCATTGAGCCCGCGCCATTGTTGCCGACCAACGTTGAGCCTGCGGCGAGTGCCTGGCCCTGCTGTTGCGTTGTTGGCGCTTGGTTTGCCTTGGTGACGTTGATATCAACGTTGTTGTAGGCCGTATTGTTGTCGCCGGCAGCCCGTACGACTTGAGTGACGCCTTCGGTGGTATTGAGGCCGTTGCCGCCAGTGACGGTGCCGGTGCCCGTGCTGGCGCCTTGCGAACGGGTTGATCCATTCCCTTTTTCGTCGATCATCGACACATAAAACTGTGGCTTGATGGTCGATTGTTGAATTTGCATCGTGGACGTTGCCCCGATCACTTCACCATTGGCATTTTGCCAAGTGCTGGTCATCGAAATGCCGAAACTGATAATCCGTCCTGGCATGACGTAGCGGCCTCGCAGAGTCGCCAGTTCCTGATCCTTCAGTTCAATGGGTTTGAACGTCTGTGCCTGGGTCGGCAGGCTGGCAGCCAGGCAGACCACGGCCAGCCAGATTGGAGTCTTCATGGGATGCTCCCGGAGCGTCGTGCTCCCTTGTTATTAGAAGAAGTCGCTTTGGATAAATCCAAAATCCATCAACTCTGCGTCCTGCACTGGGCTAAAGGCGTTGACGCGGTTCCTGGCGGTCAGCGGCATGGGCGGGTCGAGCAACGCATTGGTTTTGTCGTAACCCTGGCCGATGACGGCAAAGATGATGCCGTTCCAGCCTTTGATGAAGTCGTCGACTTTGTAGCGTTTATGACCGAGCACCGGATCTCCGATGTAGACCCAGCCCTGATGGACTCTTTGCATGACCACAAAGTGTTTGTAGCCACGGATATCCATGAGGACCACTACCGGGATTCTGATATCACTCAACGTTTCCGGTGCTACCCGATAGCCACGGGCTCGCATGCCGATGCTTTCCACGTAACGCTTCATGTCGAGCATGGAGAAGCCCTGGACACGGACAAGATCTTGATCAGAGTGTGCCAGCATGCCTTCGATGATCTGTTCTTCATTCACGTCCAGCCAATAGGCTTGGCGCAAGATGGTCGCCAGCGCCGCAGCGCCGCAACTGAAGTCGGTTTTCTGTTGTACCAGGTCGGCAAATTTGCGCTCGCGAACGCTCTGGATCGGCTTGTACACCAACGCGCCGCCCGGCAGGATGGAGAGCGGCATTTGTGCGGCCTCGATCACAGTGGCCACGCAAAGCAAAAATGCCAAGGCGAGAATACGCATGATTGGACGCCCTCTGGTGATGTTGAAAAAGGCCCCCGTAAGGGGGCCTCCAGAGACAGCATTTAGAACGATTGGTTGGAAATGGCCAACGAGTTGCTTTGTTGGTTGCCCACACCAGCCGCCACGTTGACGCCCAGGTTGCCACTGCCGCCATTCACCGAACCGCTCAGGGTTGCAGTGTTGGTCACAGGGTTGGCCCAGCCAGTTGGAGTCAGCACTTGATAAGAGTAGGTGTTGCTCAAATCATAAGAGCTGCTTTCACTGTAGCTTTTCGCTTTTGCATACTCAGACTCGGACGATTGACTGCCCGATTTTTCGTACGAGGAGTCAGACGACTTCGAGTACGACTTGTCATACGATTTTTCGAACGACGAATCGCGCGATCTGTCGTACGAGGAGTCGCGCGATCTGTCGTACGAAGAGTCGTGCGATCTGTCATACGATTTGTCTATCGATGCATCAAGCGTCGCGTCGAGCGATGCGTTAAGCGATGCGTCGGAAGACGAGCTGCGGGTGCGGTCGCCGAAGCCAAAATTGACGGTAGTGGAGTTGGAAGCCGCCGAAGTAGCGTCCAGCGTAGCGTTCAAGGATGCACTCAAAGAAGCGCTCGAAGAACCGCTTGCACTACTGCTGTTGGAACCGCTGGCATTGCTGCTGTTGGAACCGCTGGCATTACTGCTGTGAGAACCGCTTATATCAACGCTTTTTGACCCGCTGGCGTCATAGCTTTTGGAACCGGCTTTGTTCCAGCTGGAAGAAGCGCTTTGACTGCCGCTTGCCTCAAACGACTTATCTTTGGAGAAACTGCCGCTCGCCGTATTGGTAACGGTGATCGTATCAACGCGGTAGGTCCGATCAGCGTTGTTGTTCACGATCAGGCCGGGACCGTTTTGAACGGCGGACGCGGTGGCGGTTGCATTACCCAGTGGAGCATTGGCGTTGGCAATTGCCATGGTATTTTTCTGCTGGTTCAGATCGCCGCCAGCAATGTTGATACCCATGTTGCCGCTGCTACCGCCGCCGGATCCGCTCATCACGGCAGAGTTGGTGGAGCCAAAGTTGTCGACGCGGTTATTGTTGCTGACTTGCCTCACGTCAGCGGTGGCAGTGGCCGTGCCGAACACAAAGCTGTTATCGATCGCGGCGTTGTCGGAGGCTGCGTTGGCGATGGCGGCGGCGTTGTCTTGCTGGTTGCCGTTACCTGCCGCCACGTTGACGCCGACGTTGCCGCTCGCGCCTGCGGCCGAACTGCTCATCTCGGCCGAGTTTTCTGTCCCTTCATTCCAGATGCTATTGCCGGTACTGTTCTGCCGGTCCGTCGCATTGGCAGTCGCATTGATTGGGACCATTCTTGCAGGAGGGGTTTGTTGTTGGCCACCGTTGTGATGACCATGATGGTTGCCACGCCGATCATTTTGCCCAGCTTGTACAGCAACAGCCATGACCGCAGCAATTGCGAAAACCAGAGGCTTTAGTGCCATCGAAGGTTTCATGGTGATTCTCCGTACTTTATTTTAGGTTAAGTGTTGTTTCTTACCTTTTCGGGTCAATCCACGACCCTTACGCTCAGGGTATTGGCCATTCGGTTTCCCACCCCGGCGCTCTGATTCAACTGGATCACCCCACGGCTACCGGTGAATGCCTGGTCACTGGTAGTGACCTGGCGATGGCCTGGTGCAGAGTCAGTTGGATCGGAGTTGTTGAGCAGCGCCACGTTCTGTTGCATGAGGACGCTGTCGTCGATGCTTTGCGGCTGTTTACTAATGCTTATCCGCAGTGCGTTGGCTTGCTGGTTACTGGCGCCCGCGCTCTGGTTGACACCCAGTACGCCGTTGCCGTGACTGAAGGAGTCGCCCTGGATGTTGGACTGAGCATCAATTCTGGGGTCGACAACGGTGCGCAAACGCTGGCGAATCTGCGTGGTCGCACTGGCATTGGTACCAATAGCGATGGCCCGGGCGTTGGCCTGTTGCTGAAGATCGCCCGCCGCCTGGTTGACCGTGAGGTTGCCTTGGTACTGCATACCCGAGCCGTCGATGTTGGCGTTATTGATGACGGGAGGTTGGGCAAAGGTCGATGCACTGCAAAACATGGCGATCATCAGCAGCGAACGATTCATCTTAACGGTCTCCCGTTATGATTTTCAGAGCACCCAGGCCTTGCTGGATGTTGGAATTGACCATGTTGGCAATGCCATTGCCTGAATTTCCCGAACGTCCGGCAGGGAGGTTGGACAGTTGGGTTTGGTTGCTGATGTTGCCGCCCAGGTTGTTAGTGTTTTGAGTGACCAGGCGGTTGATGCCTGCACCACTGGCGACGTTGGCAAAATCGCCGTCGCTCAACTCGTTCGTTTGCTGGAGAATTTGTCTGGACGGGTTGGCATTGACGGTCGTGGGGTTAGGGTCGGGGATGAGCGGCGGGATGGTTGCGTTGCGGGTCTGCACATCACGTTTGATAGTTATGATGCCGTTGTCAGCCTGCACGGGCAGGCAGACTGTTGAGCCCAGTGCGCATCCGATCAGCAGGCTAAAGATGCTTCTATCAAATTTCCCCACGGCGGCAATTCCTTCTGTAAATGGAACGCTGGCCCTTATCAGCGTTGCGAGGTAGAGAGCAGAAGGTGTGCCGCTTTCGGTTATTCGTTTAAAAACAAGTGGTTGAATTAAATTGTCGGGGTGGTCAAAAAAATTGTGTAACGCCACTGAGACAGAGCTACGCAAAAACGACATCCATGCGGGCGGCGGTGCACGCTGGGGGGCGTTGAACGCAGGTTGTATCAGTGGCTTAACATTTTCTTGCAGGAACGCTCGGGCCGCTTTAGTTCGCGGGTTTGCGTGGGATTGGGTGTTTCAGGAATGGACAGTTGCTACGGGGCGGGGCACTCCGGTCAGGCCTTGAGCAAACGTGTCACAGCCTCGAATGCGGCGTCCTTGCGCTGTTGCCAGTCACCTTGCAGCACCTGACAAGGTTGGCGGTGCAGATCAAGCCATGCACGGCTGGCCTGAAAAAACGCCTGGCGTTCTGCCAGTTGCGGCTGGCACCGCTGCCCGTCGTCATGCCAGGCCACCGTTTCAGGGCTCAGCAGCAAATGCAGGTCGTAGTGCCGGGCCAGCAATGCTTGCTCGATCCATGCCGGGCAATCGCTAAACAACGTGCGACTCCAAAGGATATTGCTGAGTAGATGCGTATCGAGAATCAGCAGTGACGGTTGCCGGGCTCGCGCTTCGTCCTCCCACGTAAGCTGGCCATGAGCTATCGATGTAATGTCATCGTAGCGGGTATCTCGGGCTTCGCTTTCGATAAAGTGCCGAACGTACTCTTCGACCAATATGCCGCCAAAGTTGGCTTGTATCTCGCCCGAAAGCCAGCTCTTGCCGCTCGATTCCGGGCCAGTGAGTACCAACACTTTCATGCGTGCAAGGCCGGGTCAGCGCGCCATTCACGCCAGCCTTGTACGGCAAGCAACAGGAACAACGCATAGAGGGCAGCAGTCAGGTACATGCCTTTATAAAGGAACAGTCCGACGAAAATCACATCAAGGACGACCCACAACGGCCAGCACTGCACGCGTTTTTGCGCCATCCATAACTGCGCCACAAGGCTGAAACCGGTCAGCGCAGCATCAAGCCAGGGCTGCGCGGCATCTGTCCAGTGCGCCATGGCGGCGCCCAGCAGCAGACTGCCGATGGCACCGGCCGCAAGGCCCGCAGCGATCGATTTGCTCTCAAGCCGACTGACCTGCCGGCCGCTATTGGCTTCGCCCGCGCGGGTCCATTGCCACCAGCCGTAGAGCTGCAGCGCGGCGTAGATCACTTGCAGGAGCATGTCCGAATACAGCTTCACTTCAAAAAAGATCCAGCTATAAAGCAGCACCATGACCAGGCCGATCGGCCAGCACCAGGGGTTCTGTTTGACCGTCAACCAGACGGCGATCACGCCGAGGGTGGCGGCAAACAGTTCAAGGCCGGACATGGGGGTTCCTTGGTGAAAACGAAAGAGGGGGCGGATTGTACCCAGAGAGAAGGCCAATGCGTTAGCAACCCGAAACTGGCGTCTGACGCACACTTGTGGCGAGGGAGCTTGCTCCCGCTCGGCTGCGAAGCAGTCGCAAAGGCGCTATAGCGGTTTACCTGAAAAAACGGGATTGCCTATTTCAGGGCCGCTTCGCGGCCCAGCGGGAGCAAGCTCCCTCGCCACAGGGTTCTGTGTCTGCTTTTACACGCGGAACTGTTTGAGCAGGCTGTTCACCTGCTCGCTCAAGTCCTTGAGCCGAACGCTGGCCACACTCGATTGCTCGGCCGCCAGCGCGGTGCTGTGGGACAAGCCTGCCGCCTGGGTGACGTTCTGATTGATGTCTTCCACCACATGGGCTTGCTGCAGGGTCGCGCTGGCGATCGAGGCGTTCAGCCCGTTGAGGTTGCGCAGCGCCTGGCCGATGGCATTGAGGCTGGCGCCGGCCAGACCGGCCTGTTCGATGGTCAGTTGCGAGGCTCGACTGCTGTCGCCGATCACTTTCACCGCTGCTTCGGAGTGAGTCTGCAGGCGCTCGATCATCGACTGGATCTCCGCCGTGGACTTCTGGGTACGCTGGGCCAACAGGCGCACTTCATCGGCCACCACCGCAAAGCCACGGCCTTGTTCACCGGCGCGGGCAGCCTCGATGGCGGCGTTGAGTGCCAGCAGGTTGGTTTGCTCGGCGATGGAGCGGATCACCTCCAGGACACTGCCAATCTGGGTGCTTTCAGCGGCCAGGGTGCGAATCACTTCCACGGCTTGATCGATGGTGCCGGACAGTTTGTCGATCTGCTGCAAGCTGCCATCAATGTTGATCTGCCCCTGCTGCGCCTGGGATTCGGCATCGCGCATTTCGCTGGCCGCATGCTCGGCATTCTTGGCCACGTCCTGCACACCGTAAGTCACTTCGTTGATCGCAGTCGCCACCAGCTCCATCTGCTGGGACTGTTGCTGACTGCGTTGCTGGGCCTGGGCGGCGTCATTGCCCAGTTCGCTGGACGACTGGCCCAGGGCGCTGGCGGACACTTGCAGTTCGCTGATCACCCCTCGCAGTTTGGCAGTGAAGGCATTGAAGTGCCGGGCCAGTTGCGTGACTTCATCCTGGCCATGGGTGTCGAGGCTGCGGGTCAGATCGCTTTCGCCGCTGGCGATGTTGGCCATGGCGTTCACCGTGTCCTGAAGCGGTCGCACGATACTGCGAGCGATCATGATCACCAGCAACGCCATGATCAGCGCAATCACCAGGCCGACGAACGAAGCCTTCCAGACCTGGCCGTAGAACTCTGCCTGCATGTCATCGATGTACACGCCCGAACCGATCACCCAGCCCCAAGGTTCGAACAATTTGACGTAGGAGGTTTTCCCGACCGGGTCGCTGGCGCCCGGCTTAGGCCAGCGGTAGTTGACCGTACCGGCGCCTTTGGCCTTGGCGACGGCCACCATTTCGTTGAACAGCGCAAAACCGTCCGGGTCGCGGATCGCCGAGAGGTTTTGCCCATCGAGTTTGGGGTTGGCCGGGTGCATCACCATCACCGGCGTCAGGTCGTTGATCCAGAAATAGTCGTTCTGGTCATAACGCAGCCCGCGCACGGCGGTCAGTGCCTGCTTCTGCGCGGCATCGCGGGTGAGTGTGCCGGCGGTTTCCAGGCCGTGGTAGTAAGTCAGAATGCCGCTGGCGGTCTGCACTACGTGCTGGGTTTTCTGGGCTTTTGCCTGGTATAGATCGGTATGGATCTGCTTGAGCATCAACACGCCCAACGTCAACAACATCAATACCGACACAATCAAGATGAGCCACAAGCGTCGGCTGATCGACACACTGCGCAAGCTGTTCATAACGCTGTCACTCCGATTTCTTTTTCTTGTAATAAACGATTGCCAGCATCCAACCACGCTTTGCCGGTCGGGCCTATACGACCCAAGTCTCATTACGCGGCAGCGTTATCGGGGCTTGTCTGATAGGATTTCGGCCCCGCGCGGAAAAACCTGAATCCAAGTTGATTTTTCACGGAGTTTTTACGGCTCCGTCTGGATCCTTTGCGCGCGGGACTTCAGCTACGCTTGGCGCGGTGAACGCTTAAAAAACTAATGGGGCATGCCTTGGCGCATCGCCTTTGGGGGATTGATGGAACTTTGGACCGCCTTGCAGGCATTGATTTTAGGGGTTGTAGAAGGGCTGACGGAATTTTTGCCCATTTCCAGTACCGGTCACCAAATCATAGTCGCGGACTTGCTCAACTTCGGTGGCGAACGCGCGATGGCTTTCAACATCATTATCCAGCTCGGGGCGATCCTGGCGGTGGTGTGGGAATTTCGCCGAAAGATCTTCGACGTGGTCGTCGGTTTGCCGACACAACCAAACGCCCGGCGTTTTACCGCCAACCTGTTGATCGCTTTCCTGCCTGCGGTGGTATTGGGGGTGATTTTTGCCGATCTCATCCACGAATACCTGTTCAACCCGATCACCGTGGCCACGGCGTTGGTTGTGGGCGGGATCGTGATGTTGTGGGCGGAGCAGCGTCAGCATGAAGTGCATGCCCACACTGTCGACGAAATCACCTGGAAAGATGCCTTGAAAGTCGGTTTCGCCCAGTGCCTGGCCATGATTCCCGGGACCTCGCGTTCCGGCTCGACCATCATCGGCGGCTTGCTGTTCGGGTTGTCGCGCAAGACGGCCACCGAGTTCTCGTTCTTTCTGGCGATGCCGACCATGGTCGGTGCGGCGGTGTATTCGGGCTACAAATACCGCGACCTGTTCGTACCGGCTGATCTTCCGGTGTTTGCGATCGGCTTCGTCACGGCGTTCATCTTCGCGATGATTGCCGTCAGAGGCTTGCTGGTGTTCATCGGCAGCCACAGCTACGCGGCATTCGCCTGGTATCGCATTGCGTTCGGCCTGTTCATCCTGGCCACCTGGCAATTCGGCTGGGTCGATTGGGCCGCCGCACGCCCATGAATGACTCCAGCGCGCGCAACAATCCCGGACGCAGGTCCGGGGGCGAGCGGGTCCAGCACCCTCGGCTGAAATTGCTGGTGTTGGCGATCCTGTGCGCGCTGCCGCTGACAGGCTCGATGTCGTTGTGGCTGCATGGGGTGTCGCTGATTCCGCTGGCGGCTTACGGCATCGTCAGCGTGCTGGCGTTCTTCCTGTACTGGAGCGACAAGCGCAAGGCTCGCGCCGACAGCTGGCGGACACCGGAGAACGTGTTGCACGCGGTGGAGCTGGCGGGCGGTTGGCCGGGTGCCTTGCTGGCCCAGCAAGTGTTTCGGCACAAGACTCGCAAGGTCTCGTTCCAGCTGGTGTTCTGGCTCATTGTGCTGATGCATCAAGTGTTCTGGATCGACCAGCTGTTTCTTGGTGCGCATCTGTTTGCGCTGTTTTAAAGCAGCAGGCTGACCTGGGTGCGCTTGGGCAGCTTGCTCACCACCAGTTGATGGGAACGTTGCAACAACGCCTGAAGTTCCTCGGATCCCAGCGGGTAGGGCGTTTGCATGATGATCCACTGGGCCCGCGCCAGGTACGGCGCCGGGTGAATCCCCGGGCGGTCGCAATGCCCGAGGAACAGATCCTTGTCGACCTTGAACGCCAGGGAATCGCCGCGCAGGTTCTGCAAGGCGAACATCTTGTTCCCGGCAATCGAAAACACCCGAACGCCTCCCCACTTGTAGTCTTCCCGCGCACCGGGTAGCGCGAGACAGAATTGCGCGACGTCCTCTTCGCTCATGCGTCCAGCCTTCATATCAATCGGTCCCCACAGGCATTGAATGATTCGATCAAATGGTCGATCCAGGCCCGCACGGCCGGCATCACCCCGCGCCGATGAGGGTAGACCGCTTGCAGCCAGCCGCCAGGCAATGACCAGTCGGGTAGCAACTGCACCAGCGAACCATTTTCCAGCTCCTGTTCGCAATACATCATCGGCAGCATGGTGAACCCCTGGCCGGCGAGCGTGCAGGCCTTGCGCACGATGAAATCGTCAATGCCCAATCGCGCTTCCAGGCTCAAATCGTAGCTTTTTCCCTGCTGATCGAGCATGCGAATGTGCACCAGGCGGTCGGCTTCCAGCGCACCAAGCACCGGCAAGGATTTCAGGTCTTCGGGGTGGTTGATCTCACGCCCGTGCAGGAAGGCCGGGCTGGCGACCATCGCCATCTGTGCCTGGCGCAAGCGACGGGTCACCAGCAACGGATCTTCATCGCCCAACTCACGGACCCGCAGCGCGACATCGACGCCTTCGGTGACCAAGTCGACCCGGCGATTGAGCAGCATGACTTCCAATTGCACCTGAGGGTGTTTTTCGAGGAAGCGGCTGATCACCGTCGGCAGCATTTCGTGGGCCAGCCCGACGGGGCAGGACACCCGCAAGCGTCCGCGAGGTTCGCTGGACATACTCGCCACGGCTTCATCGGCCATCTCGGCTTCCAGCAGCATCGCCTGACAGTGCCGCAGGTAACGTTCGCCCACCGCCGTCAGCTTGAGTTGCCGGGTGGTACGTTGCAGCAGGCGCGCGCCGAGGCGTTCTTCCAGCTCGGCAATGCGCCGCGACAATCGGGACTTGGGAATCCCCAGCAAACGCCCGGCTGCGGCGAAGCCACCGGCTTCGACCACTTTGGCGAAATAGTAAAGGTCGTTGAGGTCTTGCATGATTGGAAATCCGATTGTTCTATCAGTGGGACGAACTATCGCATTGTTGCGGACTAATCAGCTATTGGTTTCATCTGTAGGATCCTCCCCATCAGATCGCCCGGTGGCGATCCTCACCTGGAGATCCCTTATGAAACTGCTGCATATCGATTCGAGCATTCTTGGTGACAACTCGGCTTCCCGTCTGCTGAGCAGCGAAGTCGTCAAAGCCTGGCAAGCCGCCGAGCCAACCGCGGTGGTGACCTACCGCGACCTGGCCGCCGATGCCATCAGCCATTTCTCCGCCACCACCCTGGTTGCCGCCGGCACCACCGCTGAACTGCGCAACGCCGCGCAACAGCACGAAGCCGAACTCAGCGCCACCACCCTGGCCGAATTCCTCGCGGCCGACGCCGTTGTCATCGCAGCGCCGATGTACAACTTCACCATCCCGACCCAACTCAAGGCCTGGATCGACCGCATTGCCGTTGCCGGCCAGACCTTCCGCTACACCGAAGCGGGCCCTGAAGGCCTGTGCGGTGGCAAGAAAGTCGTGATCGTCTCGACGTCCGGCGGTCTGCATGCCGGTCAGGCGACTGGCGTTGCGCACGAAGAGTACTTGAAGGTGCTGTTCGGCTTCATCGGCATCACCGACATTGAGTTTGTTCGTGCCCATGGCCTGGCCTACGGTGACGAAGTGCGCACCAAAGCCATGAGCGATGCCCACACGCAAATCAGCGAGCAATTGTTCGCCGCCGCGTAAGGCTTGCGTAAAGCGCTCAAACAGCTCAGGCACCACCCAAAAAACTCTGTATTCTGATCACGCAAGTGCCAGATGCAGGGTTTTTTGTTTCTGGTCATTACAGGTTGTGGCCCGGGTTATGCAGTCGAGGGTTACCGACTCCGGTCCAGTAACAAGGTGGGGCATCCCATGGTGCGTCTTTGTGCAA